>NZ_CP099918.1:306304-612608 GCF_030994125.1 Pseudoalteromonas xiamenensis | reverse complement strand
GTGGGCGAAAAAACAGCGTAAGGAAGCACTATGTTGAAAGAAAAATTAACGGACTTTATCGCCACGCAGTTTCTTGATGGTGAACGTGATGGGCTTGAATTAGATACACCGTTGTTTGAGCTAAACATTGTTGATTCAGCGGCTATTTTCGATCTTGTCGACTTTCTTAAAGCCCAGACCAATTTAAACATTGGTATGCAGGATATTCATCCGGGGAATTTCGCCACGATTGCGGCAATGGTCGCGCTGTGTGACACCCTACAACACAACCAGACACAAGGAGCGACGGCATGAGTGAACAAGCACAATCGCACCACGCTATTACAAACGTGACTATCAAGACTTTTGCAACCTTAACGGAATACGCGCCAGAGCAATTGGATACAACCAGTCACTTAGAAAATGATTTTGGTATCGATTCAATAGCGCTGGCTGAAGTAATGGCGGCACTAACGAAGGAATTTGCATTAGAAACGCCTCTGACAACGCAAGGTGTCGAAACAATTTCGGATGTCATAGGCAAGCTAAGTGCTTTAGGTGTCAGGATCGCTGCACAAAATGCAAAAGAAACGTCGTCTGTTGACGTTGATTGGCTTAAGTCACAAGTTTACGAGGTTGTGTCTGAATTTAGCGGATATGCCACGTCGGATTTGAATGATCATGCTGAAATTGAGAGTGATCTTGGCATTGATTCAATTACCATCGTATCTGCTCAAGGCGAGTTATTGAAGCGTTTGAATTTGCCGGAATCAACGACACTTGCTACGGCAAAAACCTTGGCTGAGCTTCACGCTACACTCGATGCGTTGGTGAAATCACACCATGGCGACGCTTGGCAATTTGAAGGTAGCGCTCACGCGAATACGGAAGCCGCAATCGAGGAATCAAACGAAGAAAAAGTGCACACTATTGAAGTGGGCGATGGTGACACGCGCACGATGCGTGATTTTGTTGGTCTCCAACACCCTGATTTGTTCCATAAGGCGCGTGAATTCAAAACATTCTATGAGCGTAAGAAAGAACAACAATTGTTCTGGTACGGCATGCCGCTTGAAACCCCTTGTAAGAATCGAGCGGTGATCTTTGACGAAACAACAGGTCAAAGCCGTGAGTTTTTGATGTTCGGCTCCAACAGCTATTTAGGTCTATCAAACCACCCTGAAGTCATTGCGGCTATCCAAGATGCGGCGGGAAGTTTTGGTGCGACCAATACAGGCTGTCGTATTATTGCTGGCAGTAACGTTTTGCACCTAGAGCTTGAGCGCAAACTGGCGAAACTTAAAGGTCGCGAAGGTTGTATCGTTTACCCATCAGGCTATTCCGCAAACCTTGGGTGTATTTCAGCGCTAACAGGGAAAAACGACATCGTGTTTACGGACGCGATCAACCACATGAGTATTCAAGACGGCATAAAACTCTCAGGTGCTCAGCGTAAAATCTATAACCATTCACTGACCAGTTTAGAAAAATCACTCGCGAAATACGCAGATCATCCTGGCGGTAAACTCATCGTCACAGATGGTGTGTTTAGTATGCACGGTGATGTGGTCGATCTTCCTCGTCTAATGAAGCTTGCAGAGCGTTATGGTGCGCGGGTTTTGGTTGATGATGCACACTCAACAGGGGTATTGGGAAAAACCGGTTCGGGTACGACTGAGCACTTCAATATGAAAGGTCAGGTCGACATCGAGTTGGGCACAATGAGTAAGGCGTTGTCTGGGCTTGGCGGGTTTGTATGTGCTGATGGGGATGTCGTCGACTTCTTACGTTTCTATTCAAATTCGTACGTGTTTGCTGCGACAATCCCTGCGCACGTGGCGGCCGGTGTAATTGCATCGATCGACATAATGCTTAGAGAACCTGAGCGCTTAACGCAGCTTTGGGACAACATCTATTATTTCCGTACGATGTTGCTGCAAGCTGGTTTTGACCTTGAAAACTCTGACTCGGCGATTGTTCCAATCGTGGTTGGTGATGACGCGAAGACGTTGGCCTTTGGCCGCGCGGTTCGTGCGCGTGGTATGTATTGTCAAACGGTAGTTTTCCCGGGCGTCAGTGTTGGTGATGCACGCTTACGTATCAGTATTACCAGCGAACACACGAAACAAGACTTAGATGAAGCCTACGCGATTCTAGTCGAAGCGGCACTTGAGGTTGGCGTACCAATCAGCTTTGGAAGTGCAAACAGTCATCAGTTAAAAGCTTAACCACAGGAGGCCGAGAGTATGTTTATACAGCGCCTCCTTCAATTTGCAGTGCAGTCGCCAACGGCGACTGCACTCATTTGTGGCGATAGACACTATTCTTATGAACAACTCGCAACACGGGCTGTTCAAATTCACCGCGCTATCTCAGCGCTAAACCTTGCAGAGTCTCAAGCCGTTTTAATTGATTTACCAAAATCGTTTGATGCGGTTGCGGCAATTTATGCCTCTTGGATGTCGGGTCTTTACTACGTACCGCTTGACTACAGCCAGCCTGATGAGCGTAAAACGAAAATTCGCATCGCAGCAAAACCGAGTTTGGTCATTGACGATGTATGGCTGACGTCAAATTGTGCTCAAGAACTCAGCTTAGATGAGCAATTTGATCTCAGCGCGATGACCGAGTCTGAATTGGCTTGTGTGCTGTATACGTCAGGATCTACCGGCACCCCAAAAGGCGTGCAAATAACCCATGCGATGCTGTCCTTTTTTGTCGATTGGGCAGTGAAAGACACGCAATTAAGCGCCAGCGACGTGTTGTCGAACCATGCAAGCTTCGCGTTTGATTTAAGTACCTTCGACTTATTTGCCGCGGTGTCTGTCGGGGCAAGTGTCTGGGTAATTCAAGAGCACGAACAAAAAGATCCCAGTCTTCTCATTGAAGGTATCGCACGCCATCAAGTCTCCGTTTGGTATAGCGTACCCTCAATGTTGGTCATGCTGGAAAAATCAGGGCAATTTAATGTCGATTCATCGAAGACCTTACGTGAAGTCATTTTTGCAGGAGAACCCTATCCAGTGGGGCTTTTGCAACGTTTGATCCCTTGTCTTACTGAAACCTGTCGTTTGAGCAATTGGTATGGACCGACAGAAACGAACGTGTGCACGGCGTACGAAGTACCTAAAGCAAAGCTAGAGACTTTCGCCCATTTGCCTATTGGGATGCCTCTAACAGGGCTTAAAGGCTATATCGAAGATGAATATGGCGAGCGCTACCCGGTGTCCACTGAACTGCGTGTTCAAGGTGAGCTATTGATTGAAGGACCTTGTGTTACGCCAGGGTACCGCAATATCACCTTGCCGCGTGTCTCTAAACTGCACAAAGAGCATGTTCACCCTACTGGGGATTTAGTTGAGCAGACGGAAGAGGGTTTGATTTATCGTGGTCGAATAGACCAAATGGTTAAAATTAACGGCTATCGCGTTGAACTCGGCGAAATCGAAGCCGTACTTCACCGTCACGCGGATATTTTACATGCAGCGGTTTACGTTGAACTGGGCGAAATGCAGCAGAAATTGGTCGCGGTGATAGAACAAGCGCCCGACACGGCTAAATTATCCTTGCTGAGCTTAAAGCGCTTTTTATCCGAACATTTACCGCCGTACATGCTTATTCACAAAGTCATTGTGACGTCACAAATCCCTTTGAATGCCAATGGTAAAGTCGAACGAAAGCGTCTTTCGGAGGTTGAGCCTGCATGATAGAACATCACGATTTGCCCTTAGCGGTTATTGCCGTAGGAACGGCGTTTTCGTTTGATTACGGATTAGATGGATTGCCGTTTGATGCTAACTTACCAACGCCACAAGACTACCCATTTAAAGTAGCAGGAGAAGCAATTAAAGGGGCTCCTCACTATGCCGTAAACTTCGATTACAAAAAGTTTTCTATCCCTCCTTTGTTCCGAAAAGCAGTAAGTCGAGAAACAAGACTCGCGCTTTTGGCTGCGGACAATGCACTAAGAGGTCTAACTTTAGGTGAAGCGCTGCGCGATTTTACGGATCAGTATTGTGCAATTCATCTTGGAAGTGATGCGGCATATCGAAACGCGACCAAAATTATGGCGATTAAACGTTACGCGGAGCAATTACGCGAACAACAGTTGTCAGATGAGGCTATCAAATCACGGATTGATGACTTTAAATTGGAGCTTGCCTCGCAATTTGGTGCGTCTTCCCATGACCGTGTTGGGGAAATGGCATCAAGCATTCCCTCTCGTATTGCGCACTTTGCAAAAACGCGAGGCAAATGTCAGACCATTGATGCTGCGGACTTAGGAGGCCTTCGATTAGTCGAAATTGCTAAGGATGCGTTGCGACACAGCGATTCAAAGGTTGCTGTACTTACTTCGGTGCAATGTTTCCATCAACCCGCGCAAATCGACCTTTTACAAAGCATTGGTGTAAAAGCTCGATATTGGTTAGAAGGTGCGGTGACGTTGGTGGTATGTACGCTTGAAACCGCTAAACAGAATGAGTTTAAAATCATCGCTGAACTCGGTGACGTCACCTCTAAAAAAACGTCACATGCACTAGCCCAACAAGCCTACTTTAGTGGAGCAAATCAGGTCTTTTGTTCTCTGCTCGGTATGTTTAGTGAACGTAAAGCGGCAGTGATGGGGCAAAGCGTGCGTGGAGTAACGTGGCAGATTAACGCTGAATCGACGGCTCATGCGATGTCCTATCACCAGCCTGTTTATGTCACTGACGCAGTACCAATTACGGCTCAAGGGTATCAGCAAGCTGATTTTTGGGACACGTTGGTGAAGGGGCGTGACACGTTAAAACCACACAGTACCGCGCAACTCGACCGAACGGCGTTTTTCCGTAGTAGTCCACAAAAACTCAGTACCTATATTGAAAATACCATGGGATTTTCGTCTCATGAAGCGATGCAAACCGTACTTGAAAAGCCCATGATGCCAGCTAAACGTCAGCGTTTAGACGTGACTCAGTTGCATCTACTCAATGCGGCGGACCATTTAGCGTTACCTTCACTAGACGCAAAGAAAGTCGCCATTATCGTTGCGACTAATTTATCTCTACAAAGCGACCGACTTCTCGGCGCTAATGCGTTATGGCAGTCATTGCCGAATGCGTCCGTGCAATTGCCGAAGACCCGTTTGGCGGACATCGGTCGTTGGAGTTGGCATGGAGCATGCGGGGTCGGCAGTGCCGAGCTGCTGGCTGAGAAATTAGGTGTCGAAGCAGATTGTTATGCCGTCGAAGCCGCTTGTGCAAGTTCAATGGCGGCATTTCATAACGCCATTCGCGCGTTGCAATCTGGTCGTTATGACGTGGTGATCACAGGTGGTATTGAGTGCGCGACGTTAGAACGCGATTTAGTGCTTTGCGGCGCTCAAATGATGCTGTCTGCGACACGGATTCGGCCATTCGCTTTACATGCAGATGGTTTTACCCCTGGTGACGGAGGCGGTCTCTTCATTTTTGCCAAAGAGCCAATGTTGAATGAACCTAAGTGTCAGGTTATGGCTATTTCAGGCTCTTGCGACAGTCGTTCAATGACCGCCCCAGACCCTGAAGGCCAAGCGTTAGCGATGCAAAAAACCATCACACAACGTAATGACATTACACCAGACGCAATACAGTACATTGAAACTCATGGTACTGGTACTGATCTTGGTGACAAAGCAGAAGCAATATCTATCGCGCAGCACTACCATCGAACGGAGCAGGCGCCTCTAGTCCTTGGTTCAGCAAAATACAATTTTGGTCATTGTTTTGCTGGCGCGGCATCCATTAGCTTATCAAAAATTTGGGCCGCATTTGCAGCCAAGCAGTTACCACCGACGCCAATTCTTGGCGAGCTAAATACAGGGCTTGCGCTTGAAGCGATCCCCGCAACCGTACTTCAACAGAGCGAGCGTTGGCCAATTCATGCTACAACTCAATCTCGACACGCAGCGATTAATGCCTTTGGCACTGGCGGTATCAACTATCACCTCATTTTGACTTATAAGGAACATTCATGAAAACCATCGTACATAAAATTCGCCTAAAAGACGTGTCACAACGACTCGCTTTTCGGGATTGGGTCGAAACGACCGATTATCGGGCGTGTGAATCATTGGACTCCGTTGCGGCGTTCGATGTCGTTGAAGTATCTGATGCAGCCGATGCGCCATTTCATTTCATTGAGATAATCCGCTTAAGTAGTGTTGAGGCGTTCAATGTGGATATGCAAACGCCTTTGTTTCAAAGTTTAGTAAGTCGCTTCTCAGAAATGGCTGATGTAGTAGAAGAAATAGAAGGCGAGCGAATTGGGTTAGGTTACGCCATTTTTAAGTAAATGAGAGCAAGGACACGTTGATGGATGGATTTTATGAGGCGTTAGAGCGTGCAATCGAAACGGCCAGGCTCGCACCTTCTTCACATAACTGTCAGCCTTGGCGAGTGGATTATAGTTTACTATCCCAAGAGGTTTGTGTTGGTTTCGATAGCCATCGCGTGTTACGTGGGCTTGACAGTTTAGAACGAGAGATGTTTATCAGTGCAGGCGTATTTACCCACTTTCTCACGGCGTTGTTGGCATGCCAAGGCTATCAATTGAATTGGCAATGGCAAGGTGAGCAAGAAGGTCGTCGCGTGTTAGCAACAAGCGCCATTACCAAATTGAGTAAAGGCGCTGATGTAGATGAATACCATGCGCTAAGTCAACGTATTCGCGAACGCCATACGATTCGCAGCGCATTTAAGCCTGAGGCTGTAGACATTGATTCGCTTGAAACGATTGTTCAGCATGCGTCGTGTCATTTCTTTTCCGCGGATCACGTGGGTACGAACTTAGGTAATTTAACTAAGCAATACGCTGCATTGGACTTTACCAACAAGTCGGCATGGGAAGAAACGTACAATTACATTCGCTTCGATGAGGATGAATTTGCTGAAGATGGATTTTACTTACGTAATCTATTTGGTCCGGTTAGTAAGCCGTTTCGCCTGTTGTTTCGGTATGGGTTTCACCCAACAATGATGCCAATCAACAAGCGCTTAGGGCTTGCAAAAAAAATGGCAGTGGGACTTGGAGAATTGGTCGAGAGTGGGCCTTATTACCTGGCGTTAAGTCCAAAAGAAAACTCTCAAGAAGCCCTGTTTGAGTGCGGTTATGAATTAGGTGTACTTTGGTTGCATATGCAAAAGCAAGGGATTGGGCTTCATCCAATCAGTGTTTTAGTACAACATGAAACAGCGCGAAAAGCGTTGGCGCAGAGTCTTCAATGTCCTCCTCCTGCTTTCTTTGCTCGACTTGGGCACATTGATCAAAGCGGTGTGGACGCACCAAGGCGCAGTGTTGAAAGCATTTTGAACTGTGTTTAGGATATAGGTGTAAAGGGGCTTTACAGTTTTTTATGACAATAAAAAAGGAGCTAATTAGCTCCTTTTTTATCGAGTAGTTATCGTTTAGTCGCGGATAACAACCGCGTTATGGTAAACGTTTTGAACGTCGTCACAATCTTCAAGCATCGTGATGAACTTATCAAAGTTGGCAATTACTTCTGGATCAGAAATCTCAACACTGGTTTGTGGTAGGAACGTGATTTCATCTACATCAAAGTTCACGCCTTCAAACGCTTCAGTTAGCGCAGTCTTGGTTTTGAAGTATTCAGTGTGAGGTGCAAAAACAGAGACTTTACCGTCTTCTACTTCTACATCCGTTACATCAACATCAGCCATCATCAACGCTTCAAGCACAGCTTCATCGTCATCACCTTCGAAACCTAGAATCGCTAAGTGATCAAACATGTGCGCAACACAGCCAGGGCTACCGATTTTTGAATCTGTTTTTGTGAAAGGTAAACGAACGTCTTTGATTGTGCGGTTTGGATTGTCCGTTAGACAGTCAACAATAACCATACAGTTACCCGGACCATAACCTTCATAACGTGCTGGAGAGTAATCTTCACCTGCGCCGCCCGCAGCCTTTTCAATCGCTTTTTCGATTACGTGAGCAGGAACCTGATCTTTTTTTGCTTTATCAATTAAGCGACGAAGAGAAAGGTTAGTTTCTGGGTCTGGGCCGCCGTTTTTCGCCACAACGTAAATTTCTTTTCCGTATTTTGAGTTTACTTTGGTTTTCACCGCTGCCGTTTTTGCCATGGCATTTTTGCGGACTTCAAATGCTCTGCCCATCTTAAATCTCTATATGCAATTTAGTTTAATTTGACGAGATTTTAACAAGACAAACGGATTTGGGCTATACCCAAAATCAAAGGAAACGCGACTAATTCAATATTTAGGGCCGAGTGCTTGTCCTAGGGCTTGTCACTCGCCGCAAACAATCTTAATAAGCGTCGTGAAATCTTGAATGACGCAAGTAGCTTGCTGATGATAAGGAGGCAGCTCGTTTGGCGCGTACAAGCAACTCGCCATACCTGCATTGTGTGCGGCGAGCAAATCATAAAGGTAGTCCCCAACATATAGACATTGTTCCGGCTGCAATCCCCAGTCGTTGGCGATGAGAAGGAGGGCTTCTGGATCTGGTTTTGCTGCTGCATCTTCACGACTCAGAATTATGTCAATCGGCAATTTGCCGCTTTGTACTTTTATGTGGCTTGCTTGTCTACAATTACGCGTTACGATAGCGAGCGGCAAGCCGTTTGATTTGAAATGATGTAAGGTGTCCAAAACCCCGTCTATTACGTTGGCTTCTTGTGCGTCTTGAAGTTCAAAAGCGATGATGGCATCAATCGCACATTGCTGAGTCTCAATACATGTCATGGCATCAATATAGGCCAAAATATCTTGTTCTGGCGGACATTTAATTGCTGCACGCATTGCTTGAAAATCGAGGGATGAAGACATCAATGTGCCATCGAGATCAAAAATAACGCCTTGATAGACTGTGGAATTCAACAGGTGTACTCTCTTTAATAGCCAATTAATAGCCAATTAATAGCCAAGTTTTTGGATACCTACTCGCGTAAGTATTACTGGGATCAAACCAGCGCGTATTTACATAGTTTAGCGAGAAAATAGCCCGCAGGACACTGCATCAAGGAGCAAATTACGACGAATGAAAAAACGCGTACTACTTTGGTTTTCGCTACTCAATAAATACGCGTTGGTTGGGGGAAAACGGTTTATTTTATAAAGACTTCAAGCCAATCATCTTGCCCATCAAAATGCATGCTTCGCACGCTTCCTAATCCTTCTATGTTCACTAGGTTCATCTGCTCAGCCCAAATATCACGTAGCACATTATTGCGCATTCGAATGGACGTTACATTGGTCACCAACGGCGTTTCTTGATAAACCCATAAAAATTTACCATCGACCTCAAAACCGACGTTTTCTAGTTTAAGAGGTTTGTGGTTAATCTCTAACTGAATACGGTCAAACGCGTAATCTGCAAAAGAAGCCTGATCGGCTTTGTTCTGCAAAATATCCGCGTGTTTGCCAATGAGTTCACCAACAGCGTGTTCGGTATCGTGTAAATAATAGCGGTGCATAAGCTCAATATGACCACTGTTTTTGTTAAACAATACGGTAGTGACGGCAGCTTTAAGTTGATGTGCACTGGCATTAACTGCCGTGCACATCAAAAGCATTAAACTAATGAGGTATCTCATTAATTATTTTTCTCCAGCGATTTTTTTGGGTTGTCATCTTCTACTGGTTTTAGCTCAGTTGTGATGTTGTGCATCGTATCGCGCTTCAATCGTTCATCCCCTTTCTTGTGCTTATAGCTTTCAAGGCGTGATTCAATGATACGACGTGGATAGTGATTATTTTCTACGTCTACATCAGCAGTTTCCCAGCGAGGGTCGACGGTAATTGATTGCAGTTCACGGCCTTTGTCCGTCACAATTAATTTGCTCACTTTATGAGGTGAACGTCGCCAAATTTCAGCCGGTAGTACCCGTTCTTCTTTCGTTCCATCTTGGTATGTCAGTTCAAGCAAGATAGGCATGACTAAACCACCTAAGTTACTGAATTCAAGTACATAGTAGTTCTTTTGTTCAGTGATCGCTCGGTCTAACGCTTTTCGCTCCCAAGGTTCTAAATCACTTAAGAATTCCCGGTAGTCGTTACGTTCTTTATTTGTAACGGTAAATTGGTCATGTTCGTCGTAGAAATCTTTTACGTCTTGATTGCGCTCAATCCACAGCGTTTTGCCTTCTTCTTTATTACGTTTTACGAATAAAGGCATTGGCTTATCCTGTTCAATGCTTCTTAAACGACCATAATCAACGTCTGGATTGTGTGTATCAAGAGACAAACGATAGACCCGATCAATCGAGATATCCACATGGTCGGTGGTGTAAAACCAGCCTCGCCAGAACCAATCTAAGTCAACGCCAGAGGCTTCTTCCATCGTTCTAAAGAAATCAGCCGGTGTAGGACGCTTATACTTCCAACGTGTTGCGTATTCTTTAAACGCAAAATCAAACAGCTCACGACCTAAGATCACTTCGCGAAGAATATTAAGTGCGGCCGCAGGTTTAGTATAGGCATTGGGACCAAGGTGAAGTACACTGTCTGACTGAGTCATAATAGGTACTTGGCTCTCGGATTTCATGTAAGAAACAACATCTCTTGGTTCAACACCCCAAGGAATATTCGGATCCCATTCGCGTCCCGCAATACCATCTAAGAAGCTGTTTAGACCCTCGTCCATCCAAGTCCATTGGCGTTCATCGGAGTTAACAACCATTGGGAAATAAATATGCCCTACTTCGTGAATAACGACCCCGAGTAAGAATCGCTTTTCAGCAAGCGAATAGGTGCGAGAACCATCGTCCTGTAGCTCTGTGCGAGGTCCGTTGAACGTGATCATCGGGTATTCCATACCACCGACTGGCCCGTTAACTGACTGAGCAACAGGGTAAGGGTAATCAAATGAAAAGCGAGAATACACTTCCATCGTGTGTACAACGGCTTCTGTTGAATACTTTTTCCAAAGGTCCCCACCCTCTTTAGGGTAAAAGCTCATCGCCATGACCAATGGCTGGTCTTTTCCACCTTGATGATACCCTTTGGCATCCCAGATGAATTTACGTGACGATGCCCAAGCAAAATCACGCACATTATCGGCTTTGAAATGCCAAGTTTTGGTTTCGCTTGTGCCCTCTTTCTCGTTTTCCAGCGCTTCTTCTTCGGTCACGATAAAGACAGGTCTTTTTGCGTTTTCAGCGTCTTTCAGGCGCTTCTGCTGCGTTTTAGACAGTACTCTGCTGGCGTTTGTCAATTCACCAGTAGCGGATACAACATGATCTGCAGGAACCGTAATATCGACGTTGTAGTTACCGAACTCCAACGTAAATTCACCGCGCCCTAGAAACGCTTTGTTTGTCCATGCTTCATAGTCTGTGTAGGCAGCTAGACGCGGAAACCACTGCGCCAATAGGAAAATGTCATTGCCATCTTTTTCAAAATGTTCATAGCCTGAGCGCGCGCCTACCGCGTCTTCTTCGACGATGTTAAAGGCAAAGTCCATCGTGAATGCTGTGCTTTTGCCTGGTTTAAGTGGCTCATTAAGGTCGACGCGCATTAAGGTATCGACAATGGTAATGCGTAGAGGGTTACCTTGACTGTCTTTAACATTCGCTATTTCATAACCCAGTTCGTTATCCGACATAAATTGCAAACGACGCAGATTATTGAAGCTTATCTGCGCAGGTTTTGCGTCAGGCATAGGCTTAAGTGCGTTATCAAACGTTGCACTTCGCTCAGCAAGAGAATCGGACTTGAAAATGTTTTGATCTAATTGCAGCCAAAAGTATTTCAAGGTGTGTGGGGAATTATTCTTATAGTCAATTTTTTGAGAGCCACGTAAACGCCTTGCTTTCTCATCAAGTGCGACATCAATGTCGTAGTCAACACGTTGTTGCCAATACTGTTCACCCGGTTCACCTGCTGCACTGCGATACACGTTTGGTGTAGGTAGAACCTCGTCCAATTGACGAAATTTGTCAACGAAGTCCCCTTTGGTTTGCTCGATGGCTGAGGCGGATACCGTACTGCTAAATGCAATAGGTAAACACAGCGAAAGCGCTGAAATTAATTTATTCATATCTTTAGTACTACCCATGACTAAAATGACGGTTGTATGAAGGTGGGAGCGTCGCAAAATGTAAGCGGTGTAGCAACCGATACACGACCAAGTGACAACGGTAAGGGATAATTGAGCGTTTTATAATCGAGTCGATAATCGATGCTGTAACACCCATTATAACAAGGCCGCTATGGTCAATATTTCGTCAGGTTATAGTCCCTATTTTAAAAATAAATCCATTTAAAGGACATTTACTGTTGTAATTCGAACTATTTTGTCTTTAAAATCGCGCACTTTTTTATTTCCGGGCAAAACTGGCGCTGGTTTTGCTGTGTAATTGATACCCCGTTTAGCAAGAAATGTGGTGAGCAGTATGGATTTCTACATACTAAAAAAGAAAGAAGAGATCATTGCTATCCCTGCGGATGAGCAAAATTGTAAACAATACTTAGACGAAGGCTATTTTTATATTGATAAAATAGCAGCGTGTAACGAGCAATCGGCGTTGAAGTCGTTGCAAGGCAGACAAACGAAGGTGTTGAAAACACCTGCAA
This sequence comes from Pseudoalteromonas xiamenensis, assembly GCF_030994125.1. Lineage (NCBI taxonomy): Bacteria > Pseudomonadati > Pseudomonadota > Gammaproteobacteria > Alteromonadales > Pseudoalteromonadaceae > Pseudoalteromonas > Pseudoalteromonas xiamenensis. Next base: position 600,054 of record NZ_CP099918.1, on the reverse strand, counting down.
TGCTATTGTTATTGGCGATTCCATTGATCATTTTGGTTTGGATGCAACTGATCCGTTAACCTAAGACAATAATCGGTGTACACTGAGCGTTCTGTTATTTCAAGGAAACGCTCTGAATGAAGGTGTTGCACACGTCAGATTGGCATTTAGGACAACAGTTTTACGACCATAGTCGATTAGAAGAACAGCAAGCGTTTTTAGCTTGGTTAGTCGAAACACTTGAGAGTGAGCAAATTGATTTACTCCTAGTGAGTGGTGATGTATTTCATACGGCCACGCCCTCTGCGCAAGCTGAACAGATGCTCTATGATTTTATAAAATCAGTAAAAGCGACCTGCCCGCAAACACAGTTAATTTTTATTGCTGGAAACCACGACTCCCCTGCCCGTATTGAAACGGCAAAACCGTTGTTAGAGCGTTTTGATTCGCATGTCATCGGTCGCTTTGATCGTAAAGATCCTTCTCGTGTCGTTGTGCCATTAAAAATCCACTCGGAAAATGTGTTCGTTGTTGCGATGCCCTTCCTTCGACCAAGCGACATTAATGCCTCTCAAGATGAACTTTCTCGTTACGAAAACGCAGTGCGAATGGCCTATGAACAAGCTTGTGCAACCATCGAATGCGCTGAACCCTATACCCTTATCTGTATGGGCCATCTTCATGCGAAAGGTGGTGACATTAGTCAAGATTCAGAGCGTAACTTATGTATCGGTGGGTTTGATTCGGTCAGCGCTTCTATTTTTCCATCTAATGCAAATTACGTTGCGTTAGGGCACCTCCATAAAGCGCAAAGGGTCGCGGGCAGCGAAGCCATACGTTATTGTGGCACGCCAATGCCCATGTCTTTTGCAGAAAAAAAATATAAACATCAAGCGCTTGTGCTGACTTTCTCAAACAGTCAGTTGGAAAGTGTAAAGCCCCTTTACATTCCAAGGCACAAAGAACTGATCCAAGTGCCCGCCGAAGGTGCCTTGATGCTCGATGCGCTTTGCGAAGAATTAAAAGCACTGCAGGTTGACGCCGCGTCACCAACCCCTTTTCTACGTTTACGTATGGACGCCAAAGAAACAGATAGTCAATTTCGCGCAAAAATTGATGAAGCAATGAAGCATTTAAACGTCCACTTCTGCGGTATTGAACGTGTTTCCACGAGTGAGCAAGGCGCTGTGGAAAGTGCTATGTTCGACATTGAACACGCTAAAGAAGTTACAGTAAGGCAACTTTTGGAGTTTGCTTATCACAGCCAAATCGATAGCGAAGCTGAAATTCCGGCACATTTAGAAAGCTTGCTCGATACGTTGGTCATGGAATTAGACGAGAACGAACAATGAAGTTAACCAGCATTAAAATTCAAAATTTAGCCTCAATAAATGAAGCGTTTATTGACTTTACTGTGTCCCCGTTGGTCGAAACCGGTCTGTTTGCGATAACCGGAGATACGGGCGCTGGTAAAAGCACAATACTTGATGCCATTTGTCTCGCGCTTTATGGCAAAACAGCGCGTCTTCGAAATGACCAAAAGAACAAAGTTGATTTTAATGGCGATGACATTAAATTAAATGACCCTCGCCATTTGTTACGTCGAGGTACTACACAAGGCCAAGCTGAGGCCTGTTTTATTGGTAATGACGGTAAACCCTATCGAGCTGTTTGGGAAGTGAAGCGAGCAAGAGGTAAAGTTGATGGTCGTTTGCAATCTGCGACACATCAACTATTCAATGCCGATGATGAGCTACTTGCAGAGAAGAGTCAGGCTCCAGAGTATATTGAGCGCGCGCTTGGTTTGAGCTTTGAACAGTTCAGCCGAGCCGTCTTACTTGCACAACATGAATTTTCTGCCTTTTTAAAGGCTTCTGGGGATGAGCGAGCACAGCTGCTTGAACGGCTAACCGGGAGTGATAAGTTTAGCCGTATTGGGCAGCGCATTTACGAGGTCTATCAACAAAAGAAGCAGGCACTTGAAACTCAGCAAGCAAGACTTGGTGATATACACATTCTACCTGATGAGCAAGTTGAACAGCTTAAGGTAGAGCAAGCCGCACATCAACAGCAACTCAATGAACTTCGCCACCAGAGCGAGCAAGTGAATCTAGACGTATTGTGGCATGAGCACTTCGAGCGGTTAAACACGAAACTCAGTGAGTATAAGCAAACCATCATAGAAAAAGAGCGTGTTTGGACAGAAAATAGTGCGCTATTTAATCGAGCCAAACAAAGTCTAGCGGCACAAGAAATAGCAGATAACCGAACGACCTATAAAAAATTGCTTGCGACGCAAGCGAATTTGAAGACGCAGCTTGACGTACTTTCGTCGCAAAATTGGCAGCCTCAGGTCGATATTCAGCAAGCCGAAGTTGAAAAAGCAACGACCGCACTCGACGCCGCTAAGCGACAATTAGAATCGGCAAAACCAGTCGCAAGGGATGCATCATCGCTTGATGCACGAAGTACGCTACTCACCGCGCAGCTTAATGAACTCGAAAAGCAATTAAACGAACTTTCGCACCGGCAAACCACTTTGTTGGCACAACTGGGCGAGGTTGAAAAACATCTTCAGCAGCAGTCTGAGCAATCACAGGCAACGTTAAGTGAATTGGATACTCGAGTTGAGTTGAGTACGTTAGCGCCCTTGTGGTCTTCAATTGCGCAGGATTTATCTGCACTGGAAGAAATACGTAGTCAGGCAGCACCACTTACTCAGAAATTCGCACAGATTTCGTTGGAACGGCAACGCTCTGCTGAAACGCAAGTGTCGATTAAACAACAAGTGGATGCGTTCTTCGTTCAGAAAGAAGCGTTGACTAAACAGTTAGACACGTTGTCGTTAGAGCTTAAAAATCAAGACACGCAGCGGGGACAATCTCGTTTATCCGGTCTTGATCGATTGAGTGAAAAGGCACTGCAATTTGAAGCGTTGTCGACGCATCAATTGCAGCAACAAAGTGAAGAACGGCAGTTAGGTTTGCAGCTTAGTACGATAGAGCAGCAACTGGCGGATACGGCGTCTCAGGTCAATTTGTCCAATCAACGTGCTGTGATGTCACGAGAAAATCTACAGCAAGTGCAATTCAGAAGTAGCGAACACGTCAGCCAATTGCGTTCGCAGCTTCGGCCGGGTCAAGAATGTATGGTGTGTGGTTCTACGCATCACCCTTACGGTGTTGAGAATATCGACGACCACTGGCTTAACTTACTTCAAGACTTCCAACTCCAAGTTAAAAAGGCTGAGGGCGCGCTGGAGCAAAGCCAGCAACGTTACCAAGAACAGCTCGCTAAAAAAGAGCAAACGGTTACGCGATTGCAATTATTGTCTCAACAAATCAACCAAACTAAAGATCAACGTGCCGTCTTAGAAATCGAACTGACGCAAAGTGCAGCAGAGCTTGCGTTGATTTGGCCACTAAGCTGGACACAAATTGATGAAGAAAGACAAGCCTTAACTCGTTTACTGTCACGTCATCACGAATTATTAAATAACCAGCAAGCGCTTTCTGCTGAACTGAAGCAGGTGACGCAAGAGCATCAAGCGCAACATGACGCGCTTCAGCAAATAATTAATCAAACGACGGGACTTGCAGCTGAACAAAAAAGTATTGAAGAACAACAGTCGGCACTCGCTTTAAAGTCAGAATCCCTACTTCAAAAGCTCAATGTACATGCCCCTATTCTTGCAAAATTTGGCAGCCTTGAACACTCACCTAGCGATGTGCTCAAGGCTGGAGAACAAGCGCTCAACGATCTTGCGGCATTGCAGCAAATGTACGCAAAATTGCAGCATGATCAAATGCTGCTCAAGCAACAGCAAAAAGCCGTGCAAGAATCCGTGGAACAAAACAAGGCTACATGTCAGCGTTTAGAGGTCGAAAGCCAAGCATTAATCAAAGAAAAAGACGCAGTAATCACGGCTCGAAATCAATTAATTGCACCGACGGTTAGCACGCAGGAATGGCTTGAATCTTATGAGAAGCAATGGCTTTTAGCACAGGAGCATGGGCAATCAGCCTCGAATGAATTACAGAAACGGATTAAACAACGCGACGAACACGTCATGACGTTAAAACACCTAGATGCATCGCTTGCAAAAAATACAGAAGAGTTAGAAGCAAATCGTGTTCGTTTTACGACTTGGCTCGAAGGTTTTGTTTTGCAATATCGCATTGACGACGTTGAACTGGATGCGTTATTGGCTATGCCAAAGGAGCAACGAGAGGCGCTGCTTGAGCAATCAGAGCATTTGAAAGAGGTGCTTTCTCAAACAAAAGCCAGTGTTATCGAACTTTCTAAGCAGATTGAAGAACATAAGCTTACGCAACCAGAACCAAGTAAAACGATGCTTCTTGAACTGAAGCCTACGCTTTTAGCAAGACTTGATGTCGTGCAAAGCAAACTAGTTGAACTATCAACACAGTTAGCGACTCAAGCCCAAAATGTTGCGCTATTGGCCGATAATAAAGAAAAACTGAATGCGTATCTGCTAGAGCATGAACATTGGCAGCTACTGAACCGATTACTCGGCGATGCTACGGGTAAGAAGTTGAGAAATCTAGCCCAAGTACAGTCGCTTAAATTGTTATTAATGTATGCAAATCAGCATTTAGTCAGCCTTTCAAAACGTTATCGCATCACCTCAATTGGACAAACGTTGGACATTGCAATTATTGATAAAGACATGGCTGACGAACAGCGCTCAATCAGTACACTTTCGGGTGGAGAATCTTTTTTAGTGTCGCTTGCTTTGGCATTAGGATTGGCATCGTTGTCGTCGAATCAAGTATCTATTGGTTCATTATTCATTGATGAAGGGTTTGGTACTTTGGATCCAGAAACCTTGAGTGTCGCGTTAGACGCCCTTGACGCACTGCAAGCACAAGGTCGTAAAGTGGGGGTTATTTCCCACGTAAGTCAAATGAGCGAGCGCATTGGTACACAAATAAAAGTCACAAAAGGCGCGGGAGGCCAGTCTCGCGTTGAAGTAGTACAATCTTAATTGAAAGGAGTTAATGATGCCAACGTTTAAAGGCGATGAAGCGACTAACTACGATAGCCGAATTCAGCGGCTAATACCTGGCTATGAACTGCTGCATGAATTAACGTTGGCTCAATTGCATACTCTTTTCCCTGAAAGTGCACGTATTTTGATTGTCGGCGCAGGAACGGGATTCGAAGTTGTTAAACTTGCTTTGCACAACCCGCAGTGGCAACTGGTCGCTCAGGATGTATCTGAGGATATGTTAGAGATAGCACAATCTCGTTGTCTGGAAGCCGGTGTTCAGGATCGAGTTTCTTTCCTCGCTAAACCTTTGGCGCATGGCAAAAAGGAGTATGACGCGGTTGTGTGCTTACTCGTGTTGCACTTTTTGCCAGACGACGGAGAGAAAACAATCTTGCTAAGAGCGATACAAAGTCATTTGAAAGTAGGTAAGCCTCTGTTTCTCGCGGATTTGATGAAGCCACACACGTCTTTTGAACGAGACTCACAACTTTTCGCTTGTGAAAACTTAGGATTGACGAGCATTGGTGCTGAGCGAATGCGACATAACTTGGCGCATGAATTTTTTCCGCTCGATAGGATACGCTTGGCCGATTTATTGGATGAGTGTGGATTTGATAGCGCTAAGCCTTACTTTCAAGCACTTGGCTTTGTCGCTGTGACGAGTTTTGCTTTGCCATAATGTACTTAAGTTGTTTTTCTAACGTCGTTAGGCAAAATGGTTTTACTATAAAACCATCAATGCGTTCTTTAATAAGCTCATGAATTTTCTCCTTATTGTCTTCGCATGTGACGATCATTACGGGAATTGACTTGAGCTTGTTGTCGTTGTGCATAGTTGAAACCAAGTCCTTACCGTTCATTTTCGGCATGTGCAAATCGGAAATCACAAGATCAAAATGACGTGATTGCAACAGCTCTAATGCTTGCTTGCCATCAGTAGCTTCAACAATATCCGAATACTCGAGCTTCCTTAGCATGTTGATTAGCACGTGACGCATGAGTGGCATGTCATCAACAACTAAAATCCTCATATCGTTTCTCAACCCTCTTTCCCTTCTCGTTTAAAGTTAGTGCAAGGACTAAGAATTGTCAGTGTTTTTAGGATTTATTTGTATGATACCGATGTCGCATTTGAGTATATCCTTCCTAATGTTACTTCACTGACTTAGGCCACAAGTTTGGCGCATTAAGGTGTGGGTCAGTATAGAACGTGTACCATCGCACCTTTTTACCTAAACAGAAGCTAAATAAATGTCGTTTTTGGGTTTAAGTGAGCAATGCGAATATTTGTCATCGCATCGAAGAAAGTCTATCGTGGAGTGAATAGTAGGAGAGCAAATGATTGATTTTGTCGCAGTATTTATATTCTTTTTTGCAGTAATAGACCCTATCGGAACCGTGCCCGTTTTTTTAGCCGTGACCAATGGTTTTGATGCGAAAGCAAAGCGAAAAATAGCTTTGCAAGCCGCTTTTGTCGCCGCTTTGATACTGGTGTTTTTCGTCGCGGTCGGTGAGATTATCCTAACCGCATTGAACATTCCATTGTTAGCTTTTCAAATTGCAGGTGGTATCGTTTTGTTTGTTTTCGCGATGTCGATGATTTTTGGCGAAAGTAAACCAGATGAAGAACTTCGGTTAGTTGGTAAAGAAAGTGAAACTGCGATTTTCCCGCTAGCCGTGCCTTCACTCGCAAGCCCCGGAGCCATGTTAGCCGCCGTTTTATTGACTGAAAATCACCGTTACAATCTGTGGGAACAAGCGCAAACCACGTTAGTGATGTTGAGCGTGGTCATTATAGCGATGATATTGATGCTGGCAGCTAGTTGGATCCATCGATTCATTGGCAACGGTGGAGCGAGTGTGATCAGCCGCGTAATGGGGTTGATTTTGGCGTCAGTCGCAGTCTCAAATGTTTTAGCTGGTATCAAAGAGTATTTCGCACTTTAAATGCAGCATTCGACCAACAAGCGATGCTATTTTGAATACATCGCTTTTAATCCCCTCCCCCGAGTTAATCTTGTCTAATATAGCGTTCTGATTAACTCACAAAGTCGTTCGATTTTAATGTTGCTCAGTTGACGATAGTCGAAAAACGGGCAGATGATGACGCGATGTTCCGTGTTTATGGCGAATTCGTCATCAACCCATATAAATGTAAGCGAAATTAATTGTTGTTCGAGCAACTTTTTTGCATAGGTTCGCCCTGCAATAAGGTGAATCGTCGGTTCTTCATTGAGAACGGGGGGCTGAATAAATAAGCCTCTTTGCCGGTTGCTTGTAGCAAGTGCTGATCTCGATACGTTTGCCAAGATTCTTCTTGATGTTGTGAGTAGGCAGGATGATTTAATGCGTTGAGGAGCTTAGCAAAGACGTTAAATTGTTTGCGCCAACCATTTCCCGCTTCTTGGCCAATCCATTGTATTTCCCCGAGGTCTAAAGCCCGATGGGTTCCGAAATCAATATACCCAGCTATTTTAGGTTTGTGCTCAACGTAAACAGCGATTTTTGGATGCGCTACACCAAATCCAATTCGATCCATTGTGTTTGTAGGTTCGTAAATATATGAATAGCTAATAGTAACAAGGACTCGCAGAGATGAAAAATACGATAATAGTGTCGAGTTTAACTTTGTTGACGGCATGTACATCCGTACCACAAGGTATTGAACCCATCAGTGGCTTTGAGTTGGATCGATATATGGGGAAATGGTATGAAATTGCGCGGATAGAAAACCAATTCGAAGCAGGTTTGGACAACGTCACTGCGGAATATTCGTTAAAACAAGATGGTTCCGTCAAGGTCATTAATAGAGGATTGGATGCTGACAATCAACAGGCTAAAGAAGCCATTGGTACGGCGAAGTTTGTAGGTGATCCCCAAACAGCACACCTAAAAGTGTCCTTTTTTGGCCCTTTTTATGCTAGTTACATCGTGTTTGAACTAGACAAATCTGACTATCAATACGCATATGTAAGTGGCTATAACAAAGATTATCTATGGCTTTTGTCGCGAACACCTTCCCTAAGTGAAAGCCAAATTTTGCGTTTTAAAATGCGAGCAGAGCGTTTAGGTTTCGATTTGTCTAAGCTTGTTTTCCCTGCTCATACAAAATTGTAAAGGGGGTTTACAGTCATAAATATGACCCTAAATTGACTTTTTTATAAACTAAAACCTTAATTTTGTTGTAAGTTTTCTGTCATTAAAGATAGCCAGACTATTCCGCGCTTTAGAATAATTACATTACCTAATTGGAGACTCTCATGAAGCGTGTAGCACTATCTTTATTGGCATCGGCAATTGCCCTGTCACTTTCTGGCTGTAATGGCGACGACGGCGCACAAGGTCTACAAGGACCACAAGGTGAGCAAGGCGTAGCTGGTCAAAATGGTGTTGATGGCACCAATGGATCGAACGGTACGAACGGTTCAAATGGAACAAACGGATCTGACGGTACTGATGGCAAAGATGGTGCAAATGGCGCAGGCTTGGTTCGTATTGCAACGGTTCCTGCTGGTGCAGAAGTGACAGGATTGTTTCTTACCGAAGGTGGTGATTTATTCTTTAACGTACAGCATCCTTCAGATACAAATGCAGCAACTGAAACTTACAACAATCGCGCTTATAATACGGGCACAGTAGGAGTTCTGACCGGTGTGAATTTCAATGAGCTGCCGCGCAACATCATTAATTCACCTGTGCCTTCGTCTGATATGGAAAAGCAAATCGTGATGAGTGCGGTTGGCCAATATCAAATCCTTGGTCAAACAGGTGATACGTTTGCATCTCTCGGAGCAAAAGGTCTTGCAGGTGGTTTAGGTGTTCATTACGGTATTAACACCAAAGCAGAAATCATTAAAAATGACAACCCTGACTTCAATGGTTTCATCCCTACGGGAGAGAATTCAGGCTTTTTATACACGAACTGGGAATCGTACCCAGGTGGTATGAGCCGCTTAAAAATGAGCAAAAATGAGTTCGGTAAGTGGTCTATCGAAGAAGCCATGATGGTGAACTTTGACTTGGTTCACGGAACGGCGGCGAACTGTTTCGGTTCAGTGTCTCCATGGGGTACTCCTTTAACGTCTGAAGAGTGGATAGTTGATTCAGCGGTTAATACAACGACAAACCCGAATTGGAATAACCCAGACGACCATGCGACAGATACGATTGAAGCATTAACCGCACCAGCCTTCCCTAACCCATACCGTTACGGTTATATCGCGGAAGTCCAAAATCCAACTACAGACACACCTGATGTGGTTAAACATTTCACGATTGGTCGCTATGAACATGAAAACTCAATCGTTATGCCAGACCGTCGCACGGTATATTCATCTCAAGATGACACGGGTGGCGTGCTCTTTAAGTTTATTGCAGACCAACCAGAAGACCTAAGTTCAGGTACTTTATATGCTGCAAAACTTACCCAAGATTCAGGCTTAACGGACCCAGCAGTAACAGGTTTTGATATTCAATGGGTTGAATTGGCGTCAGGTACTAACGCGACGATCGAATCGTGGATTGCGCAATATGATGACATCAATACATCAGATTATGTCGATGGAAAAACGAGCTATATCTCAATGGCTGATGTGCAAGCTTGGGTTGATGGTAAAGCGACGTACCCAACAGAAGCTGAAGGCGGCAGCCCTATCACTGCTGGCAAGCCGATGGATAACCGTGTCGCTTTTCTTGAATCTCGTCAAGCAGCACGTTTAAAAGGTGCAACGGCAGAATGGCGCAAGCTGGAAGGTCTTTCTATTAACCAAGACCGTGTACTTGAGGCTGTAACCGGCCAAGACCGCGTACCAGGTGAAATTGTTGAGAAAGCTTATATGTACATCGGCATTTCAGACATCGATAACACCATGATCGATGGTCAAGGCGATATGCAGCTTTCTGCTCGTGTGAAAGATTGTGGCGGCGTGTACCGTGCGCACATTGACAATAATTACAACTTAACGCGCATCGAGCCTGTTGTGATGGGTGGAACTTACCGTTCTAGCTTAAGTGGTGCAGAACGTTGTGACGTAAATCAACTCTCTCAACCGGATAATGTCATCGTAATGAAAGATGGGCGCATTATCATTGGTGAAGATGGTTTCCAAGGTAACAACACACTTTGGTTGTACGATCCAAAAGCAAAATAAGCTTGTTTTAGGAATGCGGTACGGATGTGCCGCATTTTTTTAGCCAAAAAATGGAGTCATAAAAGTGCAATCCTTACGTCTTATTCCTCTCGCACTGGTCGCTATTTTGACTGGTTGTACCGAGCCGGTCATCGAGCTCGCATCCGCTCAGTCTTTAAATTTAGATGAGCATTCCCCACAATTTTCTGCAAAAGCTTATATTGAACATAATGAGGTTTACAATGCGGAATCCGTCATTCCACCGCAGTGTTACACCAAGACAGATGGCGTCCATAATCCATGTTATGCTTGCCACCAAACGTATTCGAAAGATACCGAGCGTCCAAACCAAATGCGGGATGGTGATCTTCAAGGTACCTACGAGTTTTCGGATTTGGGTATAAAAAATCACTGGCGGAACCTTTTTATTGATCGCACAGAGCTGATTTCATCCATCACAGATCAAGATATTACTAACTGGGTTAACACCGATAATTACACGCCATTCATCCAAAAACAAAAATCAAACTCAGATTGGCACGGTGAGATAACGCCCATAGAGAATTTAGCCTACCCTGCCCTAGCCTTCGATACAGATGGCTTTGCTAAAGACGGCTCAGGCTGGGTTGCATTTAACTACAAACCATTTCCAAGTACTTTTTGGCCCACTAATGGTTCAACTGGGGATGTGATGATCCGTTTGCCGATGGATTTTCAAACACGAGGTGGCGTGTACAAAAAAGAGGTGTATCTCGCCAACTTAAGCTTGGTTGAGCTGACGTTGAAAGGTTTAACTCGTATTTCAACCCCCGAAATTGATGAAAATGAAGTGGGTGTAGATTTAAATCAAGATGGTTCATTAACGCTTGTTACAGAGATTTTGGCGACAGAACATTACGTCGGCGATACGAAAGCGGCATTGGCGTACCAACTGTATCCAGAAGGGACAGAGTTTTTGCATACCGTACGTTATATCGGAGTGGATGAGCACGGTAATATCTACAATGCGTCTCGTATGAAAGAGGTGCGCTACATGAAAAAACACGCCTTTAAATCTAAACAGCATCTTGCGTCTTCGTATTACCGAGAAGCGAAGGAGAAGGCCTTTGAGAATTTACCTCAAACACTGTATCTCGGAGACAAAGGAATCAACAACACGTTTGGATGGACCATTAACGGTTACATCGAAGATGAAAAAGGGCAATTACGTCAACAACATGAACAAGAGCTAGCCTTTTGTAACGGATGCCACAAAACCATCGGTTCAACATATGACCAAACGTTCTCTTTTGCGCGGAAGGTGACGGGCAAAAAAGGTTGGGGATACATCAATCTAAAATCGATGAGAGATGTGCCGAACAAAGGACAAACACAAGGTGAGTTTTTAACCTATATGCAGCGAGTTGGCGGTGGCGATGAGTTTCGTCAGAACCAGGAAATGTTAGCTCGATGGTTTAAATCAGATGGGTCGTTGGACGTAGAGAAAGTCAGAAGTAGTCAATCGCTTTATGATTTAATCACGCCATCGCCTACTCGTGCACAATCGCTAAATAAGGCATATTTGACTATCGTTAAAGAACAAAGCTATTTATTCGGACGTGACGCAACACTTGTGAAAGCACACAATGTTCTGACTGAAGTTGATGAAACTCAACATCCTTTAGAGCCGGAACATCGTTATGTATGGGATTTGCAGTTAGATTGGAACGCAGATCAAAATATTACTAACTCAAAGGTGAAAATGAGCAAGTAATAACTCAGATCATGATTTTACTAACTTAACGTTTTTGACTAGTTAGTAAAATCATGTTTTCACTTTAAATCAGTCAATTAAAATTCTAGATCTTATTTTTACTAACTAATTTTCTAACTTCCTACCGCTTCACAACACTGCGTTAAAATCACATTTTTGAATTCGGATAAGTGGTCAAAATTGGCGACAACTTACCTAAATATAGCTGAGCGGGGTACATATTGTGGCCTATGCGCCATTGAACAGAAAAATAACTTAAGGAAATCTCTGTTGTTTCTTGGATCAGTTATTTACTAACTTAATCGTCTTGTTGAGTCCAATTTGATGCAAGAGATCCGATTTTTACTAACATATGAGACATAGAATGCAGCTCAGTCAGTAAAGATCAGGTTTTTACTACGTATAATTTGGTTTTGTCGTTTCTAAAGGTCAGTAAGTGAGCTTTTAAGTACGGACTACGTGAGTTGCTTGGTAAAAATCTGATCTGGGCACGTTTTCAGGTAAATTGTGCCCAGCCACAGACCTAAATAGAAGTAATCGAATAGAGGAATGGTATTGATAAGACGATACTCAAAAAACGCAGGGGAGCCTTTTTTGAGTACTGTACACTCACAACAGTAACGAGCAGAAGAGGAATACTCCATCCAATGAAACTGAGCGCACCGTAAGCAGCCTCGTGGTAGACAAAAAGTGAAGCACTTAGTAAAAAAGTGATCCAGCCACTAAATAATACTATTCGCTCTTGCGCACTTGTTAATCCAGAACCAAGCACTGACTTGGCAATGGCTGGCTTAGTCAAAGCAAAGAGGGCACAGCTCACGCTGAGCATGAACACTTCTATCATTACTGAATTCCCTTTGGTTGTGGTGAAAACGCACCAGAGCGCTTTCTGTGCAATTTAGCGGCGATAAATCCAAACGCCAAAGCAACACTTAGGAAAGCCAGATCAAATGCCCATGCAACGGTATTACCTTCCATAAACGCTTTATAAGTCGGGTATTTTATGGCAATAGCACTGCATATTGGCAGAGCAGCCCAAGCTAAAACGTTTAGCTGTGCAAAATAAGCCCATTGCTGCTTGTCTCTACGTATTACGGAAACAAGTAAACTCAGGCCCAAAATGGTGAAAAAGATGGCGATTTCTACATTGGCGCGTTGCGCAATCTGCGTGCTTAATAGGCGGTTTGCATAGAAAAAACCTGCAGTTGCCAAAGGTAGTCCCATGACAGTGGTTAGATTTAGTGTATCCACAAGTTGAACGCCAAAATGCGGCTGTTTATGTTTGGCTTTGATACGAAGCGACCACATTAATGCTCCAGTCACCAGCATTGCAAGTCCAAGCATACCGCCCAAGAAGTACAACCACCGTAATGGCAACTTAGCAAGCCGCCCTGTATGCAATGCTGTCATGCTGTCGTAAAAGGTTTCGCTTGCGCTTAAGGACTCATTCCCCCTCGCGATAACCTGACCGTTGTGCGCATCGAGCAAAAGAGTAGGTCGCTCGTCTTGCACGGTGTTTTTTGTATTCGCATAGACTTTCACCGTTGCATGTTGGTCAAATGGGTGATCAACTATCACTCTCGCAATTCGAACATTCGGCCAGTTAGTATAAATCTGATCTAACCATACTTGAGGTGGTGCAATTGGTGAGATGATTCCTGAGCCTTTTGTTGAAACCCGCGTTGGGTTCTGTGCTTCAAAGAATGCTTTCATATTCCCATCGAACTGTGTGAGTGCAGGGTAGGGGAACAACATGAAAATAAGGGTAATTAAGCCTGTATAGGTGATCATCAAATGGAATGGTAGGGCAATAACTGAACTGAGGTTGTGGCTATCAAGCCAAGTTCTCAATCCTTTGCCATTTCGAAAGGTAAATAAGTCTTTAAAGATACGCTTATGGATGATAATGCCGGAGATTAGGGCGATTAGCATGAATAAGCTGGCAAGGCACACAATCCAACGTGCAGTAATTGGACTCATGTAATGTAAATCGAAATGTAGACGATAGAAAAAATTACCTCCCTTCGTATCAATAAACTCAATTTCCTTATTCGCATCGTTTGCTGAATAATAGTGGCTAGTAAACGGTGTACGTTTCCCTTGTTGTGGTGCCTCTCTATACGCGACCTCAAAATAGGGTTTTCTGTCAGTCGCGGGGGTAATATACCAGCTACTGGCGTTTGGCGCCTTTTGCTTAAGGACTTCAATTCCATGTTCTATTTGAGCTTCTTGGCTCAATAAAATGGAATGTGAAACGTTTTTTAGTACATTAGGCTGAGACCAAATAGTGATTTCGTCTTTGAAAAAGCTTAACGTGCCTGCAAAAAAGACCGTGATAAGCAGCCAAATAGTTAATAAGCCGACCCAAGTGTGGAGCCAGCCCATGGTTCTAAAAAATGACTCTTTCATAGCCAGCCTTTTGTCAGTGAGAGGAAAGTCATTTGTACTCCCCCTAGGACGAGTAACAACATGGCTGCTTTTTTAATGGATGAAATGGCAAATGCAGCAATGAAAAAAATGGCATAGATAGCGATACTGATGGTTGTTGACACTAGAACAGCATCTACTTGCGATAACGGGAGCACAATAGTCAAAGCGCTAATTGTAATCGCTGTGAGGACATAACCACCAAGAATTGCCAAAATAAATCGTGTAACCACTTGAATTGAATAGTGGTATTGTTTTAACACGGAGAAATACCGCATCGTATGTTTAATCCTTTTACGATTGGTTATTAACTAAAATGGTATTATCTCTTAAATACAATATAAATAGTAGTGATTATCAATTGTATTTGTTTAGGATGGTAGGAGGAAAACTTGGACTCGTTACTTAAACAAATTCGCGCATGCCAAATATGTGAAGGAAAATTTGAAGGGATTGTTTCTCCAATTATCCAAGCTTCTATTGGCAGTAAAATATTGATCATCGGTCAAGCTCCTGGGGTTAAGACGCTTGAGTCTGGACGACCTTTTAACGATGTGAGTGGTGAACGCTTACGCGCTTGGCTTGGGGCTGAACCTAGTCAGTTTTATGATCCGCGCATGTTCGCCATTATGCCTATGGCGTTTTGTTATCCGGGAAAAGGACGAAGTGGCGATTTACCACCTCCTAAAATTTGCGCTCAGACTTGGCACAAACAACTCATTCAACAAATGCAAAATGTGGAACTGACTATCTTCTTAGGGCAATACGCGGTTCACGAATACCTCAATCCTGCTTGGAGCGTAACAGAAGCCGTTGAGCACTTTTCAACGTTATTACCTAACCAGATTGCCTTGCCACATCCTAGTCCACGAAATCGCTTTTGGTTGACTTCAAACCCATGGTTTGAGAAGGAGGTCGTACCTATTTTACAAAATATAATAAAAAAATTAACCCAATAACAAATTGCTAACTTTTTAACCGCGCCGACTTGTATTTATACAATAACTGCTACATACTTTGGTATTAATAATCCATTTACGACATGATGTCTCTAAAAAATTATCAAGGAAAAGATATGTTCTATAAAAGTCTCGGCGTCATTGCCGTGCTCGCTTCGTTAGCCTCAGTACCGCTAAGCACGCAACTCGGTGCAAATTCTATCATCGCTTTCTATTTGGTTTTGTGCGCAATGCTTATTGCTTCACTAGCAAGTGCAACATCCGGTAAAAATTTCTTTTTCCCTTCATTTATTTTGGCCTGCATTAATATCCTGGTTTTAAATGATGGTACTAAAATTCAACATGTTACGAGTGGTAGTGATTGGCTTTATGTATTGAGTATGTATGGCATTTTTGTTGTAGTGTCGGTACTGAGCTTTTTATTTTCTAAACGTGAAAGTAACCCAAATATCTCGGTTACGCGTTAGTCTCTGTAAACCCCCTTTACAGTCTCAGAAATTAGTTTCATTAGTCATCACGGCTTAACATTGCGACAAACTCGCTGTGATGGTCAAAAAGTCAGATAAAGTTGATAGATTTTGTCTGACGAGCCCACAGAGCAATCTTTTATAACAATACTAACCTGACACTTAACTAATCCATTTTGGCCTTGCAGACGTATACCTTGTGTATTTTTCACTCATGTGATTTTGAGACAACAAAGGAAGGCGTAATGCGTTGGTTTATCTCGCTGTTCATCGTTTTTTTTATCTGTGTAGTGCATTCTGCAAAGGCTCAAAGTGCTGAGAATGAGCTATTCAAACCTGTTGCGGACGAAGCAACGTATCGATACCTGTTTTGGGATGTATATTCAGCCCAATTGTTCACTCCAACGGGTCAATACAATCCTGAAGACCCTTTTACTCTTCTATTGAAATACAAAATGACGTTGAAAGGAAAAGACATAGCCGAAAGGTCCATCAAGGAAATGAAACTTCAAGGGCTAAAAGATAAATCCAAGCAGGAGGTGTGGGGCAATGCGTTGAAATCAATATTTCCAGATGTGGGAGATGGTGATGTGTTACTTGGCCAAAAAAATGCCGATGGCAGTACGAGCTTTTATTACAACCACAATCAAATTGGTGTGATTGAAGATGCGGATTTTACATCTTGGTTCTTCAATATCTGGCTAGGAGCGAAAACATCAGAGCCTGCGTTACGTGCAGAATTGTTAGGTTTGGGTGGGAGAAATAAATGAGACAGTGGCTAGTGATATGTTTGGCCATTTTGTTAAATGGCTGTGGTATTTCGATACAAGGAAACCAGTATGAGCAGCGAACCCCGAAATTTGACTTGATGGAATTTTTTAAAGGAGAGATTAAAGGATGGGGTATTGTTCAGGATAGAAGCGGTAATGTGATTCAGCAGTTCACCGTAGACCTTACGGGTGAAATGTCAGGTGACACTAAGCTAGTGCTGTCTGAAACGTTCAATTATCAGCTCGGGCAAGGCGTACAGCGAAGGCAGTGGGTAATTACCAAGCAATTGGATAATTCGTTTCAAGGAAATGCCGATGACATCATTGGAAGCGCAAAAGGTAAGGTATTTGGCTCGGCAGCAACTTGGCAATATGAAATGAATTTACCTGTTGAAGGGTCTACTTATCACGTTACATTCGATGACTGGATGTGGCAATTTGATGATGGAGCAGTGATCAATCGGTCCTACATAAAAAAGTTTGGGCTTGTGTTTGCTGAAGTCACTCTTTTCTTTCAGAAAAAACAATGATTGCACAAAAACGAAGGGAAAGGAGTCCGGTCAGCGTTGAATAGGTTATGTGCTGAAAATTTTTACATATTGTGGAGAACATCATGCTGAGCTGTGACCAACACGATTATTTAGAAGTGGCTTGTGTTTATCGCTTCGAACTAGAGGTGACGACGACGGATGGCCAGTCCTATGTAGGGCTTGCCAACGATGTGCGTTACGAGAATAAAACTCAGTGCCTTGTGCTCGAATCCGGCTCTGAACAACACACCGTGGCGATTGCACAAATTACGTCATTGGTGGCTCGAACAGATAATCCGTATTTTCAAAGAGTAGAGGTAGGGTTTTAACGATGCCGTTTACTTTGCTGTAACCTTGACCCCTGTTGGTCAAGGTCGAATAGAGACAGAGAGTGTTAGTTGTTATTTAGTTTGAGTTCCATAAACACGCTCAATGGGTTGTCACGATATAAACCAAAACACGGACAACGGTCGAAACCTAAACTTTCATAGAGCGCAATCGATTCTGTTTGTTGGATACCGGTTTCTAATCTAATCAACGGGATTTGCGCTTCACCAGCATAATGAAGGAGCGTTTGCATTATGCGCCGAGATAGGCCTTTTCCTCGATAATTTGGTTTGACGTAAAGACGTTTTATTTCGCCGTATAACGTGCTCTTTTCAAACTTTTTAACAATAGCACCACACGCAACGATGCCATCTTCATTTGCAAGCCCGATTGCTTTCACATTGGGCTGTTTTAATTCTTCCAGTGATAGAGATTGGTCACTTGCGATAGGGTAGAGAGAATTCATTAGGCGGTCTATTTCCAAGTACAGAGCTTGTACTTTTGGATCTTCAGGCTGCAATGCGATTAGCTGCATAGTCTGTCCTAATACAACGAATGGAGATCATTGTTTTTATTTTTCGTGGCAGAAACTATACAGCGCAAATGACGGAATACAAAATTTTTCGACGGAAATAGCCAAGCAATTTGTAACGCTTGTCTTTGGTGATGAAACAATTATTCGGGGGTAAATACAGGCTTTTCAAACAGAGCCAAACGAAAACTGTTAACTTACATCCCCGTGGCATGCGATAGAGGAGTAAATACCGTTAAAACAAACAATGCAACGGTGAGCAGTGTTACCCATACAAGATTTGCTTGAGACTTTGTGTCAGTGTCATTCAAAAAACGCATATTCAATACTCCTAAAGATTCTGCTCTACAAACTAATCCTTTTGGGCTGTATCGCTATTCCAGTTGCGATTTTAGTATTAGTAGTTATATATCAAGCTAGCAAAAAGTGCTAGATAAAAAACAAAAAACATACAAAAAGTATGAATTTCAAGCTTTGGCCTACGTTGTCTAATGAGTATTTGGTGATCTAATTGCACAGCCTATCTTAACTATGTGAGTCAATAGCAGGTTAGGCGACAGCACAAAGCAGCGTTGAGCTGCACAGGTTTTCGACTTCTTCCTGAAAATAAATCAAATAAATACAAGTAGATATGCTTAATTTTGAAAGTGCCTTATTAATAAATGACTAAAAAACCATCTTTTTCACTTGCGAAATTTGTGAGTGTTCTATACTGTGTACCACACACTGTGTGTTAAATAGTATTTGTCGCACAGTAAATCAAATTAAAAACAGAAGATGGAACGCGATATGAGTGAGAAACGCGTCGATAAAATGCGAGGAGAGCTAAGGCGAGGAGTTTTGGTTTTAGCTGTTCTCGCGTCATTAAGGACTCCGCATTACGGTTATTCATTGCGAAAACAGCTCAGTGAAGCAGGGTTGGATATTGATGAGGGTACGCTATATCCGCTTGTTAGACGCCTGGCAGACCAAGGGTTGCTTGAGAGCGAATGGCAGCAAGCTGAAGGGCGGGAGAGGCGTTATTACACGCTGTCTAAAGCAGGCATTGAACAGTTAGCGCAGCTTTCACATGAATGGCAATTGATGAATGAAGCGCTTGGGACAATATTGGAGAACGATCATGGAATTAGTTGAACGCTATGTTGAAGCGGTAAAACTGTATTTACCAGATGAAAAAAAAGACGAAATTTCGCGAGAAATTAGAGCCACGTTACTTGATGAAGTTGATGCTATGGGGCCGGCTTGTTCTACAGCGCAGGTTAATCAATTGCTTGCTTCATGGGGGGCTCCTCGTAAGGTGGCAACTCAATTTGCGCCACCCGTACCTTTAGTTGCACAAGAACTTATGCCTATTTACTGGGTAATTTTAAAATCGGCATTGAGTGTGTTTTTTGCGATCCACGCGGTGGTAACGGGGTTGTCATTACTGTCAGCAGAAGGCGTGGGGGTTATTTCATTTGTGTTGAAACTGGGACTCGGTTTTGTTGATACAGCCCTGTGGATATTTGCTGTTGTGACGTTGGTGTTTTTCGCTATTTCAAATGACTCCCCCTTGAAAGCAACGCTATCGCAAATGGAGTGGAGCGTGGATAAGCTTCCGGTGCAAAATGCCAAGTGGCAGCATATCAAAGGTGGTGACATTGCCACAGATTTGGCCACCGCGATTTTTTTAATTGCACTGGTGCAACCTTCACTGTGGATGAGTCCGAAGATGTTCGAGTCGATGCACATCGCTTTCTTGCCAGCAGTACAAGAGTGGTTCATGCCTGCCACAATGTTATTCGGTGTGTCTATCGTATTTTCACTATGGCAAGCGCTCGCGCCGTTTTGGTCAAAGTCTAAATTGGTTGCAAACATCCTGATTAACCTTGCTTATGTTGCAATGTTCACTGGATTGGCATGGTTGCCAGACGTGTTTAGTGTAACAGGAGAATCGTTGCCGTTTTATCTCTCAAACGAAATCGTGAATCGTAACGCGAAGGTTGTCAGCATGGTCTTTATTGCACTGAATGGTTTTTTAATCATACGTGATTTAAGACGTATACGTAGTCTCTAAGTTAGATAACAAAGGTAACGCTTAGCATGAATGGAAGTTGTCATTGTGGCAATGTCACTTTGGTACTCAAACAGAAAATCGAATTGGTAACACGCTGCAACTGTTCAGTGTGTTACCGATACGGTGCTGTTTGGGCTTATTTTTCGCCAAACGATGTTCTCATTGATTCGAAAGTGGCGACGCGTACCTATTGCTATGGTGACAAGCACATTGATTTTCATCATTGTGTCGGTTGCGGTTGCCTTACCTATTACACCCCTACAGCGATAGGTAATTTAGATAGGATGGCGGTCAATTTAACCATGTTTGCACCCGAGGTGATAGAACAAGTGCATGTACGGTACTTCGATGGCGCTCAGTCTTGGACATTTTATGAAAAGTAGTCGAGCTGAAGCTGACTCGTTTATTACAAGGAGAGAAAATGTTGTTGGTAAACGCATTTAAATACAAGCTATGGGCTAATCAGGAAATAGTGAACTTTGGATTGAAGCAAATTGGTAAGCTGTCTCCAAACGATGCCACTTTCTTTATACGGATATTAAATCATACTGCGGTTGTCGATAGCTTGTTTATAAGCCGGATCAAAGGAGTATCGGAACATTTCGCTGCTGACAACACTCTTGAAACGCCGTCCTTAACCGATCTCAGTCAGTTTATGTCTGAAAACGATGCATGGCTGGTTGACTATTGCGCCTGTGCAACGTCTCAAGAATTAGCTCGTGAGATTGTTTTTCAGTTCACTGATGGTGATGTAGGACGTTTGACCGTAGAAGAAATTTTACTGCATTTACTTACCCACGGCAGTAATCATCGAGGTATGGCTTCACGTGTTTTGCTGGAAAATGGTCTTGAAAGACCTAAAGATACGTTCACACGTTTTTTGCATCAAGTTGAACCAAATAGACGAACGAAACGCGATGAATGAACACAGGGACTGGTTGTTAATCAAATTTTGCTTACAAACGTAGCGCTTCGTAAAACGTAAACACGCGCTTAATGTGATAATTAAGCGCCAGAACGTTAAGCTGCGTTACTCGCTACTTCTTTTTCTAAAAACGCAATGATGTCATTAGACTCATATAACCAAGTCACTTTGTCACCTTGATCAATTCGTAGACAAGGTACTTTTACCTTACCACCTTGTTCAAGCAGTTCTTGACGGTGAATACCTTCGGCTTTCGCATCTCGTAATTCGATGTTTAGGTTGTTGCGTTTCATGGCTCTTCGTACTTTTACGCAAAAAGGGCAGGCATGGAATTGATATAGGCTTAAGCTTGACGCTTTTTCGTCAATTTGAGCTTGTAATGTTGGATCGCGCTTCACGCCTTTCGGTGTTGTGACAAAGTCGATAAGTAAAATAATGCGGCCTAAAAACCAGCGGATAAACTTCATAATTCCCCCTAAAAAATTGCCGGCATCATACCCAATTGTGCCACTTTTAGAAAGTGAATAACGGAATCGACTCAATATAGTGGTCAAGTTCATAGGTTTATTTTTTGGGCAAAGAGCATGCTTTTCCAAGTCAATTTTCTACAAAAACCAGTCACTAAATTTTGAAAAAATAAAGATTGATCTAAATCAAAGATCAAAATATATTTAAGTTTCAGAAATTACTGAAAGTTCGTAACGGTTCTAATGTGCTTTTCTTGAGTCAATAAAATCAAATGGCTCGACCGTACGAATCCTTCAAACATTGAAGTAGAAAGAATTGCTGCGGAGAAGCAGGCCGTGGCGCTATTTGATAGAAAACAGACCTTGGTAGGTGCGTTATGCTTGATACCTTATTGCTATCGCGGATGCAGTTTGCAGCCAACATCAGCTTCCATATCCTCTTTCCCACAATATCTATTGCCCTTGGGTGGTTTTTAGTCTTTTTCAAATTACGATTTGATAAAACTGGTCATCCTGTTTGGCTGAGAGCTTACCGTTTTTGGGTTAAAATATTTGCTCTTACGTTCGCGCTAGGCGTGGTTAGTGGGATCACGATGTCCTTCCAATTTGGTACAAATTGGCCCGGATTTATGGAGCGAGTCGGTAACATCGCTGGCCCTTTGCTCGGCTACGAGGTTCTAACCGCTTTTTTCATGGAAGCCACCTTTTTGGGGATCATGCTATTTGGAATGAATAAAGTACCCAATCGAATCCACACCTTAGCATGCTTGATTGTGGCCATCGGTACGACTATTTCTGCCTTTTGGATATTAAGTTTAAACAGTTGGATGCAAACACCCGCAGGATTTGAGCTTCGCGATGGTGTGGCCTATCCAACAGATTGGTTCGCTATCATATTTAATCCTTCTTTCCCGTATCGATTTTTCCATATGTTGCTTGCAAGTGGTTTGACGGCGTCGTTTCTGATTGCTGGTGTAAGTGCGTATCGACTGCTGCAAGGTGACCAAAAGGCAGCACCCAAACTTACGTTAAAAGTGGCTTTAACGGTTGCGGCAATGTTAGCGCCGACACAAGCATTTGTGGGGGATTTACATGGTTTAAATACCCTTGAACATCAACCGCAAAAAGTGGCTGCGATGGAGGGAATTTGGCATACCGAAAAAGGCGCGCCGTTGTTGCTTTTTGCCGTGCCCAACGAAAAAACGCAACAGAATGACTTCGAGATTGGCATTCCTAATGGTGCAAGTTTAATCCTTACTCATCAATTAGATGGAGAGCTTAAAGGGCTTAATGAATTTGAAGGCGCACACCCACCAGTTAAACCGGTATTCTTTGGTTTTCGGATCATGGTGGGTATGGGCGTGTTAATGTTGTTGGTTGCGGTTTGGTTTAGGTTGACCATTGCACGCCGTAAACAACTCGCGTCTTGGCAATTAAAAACGTTAGTAGCGATGAGTTTCTCAGGCTGGTTGGCAACACTTGCCGGTTGGTACGTAACAGAAATTGGCCGTCAACCTTTTCTTGTTAGCGGCGTTTTGCGTGTAGAAGAAGCGGTTACTCATCTCCCTCGTGAAAACGTGGCCATCACCTTTTCATTGTACTTGATGCTTTATGTTGTGCTGTTGACGGTGTATGTCCGTACTTTGTTCTTTACTGCGAAGAAATCAGTGCGTGTCGATGAATTTGAAAGTCCAGAACCACAAGTTACCGCTGGAGGTCGCTATGCTTAATGCAGAACAACTTGCTTTACTGTTTGGTGCGCTGACTGCGCTGGCTGTTCTCGTCTACGCCATTTTAGATGGCTACGATTTGGGTGTTGGAATGTTGTTGCCACGTAATCAACAACAAAAAGCAGACACCATGATTGCTTCTATCGGCCCGTTTTGGGACGCTAATGAAACATGGCTGGTGCTTGCCGTTGGCTTGGTTTTAATCGCTTTTCCTAAAGCGCACAGTGAAATCCTGCAAGCGCTTTATTTACCAGCGTCTTTTATGTTGATAGGGCTGATCCTGCGCGGTGTTGCGTTTGACTTTCGTGCAAAAGCTAAAAGCAAACGCAAAGATCTTTGGGATAGCGTTTTCAAGATAGGTTCCTATATGACTAGTTTTTTCCAAGGCTACATGCTTGGTAGCTATGTAATGGGTTTTGAACATTCTGCTGCCGCGATGGGGTTCTGCACACTTAGCGGGATCGGGGTTGTGGCGGCTTATCAATTTATTGGCGCCGCTTGGCTTATTATGAAAACGGAAGGTGAACTGCAACAAGATGCTATCCAATGGTGTCGAAGAACACTTCGAATTTGTGCTATTGGGGTTGCTTTGGTATCGGTCGTGAACCCTATTATTCACCCTCAGGTGATGGCGCTTTGGTTTGAATTGCCTATGGCCCTTGTATTGTTGCCTTTGCCTATCATCTGCTTCGGACTGATGTTCTTGCTTGAAGTGACTTTACCAAAATTAGCGTTAAGACCAGAAAAAGGAGTTTGGTTACCCTTTGCAATCGCAGTAATGGTATTTTGTTTGTGTTTCTTCGGGCTAGCTTACAGTTTCTACCCATACATTGTACCGGGTAAATTTACGTTAATTGATACATTAGCTGCGCCTGAATCATTGAATTTCTTAATGTTTGGCGTGTTGTTTGTTGTGCCAACTATTATCTTATACACCGCGTACAGCTATCGAGTATTTTGGGGGAAAGTTACTCCACTAAGTTACTATTAAACAAGAATCGAGAAGGCGAGGATATCTCGTCTCGCCTTGTCGCTAAAGCGTATTTCCTCACCTATTAAGGTAGCGTAGTCTATTGCGCTTCATCCGATTGTTCAGTTACCCATTCCATTACCCCATCGAACGACGTGCAGTCGGCAATGTTGTCTTTGGCATTAGCTACATAAACTTGTTGGGCACTCGATACCGAATATGTGAGGTATTCAGAACACATTGCACTTTGGCCGTTTCCGACGACAACTTTGGTCCCTTGTTTTAATGTGCAACGGCTCATCTTATCGAGAGGGGACCATTGATAGCAAATCTCAAACTGAGCGCGATACTCAGAAATGAGTCCAGCGGGCCTGTTAAACGCCCACCATTGTCCAAACTGGCTCCCCGGATTTGTGCTATTCCAAGCTCGAAAAACGACGACATCTTGCGTTGCCTCGTACACTTTGCCTTGGCAGAGTTTGCCGTTACTGGGTTCGCCAAGTGACGATTGAAGCAACGCAGAGTCTTCGGTTTCAATAAAACTCGACTGAAGTGGTTGAGGAAGCGTGGTTGTGCCTAGACATGCCAGTGTTTCGGGCGATTTTGAGCTCGTGAGCGGCAGTTGGTGGTTATGTTGAGCGCATCCAAACATACCAGACAGCAGCGTTACACAAACGAGTTTGTTGCAAATGTTCATCGTTATCCTTGTTGAACGTTTTATGTTAATTATTTGTATCTTGCAAGCAAGTGTAGTGGGATCTTTGTGCCAATACAACGGATCTTAAAAAGAGTTTATTTCAAGTCTGAAAAAGTCCCATCTGTGTCGTAAGTGTGGCTCGTCAAAACGGTGTGGTCAGATAAAGTAGATGGCAATTCAAACTACGTTGATTAACTTTTTACACCCTTAAGGAATTAGAATGACAACAGCTTTAATTATCATCGATACCCAAGATTCTTTCTTTCACGCGCCCTATTGGGAGACAAGTCACTTCGAATCATTTAAGCAAAATATGAGTGATTTGGTGAATTATTTTCAGGCAAACAATTTACCAATTGTGAAAGTGTTGCATGTTGATGATGTTGACAAAAATAGTCCTTTTTATTTATCGAACGGTTTTGTGAAGCCGATGGATTTTTTACCGAGCAAGTATGATAGAGTCGTACACAAGACAGTACACAATGCATTCACCGATACGGGATTATTACGTTGGTTGACTCGCAATGGTATTCGTAAGCTAGTGATTAGCGGTATTCGAACGGAGCAATGCTGTGAAACAACGACACGTGTTGCCAGTGATCTAGGCTTTGCGGTGGAATTTGTATTGGATGCCACGCTCACGTTTGCGATGACAAGTCCGTTTACTTCGAAGGTACATTCAGTCGAGGACATTCAAGCTCACACAGCGCTTGTGCTTAATAAACGTTTTGCAACGATAACTTCTGTTCAGGATTATGGAATTTCAGAATAACGTTATAAAAAACATTTACTTTGTGATCTCTAAGGCCGTCCTCCCGCTTGATTTGGGCGGTCCATTGCAAGTGTTTTTAGAAGCCCAGCGTGCTGGTGCGCCTATTGTTTTGCACTACGTGAGTCCAACGAGTGAACAAGTCTTGGGGGAGGGCTGACCTTAACTAACTTGACCCCATTACCTCAAACGCTACTTTGCGATGATGTGGTTGTGTTACCTGGGAGTTATGGCTCGTTTGACTATTGCTTAAGTGAAGAAGGCGAAGTAGTCGCCGATTGGCTTAAGCACACTGTGAGTCAGCAACTCGTGTTCACCATTTGTAGTGGTGCATTTATGGCCGCGAAGGCGGGTTTATTGGCCAACAAAAAGTGTACAACTCACCATGAGTTAACTGAGCGATTGAAATTGGCTTATCCAGAACTAAACGTGTTAGAAACATGTCTTTTCGTCGAAGATGGCAATATGTTGACGAGTGCAGGTATTAGTTCGGGGATTGATGCAGCATTGCATTTTGTTGCCAAACAATTTGGCGACGAGCTGTCAATGAAAGTGGCACGTGAGATGTTGGTGTATTTTCGCAGAGACGGACGAGATAGCCAACAGAGTGTTTGGTTGAATGGACGAAATCATTTACACCGTGCCGTACATCGAGCACAAGATTTGATCTGCGCTCGCTTGCATCAAGACATTCGTGTCTCGTCTATTGCCTCTGACGTGGGGATTTCCGAGCGGCAACTCAGTCGCTTGTTTAAACAAGCAATCGGAATTGGTGTTCAGCAATACATCAATTCGCTTAAAATTGTGAGAGCCAAACAGCTCCTGCAGACCCGCCATATTGATATCGAGCTCGTCGCTACTGAATGCGGTTTCTCGAGTAGCCGTCATTTCCGCCGTATTTGGCAGCAATTTGAAACGATTGCGCCAAGCCAATTTCGCAAATCTATAATGAGCTAAAACGTGCGGGATTTGAGTAGATAAATCTAACGCGTATTTTTTGAAAGATAGCTCAAATCTGTAAAGCATACTGAACAATTAGCTTGCTTTTTGACCTGTATGGAGTGCCGTCTTCTTCTGTTCCTTTTTCTCTATATTTCATTATGTTACCAATAAAATGACTGAAATAATTTGTTAAATTTTTTACAAAAAAACAAATTTGTAACGTAATGATATTTAAATGATTAATTTAAATATGGGTTGTAATTTACACAATTCGTTACGGTTTATGCCTGTATAAATCAACGCATTAGATTGTTTTCTGCAAAATACAGTGTTAACTATATTGCGATAAGGGTTTACATTAAGCGCTATTTGGTTAACAAAAAGGAACAATAATGACTAAAAAATACTCTCAACTAACAGCTCTTAGTCTTGCAATCGCGGCAGTTTGTGCGACGTCTGCGCCGGCATTTGCAGCTGATGAAGGTGCGGATAAAGTAGAAAAAATTGAAGTAACAGGCTCACGCATCAAACGCACGGATATGGAAGGTCCATCACCAATCCAGACTATCGGTAAAGAAGAAATTTCCTCGTTTGGTTATGATAACCTTCAACAACTTTTAGAGAAAATGCCAGTTGCCGGTAACGGTACGTTCTCAACGCGTGGCAACAACCAAGATTCTACCGCGAATGGTGGCGCTGCCGTTAGTTTACGTGGTCTTGGCCCAGATGCGACATTGGTGTTGATTAATGGTCGTCGCGTAGCAATCAGTGCGTTCGCGGAAAGCATTACGAATTCATTTGTCGATATTAACAGTATTCCAGTGTCTGCTATTGAACGAATCGATATTCTAAAAGATGGCGCGTCTGCTATTTATGGTTCTGATGCTGTCGCGGGGGTCGTTAACGTTATTTTGAAAAAGGACTTTGATGGTCTAGAGCTAAACTTAGGGTTTGGTGGTACCGACGGTCCAAGTTATGAAGAAAAAACGGCGAGCTTATTGTGGGGGAGCAGCACGAATGACAGCAATGTGACTATCATTCTTGACTACTTCAACAACTCATCGTTTTCTGCGGATGAAGCAGGCCGTTTAGGTACAGCAAATCAATCTCCATATGGTGGTGAAGACTTCCGTTCAAGTCGTGGTTTCCCTGGTTATTTTTATGTTGACGGTGAGAAAACGATCGATCCAAATTGTCCAGCAGAAAACGCAACCTCAAGCGGAAGCTGTCTATTTGATTACGGCCCTTATGGCTATATCATTCCAGCCGCTGAACGTGTTGGTGCAATTGTTCAAGCCGAGCAAAACTTTGGTAATGATATCACCGGTTTCATCGAGTTTGCTGTACAGCACAACACATCACAAGCAGGCGGCGCGCCTACACCTCTAGATGAAGACGCGGGTCTCACAGTGCCTGCTTCGCACCCAAATAACCCGTTTGGCATGGACATTGATATTGGCCGTTATCGTACAGTAGATGCAGGTCCTCGTCGTTGGGATATTAGTTCTGACACCATGCGCATCGTTGCGGGCTTCCGTGGTACATTAAATGATTGGGATTGGGAACTTGCAGCGCAAAAAGGCCGCAGTAAATCTGAGCAAACGGGTTCTAAAGGCCAGGGCTGGGTACGTGTTGATTATTTACAAGCTGAAATTGATGCGGGTAACTACAATCCATTCGGTGGAACGTACAACTCACCTGAAGTAATTGACCGTATTACGACAAGCCTTGTGCGCCGTGGTGAGTCTCATATGACGTCATTCGATGGTAGCATCACAGGCGAAGCGTTTACCTTCAATGATATGCCTGTGCTTATGGCGGCAGGTTTTGAATACCGTGAAGAAGACGTTGAAGATATTCCAGATGATCAATTTGTGCGTGGTTTGATATTCGGAACGGAATCGGTGTCGGCTGCTGCTGAGCGTGATCAGTGGGCTGCTTATGTTGAATTCTCAATTCCGCTTGCGGACAGCTTCGAATTACAATTAGCAGGTCGTTACGATGATTATAGCGATTTTGGTTCAACAACGAATCCAAAAGTCGCGTTCCGCTGGACACCAAGCGATGACATGACGGTACGTGGTTCATGGGCTCAAGGTTTCCGTGCGCCATCACTTGCGCAAATCGGTTTAGGCCCATCAGAAGAAAGCCAATTCTTTACCGATACATACCGTTGTCAGGCAACAGGCAAAGATTGCGGTGTACTTGATTACAATATTCAATTTGCGGGTAACCCAAATCTAAAAGCGGAAGAATCTGAGTCAATGAACTTGGGTATTGTGTGGGCTCCTACGCATGAAATTGGCTTAGGGATCGACTTCTGGTCAATCACACAAGACAACAAGATAGATGAAGAACCATTCGGACCACTTTATGATGCTGAATGTAATAACCAAAACAGTACCGTGTGTGAGCGTCTAGCGCCACAACCTGGTGAATCACTTGGTGTTCTCCGTAAACTACACAGCACGTTCAAAAACGTGACTTCTCAAGAAGTATCAGGTGTGGATTTCTCAGCAAGCTACCTATACAGCTTAGGCGAAAGTGGCGACCTTAAATTTAATTTAGAATACAGCTTCTTGAATAAGTTCGAGAAAGACGATCAAGACTACACTGGTGAGTACGGTTATCCAGAGCACCGCTGGGTTCTTACAAACTCTTGGGTACAAGATAACTTATCAGCCAATTTAAACATTAGTTATATTGGTGAGTTTGAAGATACGCCAGACATCGATTTTGATGGTACGCTTGATTTCGAAGAAAATACATCTCGTATGGTTGATTCGCAAATTCTACTTGATCTTCAAGGTTCATATCGCTTCAGCGATGGCATCAAAGTATCGCTTGGTGTAAACAACCTACTTGATGAAGAGCCGCCATTTGCAATTGGTGATGGTGATTCAGACTTGTATGGTTATGTAGGAAAAACACATAACCCGCGCGGTCGTTACATCTACACTAAAGTGACGTTTAATTTCTAATTGAATATCACTGAATAAGATTCAAAGCCTCCAACATTGGGGGCTTTTTACTTTTAGGCGATATTGTTTTGCGAAACCTATTTGAGTTGTAAAACACCATATTTTTTGAGTATTTAAAACATACTTAGTTACATTTTACAGCAACTAATAAAGGAACTAATCACGTCAAACTAGGGCCATACATCATGACAACCAAGTACCTCGAAATTCATTAATAATAACAATACCGAGCTGCCAATATGAAAACGACATCTCTATTTCTCTGTTCTTCTCTCCTTATTGCGTTTGCAGGGCAAAGTTTTGCTCTGACCCAAAGTGATAAACTCACTATCCAACACGCCGTGGAATCGTCAATTACCAACCATTATGTCGAAACATCCAAGATCCCTAAAATTATGGCCTTGTTGGAAACATTAAACTCGTCATCAGAATGGCAACTAGCAGAGACAGAAGAGCAAATAGCTCACTTATTAACGGACACACTTCAGCAAGTAGATAAGCACTTTGCGGTGAATCAAATTCCCACAACGACAACGACTGAAAAGAAAGAACCATGGTTTCATAAGCTTGCCAGGAAAAACTATGGCTTCACCGACGTCGCCGTTCTCGATGGCAATATCGGCTATCTAAGTTTCTGGGGGTTTGCGGATGTTACACCCAAATTACGTGCTAAGCTCGCGAGTGTTATGAAGGTGTTGGAAGACGTTGATGTACTCATTATTGATTTACGTGAAAATGGCGGCGGGAGTGCACAAATGGTTCAGTTGTTAAGTGGGTACTTTTTGCCAGAAAAAACTCACTTAAATAGCTTTTACAATCGTCAAACCGATGCCACGACCGAATTCTGGAGTGAAACAAACATTATTGGTAAAGTGAGAGCAGATATTCCCTTGTATATTTTAACTGGGCCGAATACGTTTTCAGCCGCGGAAGAATTTAGTTACAACATGAAACACCTAAAACGTGCGGTGATCGTGGGTGAGAAGACGAAAGGAGGTGCAAACCCTTGGCAATATTTTCCTCTTGAACACACTCTGCGCATTGCTTTGCCCGTCTCTAAGGCAATTAATCCGATTACCAAAACGAATTGGGAGAATGTCGGTGTTTTACCTGATATCGCGGTTGCGGCTAAAAAGGCTAAAACAGAAGCGTATTATCAAGCGATTCAATTATTGTTAAAAACAAGCGCCGATCAGGATGCTTTCTTGGTACGTGAACGGGAAGGCGTTGCGGCGACGTTCAATCGAGCGTTAACGAGTCGTAATGACTGAGTTAAAAAGTCTTAATGACACTTGAGCCTGGTCACTGTAAAGCCCCTTTACATGCTGCTGGCTCAAAATTGACACGCTTTGTTACGACTGAACACTTGGCAAGGCCCGGTATCTGAAGTAAGTTGTTTCAGTGTGTAATAATGGTGCAAATTGAACATGAAACGCTGGGTGTATTGGGTTTACGCGAGTACGTTGATTCTATTAGGATTTGAGCGTTTCTACGAGAAATCAGTGCTGTTGTCTGGCGGCTCAAAAATCAACCTTATCCCCGCTTTCGTTATGCTCATTCTGGCGGTTGCCTTACTTAATCACCAGCGGAAAAAGGCAATGTTTAATCCGTTGTTCTGGCAGTGCTGTTTTTGGCTTTGTGCTGGTTTTACCGGACTGCTCTTATTTGCGGCTATTCCTTTCGCTGTATGGTTGGGGCAAGCCAGTTACCAATATATCCTTCTTTTTGCAGCGCTAATCCTTTTTACTGTTCCTGCACAAATCGTGTTATTCCAATATAGCTACGATGACGAGTTGTGGTCAGCACAACTTGCACGCTAGCCCAAAAAGAATGTATCTCAAGCGTTAAAAGTCAACGCTGTTAACGCGAGTCTCTGAGCTTCTTATCCTCCTTATTGTTGCGATCCAGACAGGTTATTTTGTCTGATGTCCTTGCTATGCTGTTGTATTGTCGATCTTCACTGATCATGTCTTATTGCAGTATTTGCTTTGCTTGTCATTATTTCTTTTGGTTAAAAAATGCAAATAATGATTCACGCAATGTAGCAAATGAGTTAAATTTTTCTGTGTACGTAAGCTATGAGAGTAGCATTGCTTATCTCTAGTTTATTGACATATAAAGAACAAATTTATTGATGTTTTGTGTTTCAAATTACAAAAAATTGATGCTATTTGTTTACATAAAAGTTACTATTTTGGATTATATCGAATCGGTACAAATATTTAGATAAGGATATCTCGTGAGTTATATTCCAGATACGAGCGCTCAAGACACCAAGATTGTAAGTTCAAAGCCTACATGGAAAAAGTGGCTGTTGCTTGGGGGGTTATTGCTACAGGCTATTTCGTTGCGCCGAATGTTTATGGGTGGTTTAACAATGAAAGAGCAATTGATGTCAATCAATTGAAATTGGCTACAGTGAAACAAGGCCAATTTGTAAGAGATATCTCTGTACAGGGCAAAGTCGTCGCAGCCAGGCGTCCAACACTCTATAGCCCATCGTCGGGTACGGTTACCTATTTGGTTAAAGCAGGTGATACGGTTGTCGTAGACCAACCGATTGCAATCATTGATAGTCCTGAGTTAACCAGTGAACTGACTCAGCAGCAGGCTGAAAGAGACCGATTATTTTCTTCATTGGAACGTGAAAAAATTAATGCAAAACAGCAAGCACTTGACCATGAAAACAAGATAGGTCGTGCTGAAGTTGCATTAAATGCAGCGAAACGTGAAATGCGTCGAGCGCAAGAAGGCCATGATAAACAGGTGGTCAGCGATATCGACTATCAAAAAGCAAAAGACGATTTGCAAAACGCAGAGCGTGAATACACGTTAACGCTGAAAGCGGTTGAACTGTTGAAAGAAAGTCTCAAGTTTGAAGTGAAAAATCGCGAACTGGAGTTCAATCGACAAAACGTCTTTGTGGAAGAATTACAAAGACAGGTCAATGCGCTAGAAATTAAATCACCGGTTGCTGGGTTGGTTGGTAACTTAACCGTTCAAGAAAAGACCAATGTAGAAAAAAACCAACCGCTCTTGAGTGTGGTTGATTTGACTCAATACGAGATTGAAGTACAGATACCAGAGCAATATGGTGATGATCTTGCCTTGGGTATGGCTGCAGAAATCAACCTCAATGCTCAAATGCTTTCAGGTGAACTCATTGCAATTTCACCTGAGATTGTCAAAGGAACGATTGCTAGCAAAATTCGTTTGTCAGGAGAATACACGATTTCTCTTAAACAAAATCAGCGCCTCACCAGCCGAATCATTTTGGAACAAAAAGACAATGTGCGCTATTTGCCGCGAGGTCAGTTTATGCAAAACAGTGCAGGCCAATATATTTACAAAGTGGCTAATGGGGTAGCGACCCGTACACCAGTTCGCCTGGGGTCTGAGAGTTTAAGCCAAATTGAAGTGTTATCTGGATTGTTACCGGGAGATACCGTTGTGGTTTCAGATTTGCGTGTGTTTAACGATGCTGAACAAGCTCGAATAGTCGAATAAGAAAGGAATCTACCATGTTAAGAATGACTAATTTAGGCAAGACCTACATTACAGATAGTGTCAAAACAGAGGCTCTTCGACCATTTGACCTATCCATTTCACAAGGTGAGTTTGTTGCCGTAACGGGTCCATCTGGATCGGGTAAAACAACCTTCCTTAATATCACAGGGTTACTCGAAAATTATTCGAGTGGTCAATATGTTTTGGATGGTCAAGATATTACGTCACTTTCAGATAAAGCCCGTTCAAAGATTAGAAACGAAAAGATAGGCTTTATTTTCCAAAGCTTCAATTTGATACCTGATTTGGACTTGTACGACAATATTGACATGCCTTTACGTTATCGCTCCTTCTCCAGTAAAGAACGTGACAGTCGAATTATGCAAGTGCTTGAACAAGTGGGTTTAGCCGGACGTAAAAACCACTATCCACACCAGCTCTCTGGTGGGCAACAGCAACGCGTCGCGATTGCTCGAGCGCTCGCAGGTACGCCGTCATTTTTATTGGCGGATGAACCAACAGGGAATCTCGATTCCCAAATGGCAGCTGGCATAATGTCGTTATTAAAAGAAATCCATCAACAGGGCACGAGTATCATCATGGTAACCCATGATCCGAACCAAGCCGCGCAAGCTCAACGTGTGATTGAAGTACGTGATGGTGTCTTACGGGATGCAAGGCCCATAAAAGTAGCCGCTGAAGCGGCAATCGCATAAGGATATTGCGAAGATGTTTGGTTATTATTTAAAAATTGCTTGGGTTAGTATTCGCAAAACCCCATTGCTAAGTTTACTTATTGTGTTGACCGTCGCTGTAGGTATTGCAGCATCAATGACGACCTATACAGTTCAATACATGATGTCGAAAGACCCGCTACCTGGTTTGAGCGACCGCACCTTTCAGATCCAGTTAAACAGTTGGGGGCCTGAAAAACCCTATGGCTATGAAGGGGATGAGGAGCGTACGACTCGTCATATTACTCTGCAAGATGCCAAAAACCTACTTGCAGCGAAACAAGCACCGTTGCAAGCAGCGATTGGTGAATTTGCTGAATTTGTGTATTCAGAAGATCAGTCTTTCTCTGATGGCATCGGAACGGATATTCGTACGGTGACGATTGACTTCTTTGCGATGATGCGCGTGCCATTTTTATATGGAACCGCTTGGTCAGCCGAAGACGATGAAGCGGGTACGGATGTAACCATCATTTCTAAAAAGCTCAATGACAAGTTGTTTGGCGGTGTGAATTCTATTGGTAAAAGTATCGTTATTGGCGAACAACAATATCGTATTGTTGGCGTTCTAGATGATTGGCCGATGTTGCCGAAGTTTTACGGTGCGCCTTTTGAAGCTTATCAACCCACTCGAGATGTGTTTGTGCCTTTTTTCAATCAAATCCGACGTGAGCTGTTAACGCGTTCTGAATTGGCATTCAATTGTTGGAAGACGCCTGCTGATGATTCTATTAGGGCATTCTTCAACTCGGAATGTGTTTGGATCATGTTTTGGGTGCAATTGGATTCACCATCCGATCGTGAGCGGTACTTAAATTTTATTTTTGATTATGCAAAAGACCAACGACGATTTGGACGTTTCCTAAGAGATGGTTTCCACAAGATGTTCAGTGTTGAGGAATATCTACTGAATGAAGAAGTGGTGTCTAAAGACACAAAAATTGGCGTGTGGTTGGCGTTCTTATTTTTGATTGTGTGTCTTTTAAATTGTATGAGCCTAATGACCGCTAAATTTCACAGTAAGGCAGCAGAAGTCGGTTTACGAAGAGCGGTTGGCGCGAGCAAACAGAATCTTTTTGCTCAATTTAGTTGTGAAATTTTGCTGCTCGCATCCTTTTCGGCGGTTCTTGGGATGTTGATGACATTGGCTGGATTGCATTTCACGAAAAGCGCCTACAGCTATCTGTCTGCGGAATTGATGACCATGGACGTGAATATGGTCTTAGCAACAATAGGACTTGCTATTATAGCGACTATGGCGTTTGGTCTTATTCCAATTATCAAAGCGATACAAGTTCAGCCAGCCAGCCAACTTAAAAGTCAGTAGGTAGTCGTATGCGTGATTTAAAACCAATACTTAAAACTATAAAAGTGCGTTTGATGGCGCCAGCCTTACTTGCGCTTCAAATTGCGGTAACGTTTACGATTTTGGTCAATGCGTTTTTTATGATTGAACAGAAAGAGGCCATCATTTCAAAACCAAGTGGTGTTGATGAAGCGAATATTTTTCGTGTTCTATCTAATCAACCATTTCCGAAAGAAGAATATGAAGCGCGCCTTGATGAGACCATCGAATCGATTCGCAATATCCCCGGGGTTAACGCGGTGTCAATGTTGAATACCGTTCCATTGGCAGGATATGGCACTTACGACGAGGTCACCCGAACGCCAGAGGGGCGTCGAGAAACTTGGACTGCAACGTTCTTGGGTAGTACGAATGCTTATCAAACACTGGGCCTAGAGTTAGTTGCAGGCCAAGGATTTACAAAGCAAGACGAAATAACCGTTTCTTTTGAAGCGCAGTCGCACCCGAGCGATATATTGGTAACGCGAGCTTTTGCTGAAAAACTCTACCCAGACAATTGGGAAGAGGCGCTTGGGAAAACCGTTTACTTAGCAATGATCCCCCATCAAATTAAAGGGATCTTAGCTGAAATGAACGGTCCTTGGGGAACGTGGTTCGCTGCTAAGATAAGCGTCCTCAAGCCAGTGCGTGACGCTAATGAAGTACTACCATTAGTGATACGTGCTGAGCCTGGCCAGATTGATGTGGTGATGGAGCGTGTCAAAGAATATTTATTGAAAACACCTAGAAGACAAATCACTTATTTAGATAAATTCGTTGATATAAAAGCAAAGAACTACCAAAAGGAAAGCGCAGCATTAAACACATTGTGGATAGTGTTACTGGGTCTGACGTTTGTCACTGCGCTGGGTATTTTTGGTCAATCCCGCTTTGCCATTATGAAACGGCGTAAACAAATTGGTGTTCGTCGAGCGCTTGGTGCAAGTCAATGGCATGTGTTACGTTATTTTCTGACCGAGAATGCGATAGTTACAACAATAGGAATTCTGTTCGGTTGTGTTTTCGCAATAGTCTTAAACCAGTACACGGTGAGTCATTTCGAGTTCAGTTTGATCCCGGCAGGCTATTTTGCATTTGGTGCGGCATTTTGTATGGTACTGGGCCAAGTTGGTGTCCTTGTACCAGCACTGCAAGCCAGCCGTTTGTCCCCAGCAATCGCAACCCGTACCGTCTAGTAAGGTTTTTTGCTGTGGAATCAAAAAGGGCATCGTGAATGCCCTTTTTACTTTTTCATTTTTGTATTGGCAGCCTAATCTCAGCTATCGTTCTCTCTTTCGTCTGATATAAGTTCAGTTTCCCGTTGTGGCTTTCGATAACTCGCTTACACCAGACTAAACCGATTCCTTGTCCTTCTTTTTTGGTCGTGAAAAATGGCACGAACAAATTATCTAGATTGCTCAATCCAATACCGTTATCCTGAACTGTTATAGTCGTATAGATGTTTGACTGCTTGATGCACAATTCGACAATTGGCGTGGTTTTCTCAGGATCTCGGGCTTCAAACGCATTTTTGATAAGGTTGATAAGCACTTGCTCGAGTAACGCTTTGTCAGCATAGATAGATTCATTGTTAAACGATACAGTGAGCGAAGGGTAGAGTATCGTCAAATTAAGGCACAGCGATTGAGTGTTAATTGTCGAGGCCGAAAGGGTAATTGGCTTTTCCAGATCCGAGAAGTTTGCGACGAATTGATGGAGTTGTTCACTTCGTTCTACGATGACGCCGAGCATTTGCTTTTGCATCTCATCATTCGAAAACTCGGCTAGGCTTTGTGCAAGTGATTTTATCGGTGTTAATGAGTTTTTGATTTCATGGCTCATTACACGAACAATTTGCTGCCAGCTTTGCTGTTGTTTGGCTGACAAGGCATCTTGTATATCAGTGATGAGCATAAGGGTATGTAATTTACCATCCAACGATATTTGACTAGTACGTAACTGATCACTTTCATTTTTACTTTCTAAACTCCAGTGCTCATTGAAACTAAATCCAAGGGTGTCGAGGCGCTTTAGGCGAACCGATTGCCAGCCATAGCCTAGCCAATTTGAGAGTGCTTCATTGCCCATGATGACGCGGTTATCGTCGTTAATAAGCACAATCGGGCTGTTCATGGATTGCAATAGTTCATTCACCAATAATGCATGACGCTGATTATCGACTTGCCACCGAGAGGCTTGTCTCGCAAGCTTCAATACGTCGTCATGTAAGGACTTGGCTACTCCGGTACTAAATCTGATTTGGCTACGAACATGAGTTTCCCCGTTTTGGATAGCGTCGAGCTGTGTTTGGATGTTTCGATAAGGCGTAAAAAGCGCTTGTTTGAAACGCGAGTATCCCAAGTAACAAAGTGGTAAAAGCAATACCCATAACGTGATGATAAAAAGCGGTCGAGCTTGGTACTGCCACACAAGTATACTGGTAAGTAATGCAATGACTAGCGTCACGGCGAGCGCGACGAGGCGCGTTAGCTGCTCTTGTGACTTAATCAAAGAATACCTTCTTTTTGCTGAAATTCTTTGGCCACAATTTGATACTTCTCCAATCGTCTATAAATGGCGCTTTTGCTAAGCCCAAGAATCGCTGCAGCATTTTCGGTATTTCCGTTGGTGTTTGTGAGCGCTAACTTTAAAAGTTGTTGTTCCGCCTCATCAATGGTCATTAGGGGTAACTCTGCCTCGACTGATTTGTTGAACGAAGGCGGTGTTGAATGCGGATTTTGGACGTGGGCTATCATTTCGGATGTTACGTGAATTTCACTCGACAAAATGACGAGGCGTTCCATTAATTGGCTTAATTCGCGTAGGTTGCCTGCAAAATGTTGAGTGCTCAAATAGCGTTCTGCATCATCGGAAAGTTGTTTTTCCGGCAAGCCATGGGTGTGGCTATGCTTGGCCAGAAATCGTTTGGCGAGCATCGGAATATCTTCGATTCGTTCTCTAAGCGCAGGTACGGTAAGGGTGACGGTATTGAGACGGAAAAACAGGTCTTGGCGAAATACGCCTTGTTCAATAAGCGTTTTAAATGCTTCATTACTGGCACTGACAATTCGCGGTTTCGCGGTCATCGTATGGCTGCTACCCACTTTTTCAAACTCGCCACTTTCTAACACTCGCAATAACTTTGCTTGTTGAGAGGAAGGGGTAGCAGTCACTTCATCCAAGAATAATGTCCCTTCTTTGGCTAGTTCAAAGCGACCTATCCGCGCCTTATCTGCGCCCGTAAATGCCCCTTTCACATGTCCAAACATTTCGCTTTCAAATAAGGTTTCCGTAATAGCTGCCATGTTCACGGCGACAAACGCACCCTGTGTGGCACTTCGTTGATGCAAATAGTGCGCAAATGATGACTTACCAGTGCCATTTTCGCCTAACAATAGGACATTTGCGCGCGTCTGCGCTACGCGTTCCAGTTGCGAAAGAAAGGCGAGCATGGCTGGTGATTGTGTTTCCAGCCACACTTCTTGCAG
Source organism: Pseudoalteromonas xiamenensis (assembly GCF_030994125.1). Classification (NCBI taxonomy): domain Bacteria; kingdom Pseudomonadati; phylum Pseudomonadota; class Gammaproteobacteria; order Alteromonadales; family Pseudoalteromonadaceae; genus Pseudoalteromonas; species Pseudoalteromonas xiamenensis. Next base: position 561,556 of record NZ_CP099918.1, on the reverse strand, counting down.
TGTGTCTTGGAGTTGCTGTTCCAATGCTTGATTACTTTGCTTCAATTTGGAAACTTTGGTGGCATTGTCAATGACTTGAACAAGCCGTTGGTTATCCCAAGGTTTTTCAATGAAATCGCTCGCGCCTTTATGCAGCGCTTGAACAATCAATTCGGTATTTGCCCATGCCGTCATCGCAATGGCGGCAACGCAAGTTCCATTTGATTCGTTAAAAACGGCGAGCTTATCGAGGAAATATAGGCCTTCTGCACCTGATGTCGTATCCAACGCGAAATTCATGTCGAGCAGAACGAGATCAACGGACTTTTGCGCAAGCAGCGCTAAACCGATTGCTGGAGAATCAGCTTCTTCGATTTGATACCCGTAATTGCTTAACAAAAAGCGCGCTGAAAGGCGTACATCTGGTTTGTCATCAATGATTAAAATGGTTGCAGTCATAGCCATTGTTTACGTGGCCGAAGCCACGTTACTCCTTACTCGTTTCTCAGTGCCGAAATAGGGTCTGCTTTAATTATTTGTTTTACTGGAATAACGCACGCAAGATAACAAAATCCAAATAAAACGGCTATGGCGATTGCCACTTGAGCAAATTGCGGCTTGGCATACGTCACAAACAACTCATTAAACACGGTATAGCAGCCAGCACTCAGCAAGAAAGCGACAATGACGCCCGTAAGCAGCGGTTTCAAGGCTTCTTTGACCACCATAGCTAAAACGCGCTTCGGCTTTGCTCCAAGTGCCATGCGAACCCCCAGTTCAAAACGACGCATTTGAGTGCCGTAAGACACAACACCGAAAATCCCAGCACATGCCAATCCCAAGGCGAGTATGCTGAGACCTGAACTTAACGCTGCCGCTAGTTTATGATGGAACACCAACTCGTCGCTCGTTTGAGCCACATTAAGGAATTCAAGCACGGTCGCATTTGAATTAACTTGATTGACCAGATCGATGACTTCTTTACGAGACAGTGCTTGTCCAGATTTAGTGCGGATCATTAGATTTAATCGCAATGTAGAGTATGGCCAATACACGTAGCCCGTAAACTGACTGTGCGTAAAAGCGTTGTAATGGTCATCGACTACGCCAACAATCTCAAACAGATTCTCTGTTCTAAAACCTAACCGTTTACCAATCACTTCTGTTGTACCAAAGACTTGCAGGGCAAGGGCTTTGCTCACGATGATCACCTTCGCTTTATCAACAATCTCGTCAGGAGAAAAGTTTCTACCTGAAATAACAGTTTGTTTTAGCATAGGAAAGTAATTTTCATCCACCGCATTGAAGCCGAATACACCTTGATGTTTACCATCTTCAGTGACGAGAGGGCTCGAAAAGTTGCCTCGACGAATGGGCGAGACAAAGCTTCGCGCTGTTTGATCTATTTTCGGATGATTATTGAGTTTTTGTTGCACTTCGTTGATCAGAGCCATTTTTCCGTCCTTAGATAAATCCTCCCCTGCGGTGACAATTTGGGCGCTGTATGTATTCGTCACATCGACACCGAGAGGGTGATTAGCTAAGGAAAGTGCAGAATGCAGGACGGAAGAACTGGCAATAAGCATCACACCGGTAAAGGCGACTTGTGAGGCAATTAAGCCATTGCGGAGTTGTGGTGAGATCTGCTTTTGAGTGCCTTTACCACTGCCGCTCAAATGCGATTTGAGTTCGTGATAGCGAATCGTGTTTTTGGCGAAAAAGGCGAGTATCAGCGCGAGTAACAGAGCACAAACTAACGCAACGAGCGATACTTGCCAATTGAGACCGAGCTCTACAAGTCGATGTACAGATTCCTTCGCGAGTGACTTCGTGAGTTCTAGAAGCCACGCCGCGACCAGCAATCCCAACGCACTGGCAGTAATCGTAAGTACGGATGCTTCAAGGAAAATACGTGTAAATAATTGTTTGGGTTTAGCACCAATACTGGCACAAATGGCCAATGTTTGCTGTTGTTTAATGAGATGAGAAAGGTATAAATTGATGATGTTCGCCAGCGCAATAACCAACAAGGTGATCGCACCTGCAAAAACGGCGATGGTGATCCTAGCACTATCTCCACGGATCGCATCTTCAAGCGGAGTAAAATGTGCCAGTAATTGGTAGCCATCAAAGGTTTTCGCAACGTCGCTATGGTTTGCCAATGTTTGCTGCATGACGTTGGTGAATTGTGCTTGTGTCGATTGCACCAGATTCGGTGTGTTGATACGTTGAATCGTTGTTAAACTCTTCGAAGCATTTGTCCATTTTTGATCATTTAGCACTTGATTGCCCATCGGCAAATAAAGTGCAGCAGGACCGTAGGGAGCTGATGGGGCTGGGTCCTCTACTTTGTCAGCCATCACGCCGATGATACGGTAAGCTATTTTATTGAACTCAATCGTTTGCCCAATCACCGCAGGCGAACCGGCATATTGGCGTTGCCAATACTCATACGACAACACCACTTCAGGTAGTGCCTCGGTATACCAGGCTGACGGTGAAAAATTCGAGCCCAAATGCAGTGGTAATCCTAGCAATTCAAGGTATTCGTACGTTACATACAGCGCGGACTCCACAGGCTGACTTGCATCGCTCGTTACTTGGCCTTGCTGCTGTTTAATCATCGCGGCTGGTTGATGCAGCGCTTTTGCCTGTTTGTACATCGCCACTTGAGGGGCTTCTAGTTGGCCGCCAATATTGTCTTTCCCCTCGGACTGTAAATTCTGTTGCAATAAGTACAGTTGCTCCGGAGATTTATACGGCAACGGCTTAAACAACACCACTTGGTTTAAGTTTATGGCCGCCAGCAACGCACCTAGAGTTAGAGCAAGCGTTAGCACCATTGTGACGCTAAACGTTGGGTTTTTACGAAGTCCCGCAATGACCTGCTTTAGGATAGGATAAAGACTCATGATGCGGCCCTCAACGTTGGCTGAGAAACGATTTTTCCATCTAACAAATGATACTGTTTGTTGGCAAAATCAGCGTAACGAGGATCGTGTGTCACCATGCAAATGGTGGTGCCTTGCATATTAAGCTCGCGTAATAACATCATGACGGCATCACCGTTTTTCGAATCCAAATTACCTGTTGGCTCATCGACAAGCAAAACGGTCGGAGATCCAACTAAGGCGCGAGCAATTGCGACACGTTGCTGTTGTCCGCCTGAAAGTTGATTGGGTTTATGTTGCTGACGATGCGACATTTCTACTTTTTTTAACGCATTTAGGACGGCCGATTCAATGTCGGCTTCAGATACGGCTGGCTCGCGATAGCGTAAAACGAGCGCAACGTTTTCAAATACTGTTAGCTCATCAATCAAATTAAAGGATTGAAAAACAAAGCCGATTTTTTGGTTACGAAATTCTGCACGACGATTTTCGTCCAACTGACTAACTTCTTCACCCTCAATGAAATAATGTCCCGATGAACTACTATCGAGGAGCCCTAAAATGCTCAGCAGTGTTGATTTTCCGCAGCCGGATGGGCCCGAAATAGACACGAATTCACCCTGTCCAATCGTAAGATTGACCCCTTGAAGAGCGTGTGTTTCTAAGCTATCGGTTAAATATACTTTCGTTAAGTCAGTTAGTTTAATTGCGGGTTGCGACGTCATAGTTATTCCCTCTTTGTTATTTTAATTCGATGTTGGTTTGTTGATATTGATTGCCGATATCCGACAAGATGAATTCATCACCGCGTGCAGCACCGTTTAGCACTTCAATGCGTTGACCGCTTTTTTTGCCAAGTTCAACCCACACGAGTTCTGCACTGTGTTGGTCGCTCGACAGCTTATAAAGCGGTACGCGAGAGTTCGCTTTAGCGTTAACGGGGACGGGCAGAGTCAATACGTTCGCAACCGTGCCTAACTCTATCACAGCAGACACGTTAAGTGCAGGACGCGCATTACTCGGTAAATCGCCAACCAGCTCCAATTCGACTTCAACGTGACCGTCTTGTACTACAGGGTCTATGCGAACCACATTTGCTTGTGCTGAACCACCGCGGGTATCAACAATGGCAGGATGGCCAATGGCGAGATTCTGGAGTTCTTGTTGGGGTACTTTGATTAGGGCAATTAAAGAATCAGTGTTACCAACCAGTGCTATTTGACTGCCGATGTTTAAGCTTTGACCTAATTCAATCGGTAAGGCTTGTAACACGCCATCAATACCCGCTGTTACGTTTAAGCGGGCTTGTTGGTTTAGAGCAAGAGAAAGCAGGCTTTGTTTTTCTTCTAGTTTTTGAGATTCTATCTGTTCTTTCTGTTTGAATAACGCTTGGCTTTTTCTATCTCGTTTATGTAAATGCGACAATCGCGCTTCAAGTTTTGCCACGTTGGCTTCGCTATTTAATAAATCTAAGCTTGAAACGACCCCCTCTTTTGCCAAGTTTTTTTCTGCATTTAAACGTGTTTTAGCTACGTTCAAATCAAGGGTAACTTCTTGAATCTCCTGTTGAACGCCAAGTTGTTCTTTTTCAAAGTTCAGTTGAAACTCAGCCATCACCGCTTTTTGAGCATTTACGGTCATTTGAGCGGTTGTCACATTTTGGTCTATCTCAGGATTACTCAACCGTACGATGATCGAATTCTTATTGACCAGTGCACCTGGTTTTAAACGTATTTCTTCAACTACCGCTGAAAACGGTGCGGTGAGAAAACGTTGCGCTTTCGATTGCAAGACGCCAAAACCAGAGGCTTGAAGTGACAAGTCTCCTTGAGTCACTGAAGCCAACCAGAGTTTATCTCTAGAGATGTGTGTCGTTGCTTCGCCCTGCAAGAGCCAAAACGAAGTTAGAATAACAACTGCAACTGCAGGCCATGTTATCCAGGTTTTTGAGTTAGGTTGGGTTGTACGTATTTTGTCCACTGTAACGCTCCATAATTACGATTAATAATAAGGAGCAAGCCAAATGCCAATGTTTAAATTGTTTTAATACAATGTGTTATGAAATTCTTAAGCTGTCAGGCGGATCAGATTTTCGAAATCGGGAAAACGTGTTTGACGATATTGGGAATTTTACATTGAAATTCAGTCAGGCCACTTCAGTTACGCCGTTTGATTTGTCGCGTATCTACTTCTGAACTACAATCGCCTGAAAAATAGAACAATAAAAATAAGGACATATCAAATGTTACTTGCGATGCTTGCCGCAGCAACACTTGGCGAATCATCTTTTCCTGAGTCGCTGGTGGATGAAAGACGACACCGTACCATTCCAATTGAAATTCACCTTCCAGAGAACGAAGCTCGTTGTACGTCACAGCAACGCTGTAACGTTGCCTTTATAAGTTCTGGTTATGGTGTTCCACACAATAAATACCAATTTATCGTTCGTTCTTTGGTACAACGTGGTTTTATGACGGTGTCAATTGGTCATGAGTTGGAGCAAGACCCTGACTTGTCTCCTGTGCAACCGTTTTATGCGACACGCGCTGAAAATTGGCAACGTGGCGCACAAACACTTACGTTTGTTCGAGAATCGTTAGAACCCGTTTTTAAGTCCTATGATTTTGAGCACTTATGGCTGTTTGGTCACTCGAATGGTGGTGACATTTCAGCGTGGTATGCAAACGCAACGCCGAAATACGTTGCTGCGATAGTGACGATTGATAGTCGACGAGTGCTATTGCCTCGGAACAAGGACATTCGTGTCTTGTCGATTCGAGGAAGTGATTTTCCTGCAGATGCAAATGTGCTTTATTCCGACAGCGAACGCGCAACTTATCCTGTATGTGTAAAACAAATTCCAAATGCTCGTCATAATGATATGTCGGACTACGGCCCCAATTGGCTTACAAGCACAATGAGCAACGCTGTTTCTGTGTTTATTGAAAACCAATCGTGTAAATAACGTCTGGTGGTCGGTATATATTTGAAGAAGTTTTTGATGCACCTCTTTAGACATGTTTAGGGCTTCAAGAACAATTTGGATTAAGGAGCCGGAAAATTATTTTTAATTTTCGTTAAATGGTGTGGCGGTTCTATTTGTGTAAATGCGTAATTAATTATACAGCTCAAGTTGCAGTTGACTTGAGCCTTTTTAATCACGCAACACAAGTAAGGATCGATAATGCAAGATAAAACCATCGCAGATACAATGAATTTGACCATTGACTTCAATGATATCGATGATGGTCAGTTTGCAGACGTAATTGAAAAAATCCGTGCAGAGCGCAGAGCTCTACTGAAAGCAACTCAAGAAAAATACGCTAAAAGTCGAGCGCAAAAAGCGCTTATCGAGCAGCAAAAGCAAAGGCTGAGAGTTCAACTACAATGTTTGTATGGCGCTGTAGTACTGATCATGCTGAGTCTGGGTTGGGTTTTCTCAAACTCAGAAGGAACAATACCCAGCCTTGATGAGCCAGGTACCACCCATCGTACAATTGAGATGACCCGCGACCATCGACTTGATGACACTCAATTATCACAGGTTGAGCGTTACTTTACGGCAAAGTTTCTGGTCGGCGATTGGCGTTTTCGCGGTGCCAACGCAGAAGGAAACGGGATAACGATACATATCGAAATGCCGCAGCCTTTATCTCTAGAGCCTCATTATCAAAGAGAGTATATCCGTAATTCGTTATGTCCAAAAGGGGATAGTGAGCTTTGGTTGTCTGTCGAACCGGCAGATCTAACTATTCACCTTTACTCGGATCACCCAAGCCGAGGCCAATCGGCTCTCTGTGCCAGTTAAATCGTGGTGGTTAATGGGGGGAATTGTTTTCAAAACAATTCCAGAAAACTATCGCGCTGAATTGTTAAGCAAAATCAACTCGAGATTGCCACACAAAATCATTCCTCATCGAACGGAGTGGGCATCGTTGTCTGAATCGATGTTGCGCTGAGCTCCGATTTGTAACTAGTGACGTGTTCAATTAGCACTTAAGTAACTAAAGACGCCTTTTTAGGCGTCTTTATTGTGCCCTTTTATTTTAAACGATTAACTCTGTCCTGCATTTGACGATAAAATCCAGAATCTTCAGGTATTTCACCTTTAACTTCGCTCAGGCTTCGGCGCATCAGCTCGATTCCCGAGGTGTCACCAGTCATAAATCTTGCTTCACCGAGCTCGGACTCGATGAAGGCAAGGAGAGGCACTCGTTCAGAATAAATTTCCGACACGCGGGCATGGTATGCCTCGAGTTTGTTGAGCGCATCGGGCCAATCTTGCTTAGCAAAAGCAAGGTCGATTTCGACTTGATCCAAACTTAGATGGGATCCTTCGCTGCGTTTGAAGAAGTGATCAAAACTGTCTCTCGCCTTGGCGATATGAGCCTTGGCTTCATCAAAGCGGCGTTCCTTGATAGCAATTTTTGCCAGTCGCTCATGTGCGCCGCCGACGCCATAATCATCTTCGCCATATTGCTCCGCATTCATACTGCGGATTTTTTCAATCAGCGCCAATCCTTCCTCTCTTTTGCCTTGGTAGACCAACAATTCGCCATAGAGACTACGTGCAAAGAAGGCGATGGAGGAAGTGTCTGGAAGATTTGCAGTAAACAACGAAACGGCTTTGCTAAGATCGGCAAACGCTTTGTCCGTCATGCCGACGAAGTGATAAAGATAGCCGCGATCGGAAAGCACGCGGGCGTTCGATACGGCCTCTTGGGATTCTGCATCAATGGCTTCTGTCATGATGTCAATTGCTTGACGATAATGACCCATGCGCCTAAGCAGGCTGCTATACAATCGAGCAGTAAAACGATATTGGGGATGTTGAACAGAATAAATGGCTTTCGAAGCTTGATATGCCTTCGTCAGCGCCTCTTTTGCTTCTTCCATTCGACCCAATCGCATCAGTCCTTGGCCGAAGTTTTGGTAGCTGTAGAGCGTGTCCGGGTGTTGATCGCCAAAGTAAGCCAGTTTTTCCTTGAGCAACTCACGTTGTAAGTTCACCGATGCTTCGAAGTTGGCCTGGTCGTAATAAGATGTCGCGAGCCTACTTTGAATTCGAATACCCTGTTCGATATCACCACTTTTCAATAGTTTCCATTGGCTATAGGCATTTTGGAAATATTCTGCAGCTTTGACTGGCTTGCCTAGTGCGAGTTGAATCTGGCCCTTACGATACGTTATGTCGACGGAAAGTTCGTTGTTTTCATTGGGCCTTAACTGAGCTTCTGCTTGCTCAATAGTGTGCCATGCGCTATCCAGAACCCCAGCTCTATCATAGTACTTAGCTAAATCCACCAAGGCTCGTGTACCTTGCTCAGGATTTGGGTCGCCTAAACGTTCATCGAGTTCGATTGCGTCGAGTTGCAATTGATAAGCGTCTTTGGGTTTGCCGATCAGATCACTGACCTTAGCTAAGGAGCTAAGCAATTGCGCCTTAACCTTTGGTTCCTCATGGAGTGAGTTGCGAGTTGCTTCTGTGGCTTGTGATAACAAGTCGTCAACATTGACGGTTCGACCCTTCGCATTTTCAGGTGATGCACCGGAAAACACATCCATTAGCAGCTCTGTGACCCTCATAGCAGCATTGGCTTGACGTTTCGCTTCTTGACCGGAAATGACCAAATCGTTGCGCTGTTGAGTCAATGTTTGGTTTAGTCGGTTAGTCACCACTAGTCCCGTTGTCATGGCGATGATAAGCGCTGAGCTCAACACGGCGGCAAGGGGATGGCGTTTGAGTAATTTGCTGAACAGATAGACAGGGGTTGAACGGGTTGCCGACACCGCTTGTCCTCTAAGGTAACGTTTAATGTCTCGGGCAAGATCCGAGGCGCTTTGGTATCTGTCTAGAGGCAGTTTTTCAAGGGCTTTGAGGGTAATATTGTCGAGATCTTTGCTTATGCGATGTTGGAAATCGCTTGGCGCTTTCGGTTTGTCACGGCAAATTGATTCGAGAGTGGCAGCCATCATGTCTCGGTCAACTGTGTGTGGCGAGTGCCCTGTGAGCAATTGATATAGCAGTGCACCGAGGCCATAGACATCAGTGGCGGTCGTTGTTGGCTCGCCGAGGATTTGCTCAGGACTGGCGCAGGACAGTGTCATGGCCATGATGCGAGCGGCATCGGTATCTTCTTGGCCATGTTGTAGTACTCGGCTTGTGCCGAAATCAAGTAGCTTTACAACGCCTTCACGGTTTACCAAAATATTTTCGGCTTTGAGGTCACAGTGGATTATTAAGCGTTGATGTGCGTAGCTGACCGCATCGCAGACGTGTAAAAACAGATCGAGTTTTCGTGTTAAAGACAGCTGTTGTGATGCACAGTAGTCAGTCAGATTTTGACCTTCAACATACTCCATGACGAGGTAAGGTCGCTTGTCGTCGGTGACGCCACCATCAAGTAACATGGCGATATGGGGATGCTGTAGCTTAGCTAATAGTTGACGTTCCGTAGAGAAATGTTGAAGATCGTCCGCGGCGGAAAAACCAGGCGCGAGTTTGATAGCGACAGTTTGTTCGTATTGCCCATCGGCACGTTCAGCTAAAAACACCACGCCCATGCCACCGGCGCCAATTTCTTCAATGATGCGATAAGGGCCAAGTAGCTGCCCCGATTGCAATTGTTGACCTAGTTCGCGAATGTGTTGGCCGATTAGTTGTTGTGCATGACCCGCAAGATGGATGGTCTTGGTCGAGTCTAAGTGGGCCAGCAAACGTAAGACTTCATGTTGTTCTTCCTTGCTACAACCACTTTGTTCTAGGAATTTTTGTCGTTCCTCGACGGCGAGATCAATACAGTCGTCGAACAGCACTTTAACACGTTTGAGATCAAGCATAATCTGGGCTATTACCTTTACTTAGTCGGTCGTATAAAAATGCGCGAGCGAACGTGAGTTCCCGTTCGACAGTCCGCAAGCTGAGGCTAAGTGTATCAGCGACCTTTTGCTGTGGAAAGCCGGCGAAATAATGAAGCTCAACGATTGACTCCATACGATCGCCAACGGTACAAATTTGCTTGAAACACTGTTCAACCGCCAGTAACCCCTCGTTTTCGTCATCTTCACTGAGCAATTCGTCAAGCCACTGGGTTTTTACGGCGCTGCCGCCGCGCTTGGAGGCCGACTTGGCACGGGCGTAGTCGATCAGTAAGTGACGCATCGCCTTGGCGGCTGTGCGGAACAGGTGTTCCTTGCTTTGATAGCTGCCATCGGCTTCGATCAGTTTTACACAGGCCTCATGCACTACCTCAGTGGTTTGCAATGTAATGTTGTTGCCGTATTGGGCCAAAATACGGTTGGCGCACGCCTTAAGTTCCCTGTAAAGCGTCGGGCTTACCATTAAGTCGGCGGGGGTAAGTTGGGTATCCATAGCTTAGACCTCTCTAGCTGATATTGGCAAAGCTGACATAAGCTCTGACGTTTTGGTCGTTGATTTGCATTCCATGTTGCAAGGTTCAACTTAAGAAAACATTAAGCGTTAAGTTCCATTTGACACGGCGAAGAGAAATCAGACCATTGATTATCTCATGTTCAAACTCGCGCGTCATGGAGTCGTACGCACTTGCGCCGCTGACCTTACGCATCGCGGTGCTAATCAAATGAAAGCACACTAAGTTCTCAAGCAGTTTTTCACTTTGTTTTAGCCTCTTTCAGCAGCTCGTCCATCAGCTGCTCGATTTCCTGGCATTTCGCATCCAGCCGAGCAAACGCCAGTAGATGGGGGTCAGGTCTAGAATTGTGCAGATTGCAAAATTCTAGACCTGACCCCAAAAATTCCATGACCCCAAAATTCCAAATACGTTTTGATGGATTATCAGGTATCAGCATTTTTTGTGAAGTAAGTAGCGAATGCGGCACCACATTCAAAGAGAACATTTTATTTACCCACCGTGGCCTGTCAGGCCCTGCTATATTGCAAATATCGTCATTTTGGCGAGCTGGGCAGGCGGTGACAATTAACCTGTTGCCAGAGCTAAACTTAAGCGAAACCATACACCAATGGCGCAGTGAAAGTGCCAGTAAATCATTGAAAAACGCCTTAAGCGCAATCCTACCTAAGCGTTTTGTGGAAGTATTGATTGCTGAGCAAGCCATCCCTGACAAAGCCCTAAACCAGCTAACTCACAGTGAAATAGACGTCATTGCCAACTACCTCCACAATTGGCAAATAAAACCCAACGGCACCGAAGGCTACCGCACCGCCGAAGTGACACTCGGCGGCGTAGACACCGACGAGCTCAGCTCAAAAACCTTCGAAGCCAAAAAACAAAAAGGCTTGTACTTTATCGGCGAAGTCACGGACGTGACAGACTGGTTAGGCGGCTATAACTTCCAATACGCATGGAGCTGTGGATTTGCCGCAGGGCAAGCGGTTTAGAGATGCGTTTCAAATTAAGCATGGTTTATCCACCCGGCGCCGCTTGGTTTAGGTTTATGCCGACCAAACGGGCAGTCTGCTGTGCAATTTGATGGTACTGCGACTCGGACGTCAGCTTGCTTTGCAACAAGTGCGCGGCGGCTGCGACTATTTCGCGGGCATTGTTGGTTTCACCCAGATGCCACAAGGCCTGCGCATCTTTAAGGCGGATTAATTGGCCCTCGACTGAACCCGGGGGATGGTATTTATCCGTCAAGTCCCAAGCCCGAGCTAGCACCTTGTGGGCCTTATGCCATTGTTGCGTCGCCAAATAGTGATCGCCTTCGATACGAAGCAAAGTGATATGGGCCACATGCTCTGGTGGGAAGTGAGCTTCGAAATTGGCTTTGGCAATCTGTATCTTGCGGCCTGCTTTTTCGAAGTCGTGATTGTTGAGGGCGACTGCGCCCTGCAGTAGTGCAACCAGACCCAGATTGTAGTCACCTTTTGGGAACTGCTGCTCGGCCTGAGCATAGAGCGCCTCAAGTGACAGTTCAGCAATGTCGGCTTCACCGAGAAAAGAGCGACTGTATGCCAGGAATAAGCGAGCCGGGAAGGTATCTAGGCTGGAATCTGGGTAATGGGGTCTTAACAGGCTTAACGCTTGTTCGAAATCGTCCTTACTGGCGTGAAAGTTGCCCATTTCTAGGTGAGCCTGACCTCTGTCAGAGTGATAATTACCCAGCGTGATGGGGTTGGTCAGACCGCCCGCCAGCTCTTTATTGAGAAGATCGATTTCTTCCTGATAGCGGCCCAGATCGGTGAGCAGATAGACATAAGACTGGGTCACCGCCTGATTGAGTTGCGAGTTTGGCTCAAGGATCCTGTCGGCCAGTTGATAGGCACGCACTATGCTGGTTTCAGCCTTGTCATAGTCACCGAGGTGACGGTAGTTGTTGGACAACATCCTCAGGGTATTTAGGTTCTGCGGATGATTTTCACCGAATAATCTCTGTGTGTCAGCTAACAGCGCAGTCAGTATCTCTATGGCCTGAGTAAATTCTTCTGCATAGTAATGGATGTAGGCAATTTGAAAACGGATCTCCAGTGGCGTCGTTTCTTGTTCGTCTTGATGTTGCTGCCAATACGCATCAGCCTTGTGATAATAGTCCTGAGCCTGGTCGAATTGGCTTTGTTTTGTAAAGTAGAGACCCAGATAATAATCCACCAACGCCCGATCTTGTCCGCTGACATCGGGAGCGTGTGCCATCAGCTCCCCTTGGCGCAAGTAGTTGAGCGCTTTATCAAATTGACCTGCGATGATATAGGCATTACCAAGTTCAGCGAAATCGGCCACGGTTGGTTGCCCGCCATTTTGCTGTTTCAATTTGAACGCTTCTTCCATCAGGGCGACGGCCTGTTGATCCTCTCCTAGGTTGTTTTGCACCTTCGAAAGTACCCCTAGCAGACGGGATTTAATATCAGGTTGTTGCGACAAGGTATTGCGGGTTTTGCTGATCGCGGTATCGACCAGCTTAGCAATACTGATGGCTTCACCTTGGGCGTTTTCTGGTGAGGCTGCTTCAAACATGTCGGTCAAAAGCTCTATGACTTTTTCCGCCGTATGGGTTTGTTGTTGCAGACCTTTTTGGGTGGCAATCAGTTCGTCTCTTTGCTTTGTCAGGCTTTGATTGAGGCTGTTGGTCACCACCAATCCCGTGGTCATCGCGATGGCCAGAGCCGAGCTCAACACGGCGGCAAGGGGATGGCGTTTGAGTAATTTGCTGAACAGATAGACAGGGGTTGAACGGGTTGCCGACACCGCTTGTCCTCTAAGGTAACGTTTAATGTCTCGGGCAAGATCCGAGGCGCTTTGGTATCTGTCTAGAGGCAGTTTTTCAAGGGCTTTGAGGGTAATATTGTCGAGATCTTTGCTTATGCGATGTTGGAAATCGCTTGGCGCTTTCGGTTTGTCACGGCAAATTGATTCGAGAGTGGCAGCCATCATGTCTCGGTCAACTGTGTGTGGCGAGTGCCCTGTGAGCAATTGATATAGCAGTGCACCGAGGCCATAGACATCAGTGGCGGTCGTTGTTGGCTCGCCGAGGATTTGCTCAGGACTGGCGCAGGACAGTGTCATGGCCATGATGCGAGCGGCATCGGTATCTTCTTGGCCATGTTGTAGTACTCGGCTTGTGCCGAAATCAAGTAGCTTTACAACGCCTTCACGGTTTACCAAAATATTTTCGGCTTTGAGGTCACAGTGGATTATTAAGCGTTGATGTGCGTAGCTGACCGCATCGCAGACGTGTAAAAACAGATCGAGTTTTCGTGTTAAAGACAGCTGTTGTGATGCACAGTAGTCAGTCAGATTTTGACCTTCAACATACTCCATGACGAGGTAAGGTCGCTTGTCGTCGGTGACGCCACCATCAAGTAACATGGCGATATGGGGATGCTGTAGCTTAGCTAATAGTTGACGTTCCGTAGAGAAATGTTGAAGATCGTCCGCGGCGGAAAAACCAGGCGCGAGTTTGATAGCGACAGTTTGTTCGTATTGCCCATCGGCACGTTCAGCTAAAAACACCACGCCCATGCCACCGGCGCCAATTTCTTCAATGATGCGATAAGGACCAAGTAGCTGCCCCGATTGCAATTGTTGACCTAGTTCGCGAATGTGTTGGCCGATTAGTTGTTGTGCATGACCCGCAAGATGGATGGTCTTGGTCGAGTCTAAGTGGGCCAGCAAACGTAAGACTTCGTGTTGTTCTTCCTTGCTACAACCACTTTGTTCTAGGAATTTTTGTCGTTCCTCGACGGCGAGATCAATACAGTCGTCGAACAGCACTTTAACACGTTTGAGATCAAGCATAATCTGGGCTATTACCTTTACTTAGTCGGTCGTATAAAAATGCGCGAGCGAACGTGAGTTCCCGTTCGACAGTCCGCAAGCTGAGGCTAAGTGTATCAGCGACCTTTTGCTGTGGAAAGCCGGCGAAATAATGAAGCTCAACGATTGACTCCATACGATCGCCAACGGTACAAATTTGCTTGAAACACTGTTCAACCGCCAGCAGCCCCTCGTTTTCGTCGTCTTCACTGAGCAATTCGTCAAGCCACTGGGTTTTTACGGCGCCGCCACCGCGCTTGGAGGCCGACTTGGCACGGGCGTAGTCGATCAGTAAGTGACGCATCGCCTTGGCGGCTGTGCGGAACAGGTGTTCTTTGCTTTGATAGCTTCCATCGGCTTCGATCAGTTTTACACAGGCTTCATGCACTACCTCGGTGGTTTGCAATGTAATGTTGTTGCCGTATTGGGCCAAAATACGGTTGGCGCACGCCTTAAGTTCCCTGTAAAGCGTCGGGCTTACCATTAAGTCGGCGGGGGTAAGTTGGGTATCCATAGCTGGGACCTCTCTAGCTGATATTGGCAAAGCTGACATAAGCTCTGACGTTTTGGTCGTTGATTTGCATTCCATGTTGCAAGGTTCAACTTAAGAAAACATTAAGCGTTAAGTTCCATTTGACACGGCGAAGAGAAATCAGACCATTGATTATCTCATGTTCAAACTCACGCGTCATGGAGTCGTACGCACTTGCGCCGCTGACCTTACGCATCGCGGTGCTAATCAAATGAAAGCACACTAAGTTCTCAAGCAGTTTTTCACTTTGTTTTAGCCTCTTTTAGCAGCTCGTCCATCAGCTGCTCGATTTCCCGGCATTTCGCATCCAGCCGAGCAAACGCCTCGTCGGTGTTGTCGTACATACCGTCCTGAAGGGCTTCAACATATAATTTGATAACGGACAGCGGCGTGCGTAACTGGTGGGACAGGGTCGCCAGAAACTGCGCCTTTTTGGCTTCGCCCCCTTCTTCGCTCAGAGGGCCTTTGCTGCCATACTCTGGTAAGCGGGTTGCCCTGTCGGGGTGTTTCATCGGTTTTCAATCGCCATGTAAAATAGGTTCAATGCGAATTAAAACACACAAATATGCACTGAGAATGCAGAGGGGGAGTTTTTGGCAGTGAAATCGTCTGCAGCGGGATCCTGAGAATGGCCGGAATCAACTCATCTCAAATTTATATCCTGCCCCGTAAATCGAGCGGATCAGGTCCTGTTCAAGGGGGAGTTTGGCGAGCTTTTTACGGATGTTGCGGATATGGCTGTCGACGGTGCGTTCAGAGGTGTCGCTGTATTCTTGGTACACCAGATCCAAGATCTGTTGGCGGGAATAGATGCGATTTGGGGTTGAGTACAATAGATGAAATAGCTTGAATTCAACCGCCGACAATTCGACGGTCTCATCGTTCAGGCTGATCCTAAAGCTGCAGTTATCGACCGTTAGGCTGTGTTCCGGTTGCAGGGGGCGATTCAGCCGCCTGAGCTGCACTTTGACTCGGGCGACCAACTCCTTAACCGAATAGGGCTTGCAGACATAATCGTCCGCGCCGATTTCAAGGCCCACCAGTCGGTCAACTTCTTCCACCTTGGCGGTGGTGATAATGACGGGCACAGCACTAAAGGCGCGAATTTCCCTGCATACGTCCAGCCCCTGTTTGGTGGGCAGGTCGAGATCCAGCAATACCACTTCAGGCTCGTTGGCCCTGACCCAGTCGGCTACACCTATCCCGTCTGCAAAGTATTGCGTGTTCATGCCTGCAGCATGCAGGTACAGGGTAACTATGTCGGCAATTTCCTGATCGTCTTCAACGATCACTATGGTGTCTGTCATGGGCATTCGGTATCTACAGCGGAAGTTTAATTGTAATGCTTAAACCACCCAAAGGGGAAGCCGACGCCGTAATTTCCCCGCCGTGGGCTTCGACGATGGAGCGGCAGATCCAAAGTCCGAGCCCGGAGCCCGACTTGCTTTTATCGCGGGTGGATTGTGCGCGATACAGGCGCTCGAACACCCGTTCAAGCTCCGTTTCGCTGATGGCGGGGTGGCTGTCTTCAAAGCATACCACGGCCCTGCCGTCGCCCTGCGTAAGGGTAACACGAACGTGACCCTGTTCGTCGGTGTAGCGGTAGCTGTTTTTCATCAGGTTGTTGAGCACTTGGTTAAACCTGCTCTCATCAAGCATGAGTTTAAGTTCGCCGGAGGTGTCATTGCACAGTTCGAGGCGGATATTTTTTTGCTGCATCATAGGCAGAAAAGAATCCACCGCCGAGGCCAGTAGTTCGCTTAAATTCACCGATTGTTTATTTAAAATAAGGGCGCTCGACTCCATCAGCGATAATTGGTAGATATCGCCGACCAGCTGGTTCAGCCCGGCAATGCGCTTTTGCATCGTGTCGTAGGATTTTTCATCCGCTTGCAGCACCCCATCTTGCAGGGCCTCAAGCTGCATGTTCACCATGGCCAGCGGGGTGCGCAGATCATGGGTTACCTCCGCCAGCATTTTATTTTTTTGATCCATCAGCTCCGTCATCATCTCTGCCCTGCGGATCGCTTCACGCTTTTCATAGGCCTCACGCTGTTTGGTTTTGGCAAGCGCTAGACGCCAGCGGAACAGGGCGGCGATAACGACCGCACCGAGCAGCAACACAAGTGCCTTGAACCACCCGGTTTCGAAAAACTTGGCCTCGACTGATACCGTTAGGGTCAGGGGGGCATTGTTCCAGTTGCCGTTGCGATTGCTGCCTTCGATAAGCAGACTGTATTCTCCCGGCGGCAACGAGGTGTATTTAGCCTGTCGCACATCGGCCGGGGTGTCTATCCAATCGGTGTCGTAGCCTAGCAGTTTATAGCGGTAGCGGTTTGCCTTGGGGGCGGAATAGTCCAGCGCCGCGAAACGCAGCGAAAATTGGTTCGCCGATGCGGCAACTCGAATATTTGGTTGCATATAGTCGAAGGTTAGGGGCTGATTTCCTACGTTGAGTTCGGTGATGGCCAATGGGGGCTCGTAGTGCCATGGCTCCCCAGCGTCTTGTGTCATTAACACTAGGCCGTTAATCGATGTATGCAACAGGTCGTCGTTAATGGGGATAATGCTTCTGCCGTGGCCGCTTTCTCGCACCCCGTCCGCTTCGCCAAACTTATGAATTGGCTTGCCGTTTTCATTGAGCAAGAAGCGGGCGCCGAGCCGATACTCGCCGTTTGCCAGTTGAAACAGCACGTCCTCGTTGTCCATATCTGCTGTTGCCTGATCAGCAAAGGGAACTAGGCGCATGATGTCATTTTCATGCTCTACCAGACGATCGATGCCGGATTTATTGTAAATCAGGATTTCACCGCGGCGATTTTGCAGAAATTGCACTATGGTGTTGTGCCTCAGGGTGCCTTCGGTGCCGCTCTCTTTACTGTATAAACGCACTTCGTTCCTATTTTTATCTATCACTCCAAAGCCGCTGGTGGTGCCGACCCAAACGCGATTTTGCGTGTCGACCATCAGTTCCCGTACATAATTGATAAAGGGCGTACCGTCGATATTGGCAGGTTTGGAAAACGCTAGCGTGTGCACGTTCAGCTTGGCCAGACCTCTGTCCGAACCGATCCAAAGTTCATCATTGTGGCTAAGCGCGAGGTGCCTGACAAACACCCCGTCGTTTTTCGCCAGCGGCAGCTTGAATTCGTTTAACGTTTGGCTGGTGATATTGAAACGGAAGACATTGCCGTTGCCGCCGCCAAGCCAATAGACGTCCTCTGATTGCTTTACAGCACTGAAAAACTGGGTGTTTCTATCGGCCTGTTCCTTAAGCAGGGGGTCGGCGTAGCCAGTCGTTAGGTCAAGCCGGGTTGGTGCGTGCTGATTCAAAACGAGTAGTTCCGACTCGCTCACCTTTAACACGTTAGCCAGATAGGAGTCGAAAGTGGTTTTTAACTGGGGCGCGTACTTGTCGAAATGACGGAATTTATCCGACTGCGGGTTGTAATACTGTAGGCCGACATTGGTGACGCCGAGCCACACCAGACCCGAGCGTGATGTCAGCAAGGGGTAGACCAAATCGCCCCGCAGGCCGTATTTGTCGAGCAGGTTCCCCCGCAATGTTTTTTTCAGTCGGCCGCTAGCGGCGTCGCGAATTTCAATGCCCAAAGTGCCTGAAAGCCATATCTCGCCGTTATCGGTTTCGGCAATGGCCGTATTGGCTGCGGCCTGACGGGAGGGCGGTGTCTCCAGTTTGAGTACTGATTGGCGGTCACCGCTGATGACATAGGTGCCCTGCTTTTGCGTGGCAAGCCATACTCGGCCGTCTTTGGCGGTATAGAAGCGCCTGATCACCACGCCTTTGAGCAGGCTTTCAAAATCGCCCGTTTGCAGCAATGAAAAGTGCAGCTCCTTTGGATTAAGCTTTGCCAGCCCCTTGGCTGTTGCAAGCCACAGCGAACCGTCCGTGTCGGTTTCCAGATCAAGCAGGTAATTAAAGTAGCGGTCCTCGGGGTTGTCGGCGGAGAGATGATGGTTAAATGTCAGTGTTGAGACATCGAACTTGTCTAGGCCGAAACTGTGAGCAATCCAGAGATTGCCCTGTGAATCCTTCTGTAGGCCGTTGACCTGGTTGCCGCCAAGGGAGGCAGGGTTGTCTTTTTCCCGTTGGAAGTGACTGAATTGATAGCTGCGTAGATCGAGCCGAAACAGGCCGCTTGCCATGGTGCCTATCCATAAATCATCCCCGTCGGCCAGCAAGGAGCGCACGTAGATATTGGTCACGTCGAATGGCATACCTTCGGATGTCATTCTGCGGTTTTCATAGCCGTCGTAGCGGAACAGGCCGCGCTGGGTGCCGACCCAGATAAAGCCTTGGTCGTCTTGGGCCAGTTTTAATATTTCTTTGTTGGCCAGCTCCGTATGGGCGTCAGCGGTAAAAATAGTGGGGGCGAACAGGCTCGGGTGATAATCATTCTTCGCCTGAGCGGCGGAGCAAAATACCAACAATAAACAAAAGAACAGCTTGGTACAAAACGGGGACATATAAATCGTATCGGGCCTGTAGTTTCAAGAAGTTTGTCATAGTGCGGGCGGGAAAGCCAGCGACCGCCCCTGAACGACTGTTTGTGTGGTAAGTAGTTTCTTCTTTGAGCTCTGCATCTAGCATCTTCACTGCGTACTTTTTTGTTTTACTACCTCCGCAGTCACAAGTAATGACTTCACTCCCGCCGCTCTTTTTATTGTTCCTATTTTAATTCCATATTGAACGCTGGAGAAAAATATAAATCTTTTGGCGGGTTTTAGGCGGGGGATCCGTAGTTATCTTCATTGGCCCGAATTTTTTAGGTGCGGTACGGCCTTCGCCAGATGCCATGAATCTGTGCCGGTCGTTTGAATTAATTTACTTTGGAGGCGTTGGTGCGTTTGAATTTCTTTGCTGCGAACGGAGCTGGCTTCGGCAAAAAAGCTGTAGCTGGCCTGTTGGTCATGATTTTGTCCCTATTTAACGGTTCGGTGCTGGCTGCAGACACCGACGGTGATGGTTTTGACGACAGTTATGAACAGGCCAACGGCACGGATCCTAACGACCCTAACAATTTCCCGCTGGATCTGGCAATTAAGCCGGTGAACGTATGGACCACTTCTTTTTATACTGGCGGCGGCGGAGAATTCCGTGGTCGTCCGTATTCGTTGATCAGTGGTATCGGCCTCAATTCGGCATCCGAGCCGCTAACCAAACGCCAAACTCATGAACCTGGAGACATCAACGTCTGGTCTGTAGGCTGGGGCGATGGCGGATTAGGCGGCCCTGTTGGCGCTTACCCACCAGTCGATCAGCAGGCCATAGTGGTGGATTTGGGCGAGCGGATGGATATTCGCGGCGCCTATATTTGGAACTTTGTCGGTTATAGCAATACCTTTGTGACGCGCGGAATCAAAAGTATTAATATTTTGGTGTCTGCTGACAGCAACCCGAAAACGGCTAATTACACTGATTTGGGCGCGTTCACTGTTAAGCAGAACAGCGGCCAATGGAACGCCCGCGCCAACGCTCAGGAATTGAGTTTTTCTGCTGACAGCGTGCGGCTAGTAAAAGTAAAGATTAACAGCAACTGGGGGACCGAATCCGTCGTCGGTTTTGCTGAAATCCGCCTTATTGGTACTAACAATGATGGTGACTCGTTGCCCGACCATAGAGATCTCGATGATGATAATGACGGTTACAGTGACATAGACGAGAAGGCCAACGGTACTGACCCTTTGAATGCGGCCAGCGTACCTGCCAATGACAATGACCACGACTTTATCTCTGATCTTAATGATCCTGATGACGATAATGACGGCTTTACTGATGTTGATGAAAAGGCCAACGGCACCGACCCTTTTAATGCCGTGAGCGTCCCAGCCGACAACGACGGTGACCATATTTCTGACCTCAATGACCCGGATGACGACAACGATGGTTATTCGGACGCGGTCGAATTGGCTGAAGGTTCAGACCCAATGAATGCGGCTAGTATTCCCAATGACTGGGATGGTGATTTGATCATCAACAGCAGCGATCCTGATGATGACAATGATGGCGTGCTCGATGCTGCAGACTATTGCCCGATGGGCACAGTTGGCAGAGGCAGCAGCCCTGCCAACCGTGACTTTGACGGCGATGGCTGTGATGACCCAACGGAGGATTGGGATGATGATAACGACGGTTTTGCTGATGTGCTGTGGGATCGCTGTTTAACCGCTGATCACCATCTTAGTAGCGACCGCGACCACGACGGCTGCGACGATGCCGACGAAGACCTTGACGACGACAACGATGGCTACACGGACACAGATGAAATCGCCAATGGCTCGGACCCATTAGACGCAGCCAGCACACCGCCCGATCATGACGGCGACCGTATTTCTGACATGAACGACACAGATACCGACAATGATGGTATCGCAAACGGCGTTGATCGCTGCCCGATGGGCACGGTTGGTACCGGTAGAGGCCCAGCCAATAACGATATCGACGGTGATGGTTGCGACTCTGTGACCGAAGATGACGACGACGACAACGACAGCTTTAGCGACGCAATTGAGGCAACTGCAGGTTCTGATCCCTTGAATGTTAATAGCACGCCCTATGTGCGGGTGCTGACGCCAACGGCCGTGTGGACTTCGTCTCACCGTACTGACTCGACTGATACAGTGAAAGACAACTTGCTCTCCAACATCGGGCTGGTCACCGCACCGGGCGGCAGCAGCGCCTATATGCTGCAATCGGGCAAAGCCTTCTGGCAGACCGGCAGCACAGACGGCGGTCTTGGCGGGCCCTTGAGTTACCCGAGCAGCATACCCCATGTCTCGACTCAGAAAATCGTGGTGGATTTGGGCGGCACTTACGACTTGTCCAAGGCCTTTATCTGGGACCCGAACAATATTGCCAGCTCATACAATGCAGTGAAGGACTTCATTCTTTATGTCTCCTCCGACAGCGATCCGCTGACGGCCAACTTCAGAGAAGTCGGCCGTTACAGTATGCCTGTAATAGCCGTGGACCTGTGGACCAATCAAGCCCCGGCTCTGTTCGATTTTGCCGCAGAAAATGTCCGTTTGGTGAAGATCCAGATTCAGAGCCAGATGAACGGCAATCAGCATTACTATGTGACCCTTGGCCGCATCAAGCTGCAGCACGCCGACACCGACAACGATGGCCAGACCAACGATGTCGACACGGATGATGATAACGATGGCGTTGCCGACGCACTCGACGCTTGTCGTACTGGCACTGTTGGCATTGCAAGCAGCGATTACGACGGCGATGGTTGTAATGACGATACCGAAGATTTGGATGACGACAATGACGGTGTAGCGGATGTTGACGATGCGTTGCCTCGCAATGCTTCGGAAACTGTGGATACCGACCATGACGGTATTGGCAACAATGCCGACAGTGATGATGACAACGACGGTGTGAATGATGTTGATGATGCTTTTCCATTAGACGCGTCTGAAAGTGTAGATACAGACAAGGATGGTATAGGTAATAACGCTGACACTGACGACGACAACGACGGCGTGAGCGATGTCGATGATGCCTTTCCATTGGATGCATCTGAAAGTGTGGATACGGATAAAGATGGCATAGGTAATAATGTTGACACAGACGACGATAACGACGGTGTGCCTGATGTCAATGATGTCTTCCCACTTGACGCTTCTGAAAGCTTAGATACCGACCTTGATGGCTTAGGTAATAATGCTGACAATGACGACGACAATGACGGTTATAGTGATATCGATGAAGTAAGTAACGGTACTGACCCATTAAACAGCGCCAGCACGCCCGCGGACAACGACCATGATTTCATTTCTGACTTAAATGATAGCGATGATGACAACGATGGATTTACTGATACTGCGGAAATTGCATGTCAGCGTGACCCACTATCCAGCAGCGATTTTCCCATAGACAGCGATAACGACGGTACGTGCAACAATATCGACCTCGATGATGATAACGATGGCTATAGCGACAGTGATGAAATTAGTAACGGTACTGATCCACTGAGCAGCGTAAGTATACCAGCGGACAACGATCACGATTTTATCTCCGACCTAAATGATAGTGATGATGATAACGATGGCTTTAGCGATGCTGCTGAATTAGCGTGTAACCACAATCAATTCGACAGCAGTGACTTCCCAATTGATACCGATAGCGATGGTACGTGTAACTACATTGACCTTGATGATGACAATGATGGGGTGAGTGATGCTACTGAAATCCTCGAATCAACCGATCCGTTGGATAGTAATGTAACCCCGGTTGATCGCGCATTGAAGCCAACTTTGGTTTATGTCACCTCTCACATGGCCACTATTGGTCCAGCACCTATGATCAATGGCTTAGGTTTAGGTAAAGCCGAATTCACACGCTACGGGACACATGTGCCTACCACCAGTTGGAGTTGGAATTCCGGCTCGGAACTCGGCGCCTTGAAGGGACCTTATGGTACGAATATTGGCGCACAGGTGATCATATTTGATCTTGGTGAAGCGAAAAATATCAGCGGTGCCTACGTATGGCAGATAAACAGTACATACGCTGGTGAAAAGGAGTACGCTGTTCGCGAATTTGAACTGCTTGTCAGTGCTGATAGCGATCCGATGAATGCGCATTTCACCAGCATCGGTAGTTTTACTTTGGCTAAAGAAGACGGTAGCCCTAGACCGTCACAATACGTTCCGTTTGGACAAACACTCGATAATGTACGACTGGCAAAATTTGCTATCAAAAGTAATTACGGCGGCATTTATGTTGGACTCGCCGAAGTCCGTTTTGAAAATGCGGACACGGATGGCGATTGGCTAACTGACAACATAGATCTTGACGATGATAACGACGCTATCAACGATGACATTGATGTTTGTCCACTTGATTATGCGCTCAATAACATCAATACAGACGCTGATCGTTGGTGCGACGAGCATGATAATGACGATGACAACGACGGTGTGCTGGATGCGGTCGATGCTTTCCCGTTAGATGCTTCAGAATCTGTGGATACCGACAAAGACGGCATCGGCAATAACGCTGATAGTGATGATGATAATGACGGCGTAGCAGACAGCAATGATGCCTGTCCGCTGGTTGGTTTCGTATTAGATCGCAACGGCGACGGTTGTCAGGACAATGATGTTACGCCACCTGTCGTGAGCCTTAGCGGCGCCAATCCGCTGCTGTTGGCTTACGGGGAAAATTTTGTCGAGCCTGGCGTCACAGCCATCGACGATTACGACGGTGATATTTCTGCGTTAGTGATCATCGACAGTAGTGCTATTCGCAATACAGTTTCAGGCGATTATCAGGTCAGTTATAACATCAGTGATACGTCAGGTAACGCCGCCCAAACTCAGTTCCGTGTAGTGCGCGTATTAAAGGAAACCACAGCACCAGTCATTAGCCTGCGAGGCGCTAATCCGCAACTGATTGAACGCGGCAACGCTTATGTGGAGCAGGGTGCCAGCGCCAGCGACAACGTGGACGGCGATCTCAGTGCCGCAGTACGTATTGACAGTCGTGCGGTAGACTCCAATCTGGTCGGTAATTACAGCGTCTATTATGATGTTATGGATGCTGCTGGTAATCAGGCCGTGCAGCAAGTGCGTACGGTTCAGGTGCAGGATACCATCGCGCCAGAACTCAGCATTAGCGCGCCAAGTCTGGCATCGAGTCAAAGTGGCCCGGTTTCTTTTACCCTTAGCTATTCAGGTGCAGATGTAATTAGTCTTTCGGTTGCAGATATTAGACTGATAAATAGTGGCGATGCCAGCGCTAATATCAGTATCGGCGGCAGTGGTAACCTCCGTATCATAACGCTCAGTGAGCTCAGCGGGAGCGGCAGTTTGGCAATTGAGGTTGCTGCCAATTCGGCGCGGGATCTTGCTGGTAACCAGACCGTGACGCGGATCTCCAGTGCTTTTACGGTAGAAAAACGCGATCAACAAATTAGCTTTGCGCCTTTGACGGATAAGACGTTTGGTGATGCTGCTTTTGCATTAAGTGCAACATCGAGTTCAAACCTAACTGTGAGCTTTGCTTCGACCACACCAACGGTATGTGTTTTATCTGGCAGTACTGTATCGCTACTGACTGTGGGTAATTGTTCGATTACCGCCAGTCAGGCAGGGGACGCTAATTATCTTGCAGCAAGCGATGTGGTACAGAGCTTTAATATCGCTAAGGCGACGCAAATTATCAATTTCGCAGCAGTTGCCGACAAAACGCTGGGTGAGGGACCCTTTACTTTAAGCGCGACATCGGATTCAGCCCTTGCCGTCGCGTTTGCGTCGACGACACCAACAGTATGTACTGTGTCTGGTAACTCGGTCAATTTAGTCAGTGCGGGTAGTTGTGCTATCACGGCAAGTCAGGCAGGTAATGGCAATTATCTGGCGGCGAATGATGTGATGCAAAGCTTTAGCGTGCACAAACGTACACAATTGATAAGCTTCAGTGCGCTTGCCGAACGCCACTTCGCCGACGGCGGTTTTACTCTAACGGCGAGCAGCGATGCAGGTCTTATTGTGCATTTTGCATCAAGCACGCCGACAGTGTGTAGCCTGAGTGGTGGTAGTGTGACACTAGTTGGTGTCGGTACTTGTAGTATCACGGCTACTCAGGCTGGCAACGCCGACTATGAACCAGCACAAGAAGTGACACGCAGCTTTAATGTGTCTGATATTACCGCTCCTGTGTTGAGCGTGTCCGGCGATATGACCGTTGCGGCAGTGAATGGCGACGGCACCGCTAAAACGGCGAGTGATGTGGTTATTTTCCTCAATGCGGCGACAGCCAACGATGCGGTAGATGGGTCGCTTGTGGTAACCCATGATGCGCCAGCGGTGTTGCCGCTCGGTGCTAACACCATCACCTTTGAGGCGGTGGATGCAAGCGGTAACCGTGCAAGTCAAACGGCGGTGTTGACGGTTGTTGACCAAACCAAACCCATGCTGAGCTTGAATGGCAGCAACGCGATAACGCTCCCAGTTGGCGACGTATACAGTGAACTCGGTGCCAGTGCGTTGGACAATGTCGATGGTGACATCAGCGCTAAAGTGGTGGTGAGCGGTACGGTAGATAGTGCGACCGTGGGCGTGTACACCTTGACGTATACAGTGAGTGATGCGGCGGGCAATAGCGCCACGGCAACGCGCAGTGTGTCAATTCAGGATGCCAGTGCACCGGTGGTGACGCCACCGAGTGACTTGGTGGTGGCCGCAACGGATGGCACAGGCACGGCAGCGAGTGATGCAATGATTGCAACGTTCTTGGCTGGTGCGACGGCACTGGATGCAGTAGACGGTAATCTAACGGCGCAGATAAGCCATGATGCGCCAGCGGTGTTCCCACTGGGCACCACGCAGGTTAACTTCAGTGTCACCGATGGTGCGGGCAACACGGGCACGGCGCGAGCGAGCGTGACGGTTGCAGATCAAAACAAACCTGAGTTGGTACTCAGTAGCGGTAATACGCTGGTACTGAGTGTGGGCGAGGCGTTTGTTGAGCCGGGTTATACGGCACAGGATAACGTCGATGGTGATATCACCGCCAACGTAGTGCGCACGGGGACGGTGGATGTGAACGCCAAAGGGGTTTACACCCTAAGCTACACGGTTAGCGATGCGGCAGGTAATAAGACCTCTGCGACACGCAGTGTCACGGTACAAGATGCGGCAGCGCCGGTGGTCACAGCGCCGGCCAATATTGAGGTGGCGGCGACGGACGCAGAAGGTACGGCAGACACGGATGCGACGATTACAGCCTTCCTAACGGGCGCAAGTGCCCTTGATGGGGTTGACGGGGTGGTGTTGGTCACGCATAACGCACCACGGGTATTCCCTCTGGGTGTTACCACGGTTGTGTTCTCGGCAATAGATAAAAGTGGTAATACCGGTACAGCACAGGCCACGGTGACGGTGTCAGATCAAAGTAAACCCGTTATCACTTTAACGGGCGAACCTGTCATGCGCGTCAGTCTGGGTGAGACGTTTGTTGAGCCGGGTTTCAGCGCACAGGATAATGTGGATGGTGATGTGACCACCAAGGTCAGTGTTAGCGGCAACATTGATACGGCGACCCTCGGTGCGTACATCTTAACGTACAGCGTATCGGATGTGGCTGGCAATACCACAACCGCGACGCGTAGCGTGTCTGTGGTGGACGAGATGCCACCGGTGATCACCGTTCCTGCGGCAATAACAGTGGCAGCAACAGATGCGTCGGGCACGGTTGTGACGAACAGCGCGATTGCGGCTTTCCTTGCCAGCGCTACGGCTAATGATGCGGTAGATGGGTCGCTTGTGGTAACCCATAACGCGCCATTGGTGTTGCCACTCGGTGCTAACACCATCACTTTTGAGGCGGTGGATGCAAGCGGTAACCGTGCAAGTCAAACGGCGGTATTGACTGTTGTTGACCAAACCAAGCCGGTGCTGAGCTTAAACGGCAGCAACGCAATCACGCTCCCAGTTGGTGATGTATACAGTGAACTCGGTGCCAGTGCATTGGATAATGTCGATGGTGACATCAGCGCTAAAGTGGTTGTCAGTGGTACGGTGGATAGTGCGACGGTGGGCGTGTACACCTTGACGTATACAGTGAGTGACGCGGCGGGCAATACCGCGACAGCGACGCGCAGTGTGTCAATTCAGGATGCCAGTGCACCGGTGGTGACGCCACCCAGTGATTTGGTGGTGGCCGCAACGGATGCTAAAGGCACGGCAGCCAATGACGCAACGATTGCAACCTTCTTGGCTGGTGCGACGGCACTGGATGCAGTAGACGGTAATCTAACGGCGCAGATAAGCCATGATGCGCCAGCGGTGTTCCCACTTGGCACCACGCAGGTTAACTTCAGTGTTATCGATGGTGCGGGCAACACAGGCACGGCGCGAGCGAGCGTGACGGTTGCAGATCAAAGCAAACCTGAATTGTTACTGAGTAGCGGCAATACGTTGGTACTGAGCGTGGGCGACGCGTTTGTGGAGCCGGGCTATACGGCACAGGATAACGTGGATGGTGATATCACCGCGAATGTGGTTCGTACCGGCACGGTGGATACCAATACCAAAGGGGTTTACACCCTAAGCTACACGGTCAGTGATGCGGCAGGTAATAAGACGTCGGCGACACGCAGTGTGACGGTACAAGATGCGGCGGCGCCTGTGGTCACGGCACCGGCCAATATTGAGGTGGCGGCGACGGATGCAGAAGGTACGGCAGACACGGATGCAACGATTGCAGCCTTCTTAACGGGTGCAAGTGCCCTTGATGCGGTTGACGGCGCGGTGTTGGTCACCCATAACGCACCACAGGTATTCCCACTGGGTGTGACGACGGTTGTGTTCTCGGCACTCGATAAGAGTGGAAATACTGGTACGGCCCAAGCCACGGTGACGGTGTCGGATAAAGACAAACCGGTGCTGACCTTAACAGGTGGAGCGGTTGTGCGAGTGGGTCTTGGCGACGCGTTTGTCGAGCCAGGTTTCAATGCGCTAGATAACGTGGACGGCGATGTCACCGCGAAAGTGGTGGTCAGCGGCAGCGTAGACACGAGTAAATTAGGCGCTTATACCCTGACGTATCGTGTATCGGATATTGCGGGTAATACTACAACTGTGACGCGCAGTGTCACTGTACAGGATGCGGCAGCACCGGTGGTCACAGCGCCAGCCAATATTGACGTAGCGGCAACGGATGCATCGGGTACGGCTGTGACGGAGAGCGCGATTGCGGCTTTCCTTGCAGGAGCCACTGCGAACGATGCGGTTGATGGTGTACTTGTGGTGACTCATGACGCACCAGCGGTGTTCCCGCTTGGCACGACAACCGTGACCTTTAGCGCGACTGACACGGCAGGCAATGTTGCAACAGCCAGCGCAACGGTGACAGTTGTTGACCGCAGCGCACCGGTTATTACCCTGACCAATGGTACATCGCAAGAGTTGCCTCTTGGCGAGCGTTTCGTTGAGCCAGGCTTCAATGCGGTGGATAACGTGGATGGTGATGTGACGGCAAACGTGACGGTGACAGGAACAGTTAACAGTTCGACGGTGGGCGTTTATACCGTGAATTACTCCGTGCGCGATGCGGCGGGTAACCAAGGTACTGCAAGTCGTACCGTGACGGTGGTGGATAACACGCCGCCTGACACGACGGCCCCAGTGGTTAATGCCCCAGTAGGTGTGACTGTGGTTGCACAAACGAGCAGCGGCTTACCTGCATCGGATGTGGCTATCAGCGCCTTCTTAGCGGCGGCAACGGCGGTAGATGCGGTAGACGGAGCGCTTACGGTGAGCCATGATGCGCCAGCGGTGTTCCCAATCGGTGCGACTACGGTGACCTTTACTGCACGCGATAACGCGGGCAATACGGGCACGGCGACATCGACAGTGACCGTGACGTTGGCAGTAGACAGCGAAGCCCCTGTGTTTGGTGGTGCGCTTGCCGCGGTGGAAGTGGAAGCAACGGCGGCGCTGACGCCGGTTTCACTTGCGACGCCAGTCGTTACGGATAACAGCGGAAAGTTTGAGCTGGTTGCGGATAATAAAGGACCATATCCACTGGGTGAAACCGTGGTGACATGGACTGCGGTGGACGCGGCTGGTAACAGCGCCAGCGCGACACAGTTGGTGCGTGTGATTGATACCACGGCACCAGTGATTGTCGGGGCCGTTGACCTTAATCTCCAAGCCCGTGGCGTTTTGACGGACATCCGCAATGACCTGAGCTTGAGTGCGACCGACTTGGTAGACGGTAACGTTACGGTGGTTATTGAAGGGGGTAGCCAACTACGCGCTGGCACGCATGCCGTGGTGGTAAGTGCGACGGATACGAGTGGTAACCGCAGCGAGAAGACGATGACGGTTAACATCCTGCCGCAGGTGAGCGTTGGGATTGACCAGATAGCGGAAAGTGGCAGTACAGCGAGCATTGCGGTGCAGCTGAGCGGCGCGGCGCCGAGCTACCCTGTGACGGTGAACTACGCGGTAACCATTAAGGGTGCGACAACGGCGGAGAGCGTGAAGATTGAAAGCGGCACGCAAGCGACGATTACGGTTGCGGTGCCAGCGACACTGACAACGGGTGATGTGATAGGCGTGAGCTTGACAGGAGCGGATGTGGCGGCGCTTGGCGGCGACACGGCAGCAAACATCAATGTGGTCACGGGCAACAAGGCACCAACCTTGACACTGAACGTAGCACAGGGCGGTAAGTCAGTATCGCAGATTGACCCAGCGGGTGGTGCAGTGACCGTCAATGCATCGGTCAGCGACGTTAACACCAACGACAGCCACAGTATCAGCTACAGCAGTACAGTACTGGGCAGTCTTGGTACGGGCACCAGCGTGACACTGGACCCAACGAGCATGGCGGCAGGTCTTTATCGTATCGACGTAACGGCGACGGAAACCAATACCACGCCAGCACTGGGTACAACGGCGAGCGTAAGCTTCCGTGTGCTTGAAGCGGCGCCGGTGTTGTCGGATACGACAGACAGCGACGGCGATGGCATTGTCGATGCGGTTGAAGGGTTCGGTGACAGCGATGGCGATGGTATCCCGGACTATCTGGATGCGGATGCAGACACGGCACGTCTCCCTCTGTCCAGTAATGGCGATACGCTACAGGTGCCTGCGGGTCTGACGATGCGTCTAGGTGACACGGTTCAACAACAAGGTGCAACCTCTTCGGATGCGGGCTTAACGCCAGACGAACTGGTGACATTACTGGGTGAAAGTGCTCGAGACAATGGTCATCAGGGGGTGGGTTACTTAGTGGACTTCCAAGTAACGGGCCTCCAAGCCGGCGGTAGCTTACCGGTGGTGATGCCATTGCCAGCAGGACAGAGCATTCCGAGCGGTGCGACGTACCGTAAGTTCAGCCCGGCGCGCGGCTGGTTTGAGTTTATCGACGATGGCGCAAATCAGTTACTGTCAGCACCGAGAGATGCAGACGGCAACTGTCCGGCGGCAGGCAACAGTGCTTACCGCAGGGGCCTTAACGCAGGCGACACTTGTATGCAGTTGGTGATAGTGGACGGCGGCGAGTACGACAACGATGGTCAGGTCAACGGCTCGGTTGCCGACCCGGGTATGCTGGCGGTGGCGCGCGTGAACAACGCGCCGGTGGCAGCAGTCCAAAATACTGACGTGACGGCGGATGAGCAAACGCGTGTGACGCTGGATGCCTCAAGCAGCACGGACTTGGACGGCGACAGCTTGAGCTATCGCTGGCAGCAGACGTCGGGCACGGAGGTCACGCTTGAAAACGCAGACAGTGCGGTGGCAAGTTTTATGGCGCCAGACATTCAGACGAATGAGCAGCTGACGTTTAGCGTGACGGTAAGCGACGGCATAGCCCAGAGCGTTCAGGAGGTGACGGTTGCTCTGAACTTGGTCAACCAACTGCCAAGTTTGAGCGTGGATGCGAGTGTGAGCGTTGATTCTGGCAAGAGCGTGCGCATAGCCGCGAGCGGCTCGGATGCGGACGGCCACGGCCTGACGTACCAGTGGACGCAGCTTGATGGCACGGCGGTACAGCTTGACAACGCAAACGGCGATACTGTGATAGTGAGTGCACCTGAGGTCACGACAGATCAGACGGTTACGCTGCAGGTCAGCGTCAGCGACGGCTTTGATACGGTCACCAGTCAGGTGGTGCTGACGGTTAAAGCCCCAGCGGTAGTTACACCGCAGCCACAACCTGAAGCTAAGAGTTCGGGTGGTTCGATGCCGCTTTGGGCACTGGGCTTACTCAGCCTGTTGGGCCTACGCCGACGCAACAAAAATTAATTACGACATTCCTTAATCGGAATACTCAAAGAGCGGCTTAGGCCGCTCTTTTTTATGGCCGAAATTTTTCTCTCGGCGTTCTCACCGCACCCTTCTTAGGTTTAATTCGCCGCTTTGATGAAAAAATTTATTTTTTTTGGCGGGTTTTGCCGGGGCAATCCGTTTTTGTATTCAGAGCCATGATATTCCTCGAACGATTCACCGGGGTAAAGGCAATCAGAATCGAATTAACCGTACTTTTTGATTTATGGAGTCGTAATGAAAAATTTATACTCGGACGCAGCCAATCGCTTTGCTGATGTTGGTAGTAAGGACAGACAGAAAAAACACCCAATACGCAGTTTGGTCGCAGCTGGGGTGCTCAGTGCTTTGGCAAGTCCTGCAGCAATGGCTGCAATTCAACTCGACAGCACCATCGGTGAATCGTCTTTTAAAATAGTGCCGATTAACCAAGGGAGCGGATATTTCGACAGTGGTTCAGATGTTTCGGACCGTGTTGCTGTTGATTCAACAGGCCGAGTGCTGATGGTTGGGAGCAACTCTCCGGGTGTAGAACAAAACGACGTCATCTATATCGCGCGCCGCTTGAGTGACAATAGCGTAGATACCAGTTTTGGTAATGGCGGCAAAGTGCAAATCAGCGATGCCAATTATCGCTTGTTTGGTTTGGTCATCACCACTGATAAGCAAGGCCGTATTCTGGTGGCAGGCACCAGTAGTAACAAGGAAATGCGCCTTTATCGTTTGCTCGAAAACGGCACCTTAGACAGCAGTTTTGGTGTAGGTGGTGAAGCAATTTTCGCCATTAACGGTCAGGCGCCTGAAGCGAGCAGCATCCTTGCTGATGCTCAGGGGCGTATTAATCTGGGCGGTTGGGTCACTCAATCAGGGCGAGATGCGTTTGTTGCGCGGTTTGATGCCAACGGCAACATCGACACCAGTTTCAACAGCAGCGGCTATCAGCTTTTAGGTGCAGATAGCGATGATCGCATTCATGCTTTAGCATTTGCTGCCGATGGCGCTCTACTTGCTGCTGGCCACATCGCTTTCAAGTCTAGCCTATTCCGTTTTAACGAAGATGGCAGCTACGACGCCAATTTCGGCACCGATGGTATGGTGAAAGTAAGCCGTTCAACAACTCAAACCAACCAAGCTTATGACTTAGTTGTCGATGGTAACGGTAAGATTTTGGTGACGACCACCGAAAAATTGAGCGATCAGGACACTACACAAGTGTTTAACCTTTACCGTTACAACAGCGATGGCACCTTAGATACCAGTTTTGCCAACAATGGCTGGTTTAGTTTGGATGTGGGTGGCAAAGGTAATAGTGGAACGAACACTTCAACTCAGATCAGCGTCACCAGCCAAGGCCGAATTTTGCTCGGTGGTAAAGTCTTTACAGGCAACAGCTCATCTCATATCGCGGTAGTGGGTTTAAATGATGCCGGCGCGCTAGATACCAGCTTTGGTGTCAATGGTATTGGCAGTTATTTTCTAGAGCCTGGCGACGCAAATAACTTTCCGGTGCTTATTCAGCAGGGTACTGATGGTAATCTTGATATCTTCTCCCATCAATCGGGCAATGAGGGTAATGACCTCGGTTGGAGTAAGGTTGACGCCAACGGCCGCGCTACTAGTCCATTTGCCAAAGACGGTGTTGTCATTGCAGGTGCCGATACGCTGTCTGTGCCGTT
The DNA here is from genome assembly GCF_030994125.1 of Pseudoalteromonas xiamenensis. Classification (NCBI taxonomy): domain Bacteria; kingdom Pseudomonadati; phylum Pseudomonadota; class Gammaproteobacteria; order Alteromonadales; family Pseudoalteromonadaceae; genus Pseudoalteromonas; species Pseudoalteromonas xiamenensis. The sequence continues at coordinate 528,414 of NZ_CP099918.1, read as the reverse complement.
TGACAACAGCGAATACTATTCTTTTGTTCGGGTTGATGCCGAAGGTCGCACCTTGGTGGCAGGTTATGGTCAGGATAGCAGTAATACTACAGGTGTTGATCTTGTCCTCCGTCGCTATAACGTTGATGGTAGTCTGGATACCAGTTTTGGTAGCAACGGTAGTTATCAGCTGAATGTTGGCAACAACGATACGCCAATAGACCTAAAATTTGATACGGCTGGCAATATCTGGTTGCTTGGTCTTTCCGAATGGAACAACGGGCAGTTTTTCCTTAGTAAATTGAATGCGAGTGGCCAACCGGACGTGAGTTTTGGTACTAGTGGCCTGTTGACCGTCAGCGGTTTGAAACCAGCAGGGTTACTGGTGCACGCGGATGGTAGCATGTTGGTACTCGGCGATCAGTATAAGCTGATGCGTCTTAACGCGGATGGCAGCCCAGACACCAACTTTGGCAATGGTGGTTTGTTCGCCGCTACAGGCGTGGGCGTCAACGATCACGCTAAGTTTGTTGGCGAAGACAGTCAGGGTCGTATTTTAGTCGCTGGTACTCAATATGTGTCTGGTAACAGACCGTCCATGGTGATGCGGGTCAATGCCGATGGTACATTGGACTCCAGCTATGGTACCAACGGCACAACTGTTTACACCTTACCTAATGAGTATAAAAACGGCTCCAACAGCCATGAAGCCGCTGTGCTCGAAGGTGACACCGTGTGGTTGGCGGTGAGTGGGGGAAGCAACAATACCGGTTCGCTTAATTATTTAGTGCGTCTCGATGCGAATGGTGCGGTTGATACCACTTTTAATGCGGGCAATCCGCTTAAATTTGGTGCAGGCCAATCTCTCTATGTCATGGATATGATCAAAGACAGTTTAGGACGCTTTTTGTTTGGCGGTTGGGTGAGTACGGATAACTACGATTTCTCGTACGTGCAGCGACTCAATGCTGACGGTACGGCAGACGAAAGCTTTGCGACGGGAGGTGCGCGTGTGTTTGATTTCGGCTCGGGGGTCGATTTTGAATCCATTGCCCTCAAACCGAATGGTGACTTGGTTGCTGCTGGCTACTATATGACCGCCAACGACAGGGGCCTCTTAGTGCACCTAACAGAAAACCAAGCCCCGACGATCAACGGATTGCCTGCAACCAGCGTGAACCAAGATGCTGCTTACAGCTTTCAGCCATCGGGAGCCGATGCTAATGGCGATACGCTGACTTACAGTATTCAGAACAAGCCAAGCTGGGCCAGTTTTGACGCTTCCACAGGAACCTTGTCCGGTACTCCGAGCAACGCAGACGTTGGTAGCTACAGCAATATCTTGATTTCGATAAGTGATGGCAAGTACACCGTTAATATGCCTGCATTTAGCGTGAGTGTGGTCAACGTGAACGACGCACCTACAATTTCAGGTCAAGCTACGATTTCCGTGTTACAGGATGCTGCTTACAGCTTTACGCCAACGGCGAACGATATTGATGGCGATACGTTGACTTTCAGTATTTTGAACAAGCCAAGCTGGGCAAGCTTCGATACCTCAACAGGCACGCTTTCAGGCACGCCGAGCAACGCGGATGTGGGCGTGTACAACGATGTGGCCATTTCGGTTAGCGACGGCAAAGTGACCGCATATTTGGAACCTTTCCCACTTACAGTGGTGAATGTTAATGATGCGCCGACGATTTCAGGATCGCCTGCAACGTCAGTTGATCAAGGGGTTGCATACAGTTTTACGCCGTCGGCGAGCGATATTGACGGTGACACCCTGACGTTTAGCATTCAGAATAAACCGGCTTGGGCAAGCTTCGACTCTGCTACAGGCAAGCTTTCTGGTATCCCGGGCAACGCGAATGTAGGCTCATATAGCAATATCCTAATTTCCGTTAACGACGGTACTGTTACGGTAGATTTAGCGGCCTTTGGGTTGACAGTTATCAACGTCAACGATGCGCCGACGATTTCAGGAACACCTGCTACAACCATTAACCAGGGGGCTGCCTACAGCTTTACTCCGACGGCCAATGATATTGATGGTGACAAATTAACGTTTAGCATTCAGAACAAACCTTCTTGGGCAAGCTTTGATACGGCGACGGGCACGCTCTCGGGCACGCCGGGTGATGCTGACGCTGGCAGCTTTACAAATATTCAAATAGGTGTGAGCGATGGCACGGTCACCACTAACCTGACCGCGTTCAACATTAATGTAAAAGATAACATCCTACCTATCTTAACCCTTCAAGGGTCGAACGAGCTGACATTGAGTTTTGGTACTCAATACGTCGAGCTGGGCTATACGGCGCTTGATAACGCTGATGGTGACATTACCGCCAAGGTGGTTGTCAGCGGTAATGTGAATACAGGTAAGGTAGGTACCTACACGCTGACCTACAGTGTATCGGATGCTGCGGGTAATACGGCGACGGCGACACGCAGCGTGTCGGTAGTGGATGTAACGGCGCCAGTAATCACGGTCCCTGCGGCAATGACAGTGGCGGCGACAGATGCGTCGGGCACGGCTGTGACGAACAGCGCGATTGCGGCTTTCCTAGCCAGCGCTACGGCCAACGATGCGGTAGATGGGTCGCTTGTGGTAACCCATAACGCGCCAGCGGTGTTGCCACTCGGTGCTAACACCATCACTTTTGAGGCGGTGGATGCAAGCGGTAACCGTGCAAGTCAAACGGCGGTGTTGACCGTTGTTGACCAAACCAAGCCGGTGCTGAGCTTAAACGGCAGCAACGCAATCACGCTCCCAGTTGGTGATGTATACAGTGAACTCGGTGCCAGTGCATTGGATAATGTCGATGGTGACATCAGCGCTAAAGTGGTTGTCAGTGGTACGGTGGATAGTGCGACGGTGGGCGTGTACACCTTGACGTATACAGTGAGTGACGCGGCGGGCAATACCGCGACAGCGACGCGCAGTGTGTCAATTCAGGATGCCAGTGCACCGGTGGTGACGCCACCCAGTGATTTGGTGGTGGCCGCAACGGATGCTAAAGGCACGGCAGCCAATGACGCAACGATTGCAACCTTCTTGGCTGGTGCGACGGCACTGGATGCAGTAGACGGTAATCTAACGGCGCAGATAAGCCATGATGCGCCAGCGGTGTTCCCACTTGGCACCACGCAGGTTAACTTCAGTGTTATCGATGGTGCGGGCAACACAGGCACGGCGCGAGCGAGCGTGACGGTTGCAGATCAAAGCAAACCTGAATTGTTACTGAGTAGCGGCAATACGTTGGTACTGAGCGTGGGCGACGCGTTTGTGGAGCCGGGCTATACGGCACAGGATAACGTGGATGGTGATATCACCGCGAATGTGGTTCGTACCGGCACGGTGGATACCAATACCAAAGGGGTTTACACCCTAAGCTACACGGTCAGTGATGCGGCAGGTAATAAGACGTCGGCGACACGCAGTGTGACGGTACAAGATGCGGCGGCGCCTGTGGTCACGGCACCGGCCAATATTGAGGTGGCGGCGACGGATGCAGAAGGTACGGCAGACACGGATGCAACGATTGCAGCCTTCTTAACGGGTGCAAGTGCCCTTGATGCGGTTGACGGCGCGGTGTTGGTCACCCATAACGCACCACAGGTATTCCCACTGGGTGTGACGACGGTTGTGTTCTCGGCACTCGATAAGAGTGGAAATACTGGTACGGCCCAAGCCACGGTGACGGTGTCGGATAAAGACAAACCGGTGCTGACCTTAACAGGTGGAGCGGTTGTGCGAGTGGGTCTTGGCGACGCGTTTGTCGAGCCAGGTTTCAATGCGCTAGATAACGTGGACGGCGATGTCACCGCGAAAGTGGTGGTCAGCGGCAGCGTAGACACGAGTAAATTAGGCGCTTATACCCTGACGTATCGTGTATCGGATATTGCGGGTAATACTACAACTGTGACGCGCAGTGTCACTGTACAGGATGCGGCAGCACCGGTGGTCACAGCGCCAGCCAATATTGACGTAGCGGCAACGGATGCATCGGGTACGGCTGTGACGGAGAGCGCGATTGCGGCTTTCCTTGCAGGAGCCACTGCGAACGATGCGGTTGATGGTGTACTTGTGGTGACTCATGACGCACCAGCGGTGTTCCCGCTTGGCACGACAACCGTGACCTTTAGCGCGACTGACACGGCAGGCAATGTTGCAACAGCCAGCGCAACGGTGACAGTTGTTGACCGCAGCGCACCGGTTATTACCCTGACCAATGGTACATCGCAAGAGTTGCCTCTTGGCGAGCGTTTCGTTGAGCCAGGCTTCAATGCGGTGGATAACGTGGATGGTGATGTGACGGCAAACGTGACGGTGACAGGAACAGTTAACAGTTCGACGGTGGGCGTTTATACCGTGAATTACTCCGTGCGCGATGCGGCGGGTAACCAAGGTACTGCAAGTCGTACCGTGACGGTGGTGGATAACACGCCGCCTGACACGACGGCCCCAGTGGTTAATGCCCCAGTAGGTGTGACTGTGGTTGCACAAACGAGCAGCGGCTTACCTGCATCGGATGTGGCTATCAGCGCCTTCTTAGCGGCGGCAACGGCGGTAGATGCGGTAGACGGAGCGCTTACGGTGAGCCATGATGCGCCAGCGGTGTTCCCAATCGGTGCGACTACGGTGACCTTTACTGCACGCGATAACGCGGGCAATACGGGCACGGCGACATCGACAGTGACCGTGACGTTGGCAGTAGACAGCGAAGCCCCTGTGTTTGGTGGTGCGCTTGCCGCGGTGGAAGTGGAAGCAACGGCGGCGCTGACGCCGGTTTCACTTGCGACGCCAGTCGTTACGGATAACAGCGGAAAGTTTGAGCTGGTTGCGGATAATAAAGGACCATATCCACTGGGTGAAACCGTGGTGACATGGACTGCGGTGGACGCGGCTGGTAACAGCGCCAGCGCGACACAGTTGGTGCGTGTGATTGATACCACGGCACCAGTGATTGTCGGGGCCGTTGACCTTAATCTCCAAGCCCGTGGCGTTTTGACGGACATCCGCAATGACCTGAGCTTGAGTGCGACCGACTTGGTAGACGGTAACGTTACGGTGGTTATTGAAGGGGGTAGCCAACTACGCGCTGGCACGCATGCCGTGGTGGTAAGTGCGACGGATACGAGTGGTAACCGCAGCGAGAAGACGATGACGGTTAACATCCTGCCGCAGGTGAGCGTTGGGATTGACCAGATAGCGGAAAGTGGCAGTACAGCGAGCATTGCGGTGCAGCTGAGCGGCGCGGCGCCGAGCTACCCTGTGACGGTGAACTACGCGGTAACCATTAAGGGTGCGACAACGGCGGAGAGCGTGAAGATTGAAAGCGGCACGCAAGCGACGATTACGGTTGCGGTGCCAGCGACACTGACAACGGGTGATGTGATAGGCGTGAGCTTGACAGGAGCGGATGTGGCGGCGCTTGGCGGCGACACGGCAGCAAACATCAATGTGGTCACGGGCAACAAGGCACCAACCTTGACACTGAACGTAGCACAGGGCGGTAAGTCAGTATCGCAGATTGACCCAGCGGGTGGTGCAGTGACCGTCAATGCATCGGTCAGCGACGTTAACACCAACGACAGCCACAGTATCAGCTACAGCAGTACAGTACTGGGCAGTCTTGGTACGGGCACCAGCGTGACACTGGACCCAACGAGCATGGCGGCAGGTCTTTATCGTATCGACGTAACGGCGACGGAAACCAATACCACGCCAGCACTGGGTACAACGGCGAGCGTAAGCTTCCGTGTGCTTGAAGCGGCGCCGGTGTTGTCGGATACGACAGACAGCGACGGCGATGGCATTGTCGATGCGGTTGAAGGGTTCGGTGACAGCGATGGCGATGGTATCCCGGACTATCTGGATGCGGATGCAGACACGGCACGTCTCCCTCTGTCCAGTAATGGCGATACGCTACAGGTGCCTGCGGGTCTGACGATGCGTCTAGGTGACACGGTTCAACAACAAGGTGCAACCTCTTCGGATGCGGGCTTAACGCCAGACGAACTGGTGACATTACTGGGTGAAAGTGCTCGAGACAATGGTCATCAGGGGGTGGGTTACTTAGTGGACTTCCAAGTAACGGGCCTCCAAGCCGGCGGTAGCTTACCGGTGGTGATGCCATTGCCAGCAGGACAGAGCATTCCGAGCGGTGCGACGTACCGTAAGTTCAGCCCGGCGCGCGGCTGGTTTGAGTTTATCGACGATGGCGCAAATCAGTTACTGTCAGCACCGAGAGATGCAGACGGCAACTGTCCGGCGGCAGGCAACAGTGCTTACCGCAGGGGCCTTAACGCAGGCGACACTTGTATGCAGTTGGTGATAGTGGACGGCGGTGAGTATGACAACGACGGACAAGTAAACGGGGCGGTTGCGGACCCAGGTATGATGGCGGTTCAACGTGCAAACAACGCACCAGACGTATCGGTTGTCAGCACGAACATCACGGCGAACGAGCAGACGCAGGTAGTTCTCGATGCATCGAACAGTACTGATGCGGATGGCGACAGCCTAATCTATGTGTGGCAACAAACGTCGGGCACACCGGTGCAACTCGAGCAAGCTAACATGGCGGTGGCGAGCTTTATGGCGCCAGACATTACGACGAACGCGCAACTGACGTTCAGCGTGACAGTCAGTGATGGCATCGCCGAGAGTGCGAAGGATGTCACGGTTGACCTGCTGTTGGTAAACCAATTGCCAAGCGTGAGTGTGACGAGCAACGTCAGTGTGGAGTCAGGCAAGACGGTGAGCCTTGCGGCGAGTGCCACGGATGCCGATGGTCATGCGCTGACGTACCAATGGCGCCAGCTGGATGGGGTTGCAGTCACATTGAGCAACGCAAGTGGCGATACGGTAATCGTAAGTGCGCCAATGGTGAATGCGGATGAACAAGTCCGACTAGCGGTGAGCGTCAGTGACGGCTTTGATACGGTAACGCAAGAAGTGACACTGACGGTGAAAGCCACGTCAACGAGTGTGGTGACGCCAGATCCTGAGCCTCAACCGACGGACAAACGCTCGGGAGGTTCGTTGGGCATGTGGTTGTTTGGTCTGTTCGGCCTGTTGGGCTTTAGACGCACAAAACGATAATTACGACATTCCATAAATGGAATCCCCAAAAGAGCGGCCTAGCCGCTCTTTTTTTATGTTTTCTGAACGAACGTGCTAAGTGAGCTGTTGATCTCGTTTAATTTATTCAACTATGTGTCGATTATTTAACACGTAGTTCGTAGTAATCGGAGGTTATTTGAATTTCGTGCGTATTTAGTCGCCGCTCAAAATAAGCTGTAGAAAGTGTGTCGAGTCATATCGCCTACAAGGAAGCTAACCAAGATCATGAACAGTGAATGATCAGATAAAGCAATCAGTACGATTAGAGAGGCCTCTTTTCAACGTGATTTTTTAAGTTAACGGTGTATTTTTATATAAATCAAAGGACTAATCACCTTTCTGTCATTCAAAATCACCTTTTTGTCACCTTTTTCCCGGTCTTATCACCTCTTTTGGGCGTCGCATATCCACAATCAAGTCTGGATTGAAACGGGAAGCGAACATGAAAAAACAACTTTCTTTGCTCAGTATAGCGATACTTTCTGGCTACTCATTAGCGGCTGAATCGGTGCAATTTAAAAATGAACTAAAAGGCAATGCTGCAACGGGCTACGCATTTTCACGTGCGAATTTGAACCTAAAAAAGGCGCGCGTCGCCCCAGTCATTGACGGACAATTCTCGGAGAATGAATGGCAGGACGCTGTTCAAATTACGGACTTTGTCGTGTTTAGACCCTCATTGGGCGATAAGCCAACCTACCCCGTTACGGCATACTTGAGTTATGACGAAAACTTTCTCTATGTTGCGGCTGAAATTCATCAGCCACAAAACACGATCACGGACCGAGTACTGACGCAAGGCAGTGATCTGTGGAACGAAGATTATTTCGGTATTACGTTAGACACAAATTACGATAAGCGGGACGCCTATTTATTTCATGTGAGTCCTTCGGGTGTGAAAGAAGACGGATTAGTTGATGGAACCGATTACATAGGACAATGGTCAACGCTGTGGTACGCCAAAACGGCGGTTTTTGATGACGGTTGGCGAGTTGAAATGGCCATTCCTATGCAATCAATTTCATTTGAAAAAAACATCGAAACGTGGGGGATTCAACTTCGGCATAAACTCTCTTCGCCTTACCAACAAGTTTACTGGAACTTAAATGACGGCGAGGCAAATGGTTGGACAGCAGGTCAAGTTGCGCCTATTTCTGGCTTACAAGGGCTAGAACAAGGCATTGGGGTAGAGCTTCGACCAGGGCTTGCGTACAAGTCAAATGATGATGAGAGCGAATGGGTCCCTTCGCTGGATGCTTTTTATAAAATAACGCCCAGCCTAACTGGGGTTGTGACCGTAAACACGGATTTTTCTGGTACGGAAGTGGATGAAGTCGACATGAACATGTCGAGATTTGCCCAGTATTTTGACGAAAAACGCGATTTTTTCCTGCAAGACAGTCAGGTGTTTAATTTTGGAGGGATCAATGATGGGTATCCTAATGCCATGGCCTTTTACTCGCGTCGAATTGGTCAGGGTAAATCGGATGGAATTTTAGATATCAACTGGGGCACCAAACTTACAGGGCAAATTGGTGACACGCGAGTAGGTGTCTTATCAGTAAATCAGCAACGTGATGGCGACAAAGACGAAACCACACAGTTGAGCGTAGCCCGAGTCAGCCAGCAGGTAGCCGATCATCATCAAGTTGGCCTTATAACGACACAGGGCAGTGCGGACAACCGCGATAATTCAGGTCTTTGGGGTGTCGATTATCGTTATGAAAACAGTATATTCAATGAGCAACGTATCGAAGGCTATGGATGGTATCAAGAAACCGAAAAGCAACATGAAGACGAGGATACAAAGGCCTACGGTATACAGCTTTACTTACCCAATGATGCTGTTTATTTTCGCGCGAAGTATCGTTACGTTGGTGATGATTTCGATCCAGCACTTGGTTTTGTGAACCGTAAAGGTGTTCAATACTATGAGTTTGTGAATCACTTACGTTACCGACCAACGGACGGCTGGCTTGCAGATCATATTAACTACTTTCAAACCAATGTCTTTTATTGGCAGACAGACGACACGAACAACGAACGCCTAAGCCAAGAGTATCGACTAAGACCGTTTCAAGTGGAATTCAAGGATTCATCCTTTTTCTACATACAGCACGAAACGCGAAAAGAAAACTTGAAAACGCCATTTAAAATGGGCCGCAATATTACATTCAATAATGATGAATTTAAATTCTCTCGCTGGTACGCCTATTTCCGAAGCGATTCGAGTAAGCCGATTTACGGTAACGTTCGAGTGAGTCGAGGTGAGTTTTACGACAGTGACATGAAACATCTTGAGTTTACCTTAAACTATAAACCTAACAAGCATTTCAGTTTTGAATTGAGCAGACAAAACTACTATTACCAACGAGAATCACAACGCGAAAATATGTTTGGTACACGCTTCAAAATGGATGTTGCCTTTGACAGTGATTGGTCATGGAACACCTTACTGCAACACAATACTCAATCCGATACCTTGTCCGTCTTTACGCGACTGCGCTACCAAAGTAAACCAGACGAACTCTATCAGCTTACATTGAGCCAAGGTTATGATATGGAAGACGGATGGCACGAGCGTGTGAAAACAGCAGATGAAACTGCCCTTAAACTCAACTATATTTTTCGCTGGTAACCGGACTGTTTAATGGCAATGGGGATAGACACATAAAGTCTATCCCCAAGGACAAAACATTACCTCGCGATGGTTCGATAGATTTGGCTTCGGAAGGTTTCTTTCCCTGCGAAAATAACCGTGTCCTCTTTTACATCAAAACCGAGATAGGCATTTAGAGGCTCTTCCGAAAGTGGCTGGAAGATATCTCCATTGACGTTGTAGCGACTAAGTGTTTCACCGAATTCAGACACTAAATACAAAATATTGTTGTCCACTTTCAGTTTTGAGTACATGGGTAAATTACCAACGTATTCACCAGTATCAACCGATGGTGTCGTAAAAATACGATCTGTCGGCATACGATATAAATCCCTCTTACTATCTACAAAATAATACCAGTTATCATTTGCTGGATCGGCTAATACCTGACGCCATGGTGCTTCGAGGCGGGCAATTCGTTGGAGGTTAGAATTATAAACCTCAACATATCGCTGATTTTGATAGGTCATAGAAACTGAAAACAACGTATTCGTTAACCATTGAATGTGGTCGATGTAACCATCTAAGAAGATTGATTGCAAAGAGTTACGTTCGTTTAAATTGCTCAGTAAAAGCCGATGACTTTCAGACAACAAAATGAATTCGTCGTTATTGGATAACGCCATTTTTTCAATCATGTAGTAATCATCTAGCAACGGCACCAGCGCTGCGGGCGAATTTGGTGATTGAAAGTACAGTTGGGTGAGTCCGGCCCGATTCGATAAGAAATAGTGACCTTCTTTTGTGTGCGCAAGCGCAGGATTGGAATCGATGACACTGCTGTTATCTAGCCAATAGTTTGTTTTCAACCACTTCACATCGATGTTTTTATCACTGCTTAAGTAAATGTAATCAACCCCATTTGGATGACGTGCAATTGTACAGCAAAGCCTTTCACTGCTGGAGGACAGTAACGTTTGCTCGCGACTGGTTAAGTCCATTCTCACCAATTTGCTATCAGGTGCCGGAGTTGTATAAACAAGACCTTCGCGCGCCTGATCCCAAATAACGTGATGACTAAAAAAGTCGAGTTCAACAACTGGCGTCAGTATCGACTGGTCGATTTGATATTCAAACACAGCGGTTTTGCCATCAATTGAAATCGTGGTTATGAGCAGTTTATTCGCGTCTTGATAGGTATCTAGGCTGACCATCCTCCATTTGTCGCTCAGTTCGATGTTCAGCGCTTGAAGTGATTCACCTACCGTCGCGCTAAACAGCGTATTGCGATGTTCGTGGTGTTTATCGTGACCTAATGCAAAGAGTCTGTTTTGTGTAGGCAGGTACAAAGACCAATGAATTTTTAGCGTGTTGCAAGAGGTCAACAACGTTGAATCAGCACTGACCGTACTTGCATTTAAATTCAAGTCGCTGACATACCAACCGCACTCTGGCGCTTTAACGCGATACATGAGTTTACTGGAGTCTGCAAACAACAGTTCGCCAAAACTAGGCAGACCTTTAATTTCTTTGGGCAATGTTGCATTTCCTGCGTTGACCGCAGTTTGCCAAAGTCCGGTACCTTGTTGGCGATGATTTAAAAACAATAATGTCTCACCATCTTGCGTCACGATAGGGGAGCCTTTTCCACCATAAAAGCGAGAAAGCGCTGCACTATCGCCAAACACGGAAGCAGAAGAGGAATACAAAGCAATATAGCCAAGCACCAATATCATCACAGTGAAAAAAGCGACAAAGTATGGGGTATGAGTACGTGACGAAACAAGCTGCACCTGATTAGTAACTTCTGTTCTTTTCGGTATGGGTTCAGGCGTCTCTATCTTCGGTTCGATAGCACTTATCTGTGCGATAAACACGTAACCTTGCTTAGGGATCGTTTTAACGTACTGAGGATTTTTCGCATCGTCACAAAATAGTTTTCGCAAATTCGCAACCAGCTTGTTAATGGCATTGTCCGTCACAATGACGTTTTGCCAAATCGCAAGCTGCAGCTCATCTCGCGTGATAATACGATTGGGGTTTTCGACAAAAAATGTCAATAAAGTAAGCAATCGGGGATCGAGCGGGATAACTTGTTCATCTTTTGATAGACAAGAATTTAGTGCGTCGAACTTATATTCCCCAACTTGAATGACTTCCATGGATTTCATTTTTGTTGTTGTTTGGAGAAACATGTTAACGAGGATTGAGAGATATGCAACGATTAAAGTGTAAGTAAACGCGAAGAATACAACACTGACACTTCGAGTCGTTGTTATTCACCGACTCTATTTCTTGGCTTAAACGATAAGTTCCTAAAACTCCTACGTTTGTAAAATTTGTGTATATAAAATATTGTATAATGTATATTTTGAGGCTATAAATTTACTGCTCTTTTTTTGAGCGAGTCTAATTCACACATGTAAAGGAAACTCATAATGAGAACAGTAAATAGAATAGGAAATATATTGTCCTTGCTGGCCATTTCCTATCTGCCTTCAAGCCAAGCGATTGATGATGTTGAAAAGATATCCGTCTTTGAAGCAGAGCATAGCACGTTGGCTACGCAGCTTGAATTGGCAGATACGTGCAAGCAAGAGGGGCCTTTTTCGGGTCAAAATCTGGCAAGTGGTGATAGCATTTGTATGGCTAACAGTTCGGTCCGCTATTACAGCATCGCTAATTCAGATAAATACTCAAGTCTGGCGATAAGTACGGCTCATGGCACTGGTGACCTGAGTTTATACGCACAGAACGGTCATTGGCCGTCAACCACGGGGGCCGATCCATCGTCGACTCGTGTCGGCAATCAAGAATGCATCATTTTAACAAATCCAAGCAAGTATTGGAGCTATATTGCCGTGACGGGTAGTTCAACCAATGCTAGTTTAGTGGTGGATTTGGGGGCAACAAGTTGTCGTTCATCGACAACCACTCCACCTCCTCCGCCGTCGAAAGGCAATGATGGCTATAAATATAACTACGCGAAAATCAAGGTATTTCGATTTGAGTTTTCTGATACGCGTTTGTTGTGGCCCGATATGGCACAAGCACTAGACGATGTCGTCAAATATTATGACGAACAGTCGTATGGCAAGTTTTCGGTTGGCTACGATATTAGTGCGCCAATTATTCGGATTAACCAGCCTAAAAGTACTTTTGATAACGATTTTCATGGTTGGACTAAAGTTTGGAAGGCAAAAGTGAGTGAGATGGGGACAAACCCAGACAACCCTGGCGATGGTACGGTGGTTATGATGGTTGCACCGCAAGTCGGTAATTTCAACTCAAGCGCTGCTCCTCCGAGTATTTCGTTGTACCACCACACAGCCGGCGTTGTTGCGCATGAATTAGGCCATGCACTAGGTCTTCGTCATGCTAAAGCCCTTGAAGCTGGTCCCGGTAAGGTGATTGGCGTTGGCGATTACGATAAAGAAAGTCTCAATTACGGTAACGTTTACAGTATGATGGGCATGGGCGCTCATTCGTTAGAGGCCTATAACTTATTGTATAAAAGTTACTTTAATTGGTTGAACGACAGTGAAGTACCTACGATTAATTCATCTGGAACCTACCGAATTTATGCATTTGATCAGGGGCGTGTTGCAAAATCGCCCATAGGATTAAAACTGAAATCTGGTAATGGGCAATACACTTATTGGCTTGAGTATCGTACATCACATAAACGTTATACAGGCACAAAAAATGGCGTGTTGATTAATCTAGAAGGGTATTTCGAAAATGAACAAGACAGTCGCTTCTGGAAAACGACTTCGTACCTTTTAGACATGACACCTGGTTCAAAAACACCAGGTTGGTGGGGTGATGATCAGACCGATTCTGAATTAGTGCTAGGAAAAAGTTACACTGACCATTGGGGTGGGTTCACCATCACACCGACCCAAGTTGGTGGTACACCTGATTCTCCTAATGCATGGATAGACGTAAAAGTCACATTGCACTAATCGCCAATGATAGAAAGCAGACATCGGAGTCTGCTTTCTCCTATTAAAAATAAATTCAAGTTGCTCTTTTCTCCTCGTATAAATTCACTGGTAAATATGACGCAAAATTTTGTACAGTCTTCCTACAAGTTGCATTTCAATAAACACACTGACGATTTATGTTTAAGACGATTTTTATGACAAGCATCGCGCTTATCGCCTTTGCGGGGAATTCGATACTCTGTCGTCTGGCACTGCAAGGTGGCGAAATTGACGCGGCGAGTTTCACTGCTATCCGATTGTTTAGTGGCAGTGTAATGTTGGCCCTTCTCGTCGCATTTACGAAAAGTCAAAAGCACGAAGTTAAAGACAAATCAGGGCTAAAACTTTGGTTGCCCCCTGTAATGCTCTTCACCTACGCAACAAGTTTTTCCTTTGCTTACTTGTCGCTTGAGACGGGAATTGGGGCACTCATTCTTTTTGCATTTGTTCAACTTGGTATGCTTGGACTATCTATATTTTACGGCGAACGCTTAGCTAAAACTGAGTGGATAGGCATCGCGTTTGCCTTCGGTGGTTTAACTTACCTTTTGTTACCGGGTGCTTCGTCGCCATCGATTTTTGGCACATCTTTAATGGCTATTTCAGGACTAGCCTGGGCAGTTTACACGTACGCTGGCAAAGGAGTTCAAAACCCACTGAGACAAACGAGTTTCAATTTTGTCTACACCCTACCGTTTGTAACTGGGTTGGTCGTCGCTGCATTTGGCACGCTGTCGGTGACAAGCCAAGGCGCGGTTTACGCCATCTTATCAGGGGCTGTTACGTCTGGATTGGGGTATGCCATTTGGTACGCGGCGCTTCGGAACCTATCGAGCTCTCTTGCAGCAAGTTTACAACTTTTAGTGCCTATTTTAGCTGCATTGGGCGGTGTATTGTTTGCGCAGGAAGTGCTTACACTGCGTCTTGTTCTGGCAAGTTTGATGATTTTGGGTGGAATAGGGCTTGTGATATATGGGCGAAACACCTCATCAGAATAAAAGGAATACATTTCTGCTAATGTAATGTCATTGCGTGGATCACTACTGACACTCGCTGACACTGGCACATGTTTCAATGTATTTACACCAAAACGGCAGGTTGCCCAGAAGTTGGTGCTATTTGAACAGTAAAAGGAAAAGTAGAATGAAACCTTATCTCGAAGTGATTACATTTAAGTTAAAAGCAGGTGTGAGTGAGCAAGACTTTTACGCTGTGCATGAAGCATTCAGAGCGTTTCTTGATGCGCAAACTGGATTGCTCTATCGAACCCTTGCCAAACATCCAGAAAACGAAACGTTTATTGACATCATTTATTGGCAAAGCAAAGCTGATATTGCGAAAGTCGAGGAGAGTTTCTATGATGACGCACGTTGCAAGGCTCTGATGGACATTGTGGATTCAGAGAGCGTCGTCATGAGTCAAAACGAAATCATCGCACAATCGTGTAATTCTTAGTAGACCCTGTCCCTGTGCCAAACGGCAGTACAATACATAATTGTGTTGCTGTTTGGTTTCTTATTCTTATCATAGAGCTACATTATCCAATCAAAACCGCTAATGAGTATTTAGAACGTGCATAAATCGGAACGCCTTTTTCAATTGGTTAATTATTTGCGAAGTCGACGATTGGCGGTTTCTGCTGATACGCTTGCACAAGCGTTCAATGTGTCCATCCGTACGATTTATCGCGATATTCAAGATTTACAATCGAGCGGTGTTTCGGTCGTTGGAGAACCGGGTGTCGGCTTTATGTTGTCTAACGCGGAACTTCCCCCGCTCATGTTTACGCTTCCCGAGCTTCAAACCTTATTGCTTGGTTCTAAAATGGTGTCACAGTGGACCGATCCGCTTTTCTGTGAACATGCGGCAAGTGCTCTTCGTAAAATTGAAGCGGTAATACCTGCTCCGATGAAGCAAGCACTGGATGACTTTCCGATTATGGTTGCGCGTTTTGGGTTTGATGAGCAAAGTCAGGCGTCCATTCAAGTTGTTCGGCAGGCAATCGAGTTAAAGCAACGTGTGCTATTAAGGTATTGCGATGCCAAAAATGAATCAAGTCAACGTGAAATAGAGCCTCTTGGCATGGTATTTTGGGGCGGTAAATGGACACTCGTCGCGTTTTGTTGTCTACGCAATGACTATCGAGAATTCAGAATAGACCGTATGCAACATGCGCAATTGCTTCAACAAGCTTTTGTAACAACATCAACTAAGTCAATGAATCACTACGTGGAGTTGGTCCGCGCTCGCTATCGTGATGAATGCCAAAACTAAATATTGGCCTGAGCATTTTTCATTGGTTTTGCTTCTCAGAAATGTTGATTGTCTTCGTAACGCAATCAGAGTAAAACATTCGATGAGTTTGGAAAACAAAGAGAAAACACACAGTGAGTTCCCGTATTATCGAAATTGTGGATTACCGAGATACTTGGCCAAGTGAGTTCAAGAAAGCAAAAGACACGTTGTTATCAGAACTAACCCCAAGCAATGTGGTTGCTATTCACCATATTGGCAGTACAGCGGTTACAGGCCTGTGTGCAAAACCGATAATTGATATTTTAATTGAGGTCAATGCGTTGAATGTCGTCGATTTGGACTCAGTGAAACTAGTGGCCATCGGCTACAAGCCTAAAGGCGAAAATGGCATTGAAGGACGGCGATATTTCCAAAAAGGCGGTAATGCACGAACTCATCATGTTCATATTTTTGAAAAAGGTCGAGCGGAAGTGTTTCGGCATCTTGTTTTTCGTGACTACTTAAATACCCACCCTGACGAAGCTCGAGCATATGGCGACGTAAAACGCCGCGCAGCAAGTTTGTGCAACAACAATAGCCAAGCCTATTGTGATTATAAAGACCCATTCATCACCGCGCTTTTGGAAAAAGCGATTGCTTGGCATGTGTACCTGTAGTTAGTTTCCTATCCAACGAACTAATGTGTTTTCCATGGTTTGCAGATTTATCGGTTTGGAAATGTAATCATTCATTCCGACTTCTAAACAGCGAGTTTTGTCACCTTGCATTGCATTTGCCGTCATCGCGATAATGGTAATGTTCTTATTTAACTCACCCGCAATGCCCGCCCTTATTGCGGTGGTTGCTTCAAATCCGTCCATCTCAGGCATCTGACAATCCATCAAGATCATTTGATAAGGTGGTTCTGCTTCTTTTAGCTTTTCGAGAGCGAGTGCCCCATTGTTGGCAATATCACAGGTCAACTCGAGTTGATTCAACATTTTTGAGGCCACAATTTGGTTAACTAAATTATCTTCAACGAGCAAAATCCGAGTGTCTGTATTGATGGTATTTTTGGGTGTATCGACATCACTGGCGACTTCATGGATCAGGTGTTGAGTGATAATCGGTATGCCAGCTTGATCCAAACTCTTGGCAGACAACAAGCTGATTGCCTTAAATAGATCTTCAGCCGTGACCGGTTTTGGGAAATAGGCATTGAACCCGACTTGGGCAAACCGACTACTATCCCCAAGTTGACCCATTGAGGTCATCATAACTAATTTTAGGTCATCAAATCGATTGTCATCCCGTATTTCCCAACCAAGTTGTTCACCATCCATTTCAGGCATTTGCATGTCCAAAATGGCCAGATTAAACGGCAGATTTTCTTCCATTGACTTTCTCAATGTCCGAAGTGCCTCGAGTCCTGAACTGACGGCAACACTTTTGATCCCCCAATTACTAAGTTGGCCACATACCACTTCTAAATTAGTTTTATTGTCGTCAACAACAAGTACATTTAAATGCTGTAAGTCGACCTGAGGAAGCGTTATCGCACTATGAGTACTTTCTCCAAGCAATAAGTCAAAGGTAAATATTGAGCCTTCGCCCTCTTTGCTGACGAGCGTAATATCTCCGTGCATTAAGTTACAGAGTTGTTTACAGATAGCTAAACCAAGCCCTGTGCCGCCAAAGTGACGCGTAGTGGATGCATCAGCTTGAGTAAAGGCCGTGAAGAGGCGATTTTGTGCTGAGCGACTTATACCAATGCCAGTGTCACTTACCGAACATATAAATCGCCACCCACCTTCTTCCGCCTTCATTCTTGCACGGACAACAATTTCACCTTGGCTCGTAAATTTTATGGCGTTCCCAATCAGATTGGTCAGAATTTGACGTAGTCTACTGGGGTCGCCAGACACAAAGCACAAAGGAAGCTCTCGAATATCTAAAATGATTTCGAGGTTTTTTTCACTGGCTTTTAACGCCATCGTCTCACTCAGTTCACCAAGCAGTCGTGCGGGGTTAAAGTCGATATTTTCGAGCTCCAGTTTACCCGCGTCGACTTTTGAAAAGTCCAAGATGTCGTTAAGGATCGTCAGGAGATTTTCAGCACTGGTTGTCGCCAGCTTTAACTTATGCGCTTGTTCTTGATCTAAATTTGTGTTGCTGAGCAAATTCAACATACCAATAACCCCATTCATTGGGGTACGGATTTCGTGGCTCATGTTCGCTAAAAACTCGCTCTTTGCTTTACTTGCTTGCTCAGCGACGACTTTGGCTTGCTTCAAAGCTTGCTGGGTTTGGTGAACATCTGTGATGTCTGTAAAACTCCACACTCGACCGACAACTTCACCCTCAATCCACATAGGTAATGAAACCCGTTTAAACACTCGGCCATCTGTAAAATGGAGTGTTTCTTGTGCTTCAATTTCGGGGGTTTTGTAGAGCGCTTTAACTCGACGGCGGGCCTCGTCGGTGTCCATTAATTGCTCGGTAAGGGTTTTCATGAACTCGCGGTCATTTATGTCTTGAATATCGTCTACTGCAATTCGCCACAGTCGATAAAATTGCTTGTTTGCGCGAAGTAATTTACCTCGTGCATCCGTTACCAGAATACCGCTGTTGGTTGCTTCTAATGTTGCTTCAACGAGGGCTAATGACTCTCGCAGTGAATTGGTTTTTTGTTCTGACTCAGTAACATCTAAATGCGTGCCAATCATTCGAATGGGTTCGTCACCTTCCCATTCAATGACCCGGCCATTACTTAACACCCAGATCCAATCACCACTTCGATGTTGCATCCGAAACTTGCACTGGTACATAGATGTTTCTTTTCGCCAATGAGTGGTTAGCTGTTTTTCACACTCAATGAAATCGATAGGGTGGATTAAATCGCGCCACGTATCTACTGAGACAGGCATTAATTCTTCGAGCGAATAGCCAATGATTTGCGCCCATCGTTCATTAAATTTTACCTCGCCCGAATTGATGTACCAGTCCCACGTACCAACTTCTGTCGAACTTAAAATAAGCTCCAACTGACGAGAATAATCGACTAAAACCGCTTCTGCTTGCTTTCGTTCAGTGATGTCTGTGCGAATTGCTATGTAGGATTGTGCCCGCCCCGCATCGTCTGTTGAAGCGAGAATCGTAGTACCAACCCAGTAAAGCTCGCCATTTTTATTTCGATTGCAGATCTCTCCATGCCACGTTTGTCCTTTTTTCACCGTCGCGTACATCTCTCGCCAAAACTGTTCGGAATGTCGTCCTGAATTTAAGATCCGATGGTTTTGCCCAAGCAACTCGTCTTTGCTGTACCCACTGATTTCGCAAAATTTTCTATTTACGTATTGAATCGTTCCTTTTAAATCCGTTACCGCAACGATTGCGTGTTCATCCAATGCAAACTTTTGGTGATGGAGTTCGGCTAACGCATTTTTTAGTTCAGTTGTTTGTTCGTCAACCCGGCGACTAATTGTGACATTTTTTAAGGCAAGTAAATGTGCCAACAAGGTCATAAATAATGTTGTGATTATACCAACCCAGAAAGCAATCAATTTTGATTTTTGAGGGGATTGGCCGAACGTTTCATCGATTGACATCGCTTGCAACTGCCAGCGACGGCCTCCGTGTTCTGGTAAGCTGTAATTGAAATAAAGATGCGAGTTAAACTCGTCTATTTGGTTTTTATTTTTACTATCATAGAGCAGCGTAGGGTTGAGGATATCCGTTATATCCATCAGTCTGAAATAAAGTGCCGCCGAATGATAAGGGTGGATTTCATGGTTTACGATATCATCCATTTTGAATGTAGCAAGCACAAACCCGAGTAGTTCAGTTTGAGTATTACTGCGCAGTGCAATTTTATCTCGATATACGGGGTAGCTGACGACATAACCTAGGTCGTTGTCATGCATGTACAAAGGGATTGGTTTGGTGGCTTGAATGGAATTCGTCTCTTTCGCGCGAGCCATCGCATCCATCATGTTAGCATCTGAATTAAGGTCGAGACCGAAGATGGTGGATTCTTTGCTTTTGGATTCACTGTACAAAACCGGGAGATACTGTTTTTGTTGGTCTCGGCTACTGAACGTATTGTCGTTATTTCGTTGAACAATCGTTTGGCCGTGGCCACTTTGCTTTAGTTTTTCCTCAAACGAGGTGCGGTCTTCTTGTTTTACGAGTGGCGCCCAGATAAGCGAGAGAATATCTTCGTGTCTGGTAATGATAATTTCGGCTTCACGTTTAAATAATTCTTCAGATGGTGCATGGTTCGAAAATAAAAGTTCAAGGGTGTAAAGCGCTTGTATGTTTATTTCCGTCTCACGAATTAGTGCTTCACCTAATTCTGTAACCGATTCTGAAAAGCGGAGGAAATCGGCTTCTTTCTCGAATTTGTACACTCTATTTGAGACGATAAAGCTAAGAGACAATCCAATGCAAAAGATGACCAGCTGCGTCGCGAATGGTTGTAAAAATTTCAGCATTTCACCTTTTTTCCAGTTATGTAGCGCCAATTTTGATGACTCAGAACGAACCTTTTCGATGCCTCTATTAACTATATGCGGATACGGCAAATTTGCCAGTCAAGGTGAAAACCGAGTAGGCTATAGGGGTCTTTTTGTGGAGTAAGGATTTATATAATGCAAATTTGGGTGGATGCCGATGCATGCCCTGCGGTGGTACGCGAAATTCTGTTTAGAGCGGCAGAAAGGAAAAAACTAGTGACAACGTTTGTTGCTAACCAAAACGTAAAGCTGCCGCCTTCGCAATTTTTAAAGTCATTACGGGTGCAAGCCGGGTTTGATGTTGCAGATAATGAAATCGTTGCACGCTCCAATTCCGGTGATTTAGTCATTACGTCTGATATTCCGCTTGCGGCAGAATTGATCGAGAAAAAGGTACTAGTGATTAATTTTAGAGGGGAGCAATACACCGAAAACAGTATCCGAGAACGACTCAACATGCGGGACTTTTTTGATACTCTGCGAAGTAGCGGGATACAAACAAAAGGTCCTGCCGCGTTTAGTCAGCAAGACCGAAAAATGTTCGCTGACGCGCTAGACCGCATTCTTGCAAGGGTGTAAAGGGCCTTTACAAATTCATTTTTGGCAATTCATGAGTTCTAATGCACTGGCACAGAGTCAAGACGCATCGGCAATTCCAACTTGAATCCAGTGCCTTCATCTAACTTTGAGTACATGCTCATTACGCCACCCAATTTGTCTTCGACCAGTTTCTTTACGATAAACAAACCAAGGCCACTGCCGCCATCGCCAGATTTGGTCGTGAAATACTTATCGAAGACTTTATCCATAATGCTTTGTTCAATACCTTTACCATTGTCCTCAATGGAGAACAAAACATTTTTAGCACCCGATGCTTCAACCTGAATACGAATTGTACCCAGACGATTTGGTTCAAACGCATGGAGTAAACTGTTGTTAATGAGGTTTATCAATACTTGAGAAAGCGCGCCTGACATCGTGTGCATAATAATGTCTTTGGGACAATCAATGGTTAGCGTATGAGGACTCCGTTTTAACTTTGGTGTTAGAATGAGCGCGATATCTTCTAAGAACGTGGCCAGATTTATGTCGATAATTGTTTCATTAAATTCGCCCACCACGATGTCTTTGAAACTGGCAACGAGTTTATTCGCGTAGGTCATACTAGACCCAACAAGTCGCAAACATTCTTGTCCGTAAGTGATAAAATCAGTAAGTGACTCTTTGTTGAGTTGTTGTTGTCCGAAGGCTATTTCAAGCGCATCCAGCTTATCTTTCATACTTGAAATTGCTGTGTTGGTTATACCTAAAGGAGTACCTAGCTCATGGCTCATTTCGCCAACAATTTCCGCTAAGTGACTCATTCTCTCAGACTCTTCGAGTTGTGCGGATTTCAGTTCGCTTAACGTCGCTAGTTCTATATTGTAGTCTCTAAGCTGTGAAATGAGTTCGTCGCGCAGCACAACCAGTTTTCGTAACTGGAGATGGGTACTAACGCGAGCAAGTAGCTCTTCTTGGCGTATCGGCTTTGTCACGTAATCCACGGCACCACTTGAAAATGCCTCTACAATATCGGCAATTTGGGTTTTGGCGGTTACAAATATCACGGGAATTTCTTTGACATCAAGCAGTCCCTTCATTCTTCGGCACGTTTCAAATCCATCGATGCCGGGCATCATTACATCCAGCAGGATCAACTCAGGTTGAAAGAGGGTGGCTACCTGAATGGCTTTTTCGCCGTTTAACGCAAAGGCGACCTCATAACCCTCCGCTTCTAAAATGTTGGTCATTAACTCTAAGTTTTCTTTCTTGTCATCAACAACCAATATTTTGCTGCCATCCAGTTTTATTGGGCTTTTAGACATGTTGAGTTTCCCCCAAAGCGTTAATCAAGCCATCCATGTCATAGTTGTCGATAAATCCAAGTAGATATTCGGCGAATCGCTTCTGCTCACCGATTGGCTCGAATTCGGCGTTGATGATCTCTTTCACTTTAGAAAGGCGATTCATTGAAGCGGCTTGTCTCAGGGCGTTCAAGGTGGCTTCTTGAACATTTAAATCGGCAAAAGAAGCTGTTGGCTCTTCGACGTTCGTATCCAAATCATCGAGTTGGATATCAAATGAATCCGGGAAATAGTGAGTTAAACACTCGAATATTTCGCTAAATCGATAGGGTTTAGGAATAAATCGATTGAAGCCAATGCTAAGATAATATTGGATTTCATGACTTAAGCTAAACGCAGAAATGGCGACGCAAATGAGTTTTTCGAAACGCGAGTCCTCACGTAGTAACACGATGAGTTCATCACCGCGCATGACGGGCATTAGAAGGTCAATAAAGGCGATATCGTAATGCTTTTGTTGTAATAGTTGAAACGCTTCTTGGCCATTGGCGGCTTCATCAAATTCAATATTGCAATCAGACAGTACAGAATTGAGTACTTCTCTGTTTTCTGGGTTGTCATCTACGACTAAGGCTCTGAATATTCGATCAGGCTTAAGTGTAATCGCGTTCAATTGGAGTAAGGGCTCTGAGTTGACGGGTTCTTTGGCTGGTTCGAAATTTAACGTAAAGTAAAAGTTGGCCCCTTTCCCAAGGGTCGAACTGACTTGGAGTTTACCGCCCATCATCGCAATTTGCTTGGCCGAAATAGCAAGCCCAAGACCGGTGCCGCCTTTTTCTAAACCGGCCTGACCTTGGCTAAAATTACTAAAAAGCGTGGCTTGTTCTTCGTCGGAGATACCTGGTCCCGTATCAATTACACTAAATCGATGGCCTGATTGGGTTTTTTCTAACCGTAACGTGACGTCTCCATGGTCAGTAAACTTAACCGCATTACCTAACAAATTAATGATTATTTGCCTCAATTTAGCTTGGTCGGCATAGACGGGTAATGATTCTGAACAGTGATTATCAAACTTAAAATGCAACCCTTTTTGTTCGCATCTTAAACTTAACATTGCGCCGATTTCATGTAGGAGTCCAACTGCATCAAAGCTCAGAGGTTTCAATACCATGGCACCGGCTTCAATTTTTGAAATCTCGAGCACGTCGTTAATAATATCCAGTAAATGCTCTCCCGCCTTACTGATTTTAGATAAGGTATTTATGTGATCATCAGGCATATTTGATGCGCGCGAAAGCACTTGAGCAAAGCCTAGAATGGCATTCATGGGAGTACGAATTTCATGGCTCATGTTGGCCAGAAATTGGCTTTTTGCAATGCTTGCTTGCTCTGCTTTTTGATTTGCGGTGGTGAGCGCTTTTGTACGTTCAGTCACTTTGATTTCTAACTCGTCATTCATCGACGATAACGTTTCATTGAGCCATATATTACTGCACGTAATCACTAGATTTTGACTCAAGGTGGTTAAAAGGAGTTGCTCTTCGTTTGAAATCGCTTCCGGATATTCCAAAACTAAATACAAACAAACGCCACTGTGGTGGCAGTGCAAGAAGATAACAGCATGCTCATCGACGATAACGTTTTGCATGTCAGAGGGGTCTAGAGTGTGTTGTTTTAACTTTTCAAAGACCTCCATCCAAGGCCAGTCTGTGCTGCGCCCAAGTTCAGAAAATTGTTGGTCATTTTTCTCTACAATCGCAAATTTTACTTCGGTTTTGCGCTGTAGTTCAGCGAGTGGCAGTGTTGTCGGGAGTGTCTGTTGCAAGGTTTGAATACAGTCATGCGATGTGGATGTCTGCAAAAGTTGCGCATTACAATGTACTATTTTTGAAAGCGCTAAATGTAAACAAGCCTGTTGGTGCAATTCTTTGTAGCTTCGCAGTGCACCCAGTACGGTTGCAAACAGCCGGTCACTTGTGAGCTCGGTTTTATTTTTGTAGTCATTGATGTCGTATTTTTGCATCACTTGCTTTTCAGGTGCGCAGCCTGGTTGACCTGTTCTTAAAATAATCCTTGAAAGTTGATTGCCAAGTGCCTCACGGCAGTATTTCGCGACGTCTAATCCAGCCGTATCACTCTCCATGACGACATCGAGTAAAATGACCGCGATATCGTCGTGTTCTTTTAACACTTGGATCGCATCTTCACCTGAGTGTGCGTCTAAAAAGGAGAGCGCTTTGTCCTTGAATTTGAAATTAGATAAGGCCAATTTAGTCAGCGCGTGTATGTCTGGCTCATCATCGACAATTAATACTTTCCAAGGGGCGTAGGTCGTACTACAAACTTTTTGATCTTCGCCACCAAATAACGACTCAAAGTCACTCATAGTGGGAGTTTTCGATTATTCAACAACTTTAAAAGTGTAGTTCATGAAACGTGGGGTGGCGAAAATTTATCCCCCAATATCTCGGCGTTCCTCTAATGAAACAATGTCTTTGGTGGAATGGTGTATTTTTACGTGAGGATCACTTACTAGAGATTGAAGAGGTGCCTCCTGAATTTCATTCAACGACTCAACACTTAATGGCACTAATATTTCAATCCATATCCAGCCATCTTTGCCTTGTTCTTTGACCATGTACATCGCTTTGTCCGCCATGTTCAATGTGCCTTCAAAGGCTTTTATGCCGAAATTGAGACTTGGATTTGTACAAATTCCAATAGAGGCGCTTAGTGAACGGCCATGAGGCCAATGCGTGAGTCTAAGGGTTTGGATTAAGCGAGTTGCCATATGGCCGATGCCATCATCTTGTTCAGCAATGATTACAAACTCTTCACCACCCCAACGGAGAATATGGTCTTGCGCTCGACAATGACGACTGAGCAGCGTGGCGAAAGTAACAAGCACTTCATCGCCCACGGCATGTCCAAATTCATCATTAATCTTTTTGAAATCATCAATATCGATTAGAACGACCGTTAAGCGTTTCTTGTTTTCGACGTTTTCGAGAATTTTCTCTAAGTTTTGGGTTAGATAGTGCCGGTTGTACAAACCCGTTAAGGAATCCCTTAAGCTCGCGATGAGTAGTTGTTCATTTGCTAAAGTAAGTTGTTGATTAACATCATTTAATTCAGTGGTTCTTTTCGCTACTTGCTCTTCAAGCTCTTGCTGTCGAATTAACAGAGAGCGTGAACGCAATCGCCAAATCAAGACAATAAAACCGCCACAAGCTGCAATGAACAATAAGTTGAACCACCATGTTTCGTGCCAAAGCCGTCTTTTACTTAACACCACTTCGGTACTTTTGCTCCAAGCGGGATAACCTTTATGCCTGACTTGAACTCTGAACGTATAGTCGCCTCCTGGCAAATTGGTGTAGAGGGCGTCGCGAGTACTGGTGGCGTGTTTCCAAGTGGCATCATAACCAACCAATTGATAGCGAAATTCCAATCCACTCGTTTTTCCATAATGTGGTACAGTAAAGGTCAACCGCCAGTCTCGTTCGTGTGGTTCTAGTTGGTAAGGTGGGAGGATCTCTCGGCCATTGGCTTCCAAACGTTCAAAAAGGGGGCGAGTAGCGGGAGAGGGTTGCTTCAAAAGACGGTGATAAATGTGCAAGAGTCCATTGACGGTCGGTAAATAACTTTCCTTTGAGAAGGTAATGCCTTTGTTGCTGCCCGCACCATTACAGCAGCGATTTTGTTCGTTTTGAGAACCGTTGCCCGTATTGTCCACCACTAAACTGTGTCTAAGAGGTCCATTTTCGATACTCCTCATATCGATATTCATAACCCCCTGAAGTCCAGCCCAAAGTAAATTGCTGCCCAGTTCTGCTACGTAAGTAACGTTATCCATAGGAAGGCCTTGTTCAACACTTAATTGTTGCCAAGTTCGACCATTATAAATGAACAAGCCATGTTGAAAGGTACCTACCATCAGCCGACCATCCGACAATTCACTCATATAGGATATGAATGTTTTGTCTAAAATTGTGTGATTCACTTTTCTGAATGAATCGCCACTTTGGGTCAGTAGCCCTTTTTCAGTGCCTATCCACATTTGGCCCTGATATTCATATAAAAAACGGGCACCGCCGTATTGATTGTTAGAAAAAAAGGGAGCTCCTGAATTGTGTCATTGCCATATACCCAAAGACCTTGTTGAGTACCAAGCCATATTTGGTCGTGAGAGGATTTGACGATAGAGTTTATTTGCGTTTGCGCGAGCGCTTCAAATTGCTTTATACGTTGATGTGTTTTCACGTCATAAACGTACAGACCCCCTTTTGTTCCAAGCCAAAGTTCATTTTTCTGAGCGTCAAAGTAAAAGCTATAAACGGCGGGATTATCTGGCTCTGGGAAAAGCAAAAATGGTTCAAAATGGTCCCCAATTTGTTGGTAGAGCCCAGTCGCCGTGCCGACAATGAAGGTTTGCTGGACGAGCCCTACACTCCAAATAAAGGGTTCGGCAATCCCTTGTTCTGTAGGAATATGATGTGCTGGGTTTAAATCACTTCGAACTAAACCAGAAATCAACGTACCAAGCCACAAATTGCCTGATTCATCAACATATCCATCTAGAATTAAACTGAGAATTGGGTTCGCTTTGTAACTTACCGATTCCATGATTTTGCCTCGATATAGTCGATAAAGCGTTGTTTCAGTACCAACCCAAAGCGTATCATCATTTTGTTTAAATAAAGCGCGGATAGATGGAAGTTCTTCTTCAACTAGCGCGATAGGATGCCATTGTTGGTCATCTGCCAGATAGTAAAGACCTTGTTGTGTACCAAGGTAGGTGAGTCCCTGATATTCTATAATGGATTGGATTTGCCAAGCAGGTGGAAAGCGAGTGCCCAGAGGAATGAACCGATTACCACTTAAACAGCCAAATACGGTTAAGGTACTTAAACACAAACGACTGTTGATTATCGCAAGCTGACTTACGGATTCGAGTGGCACTTTAGGGTTAATTAACTTGCCATTTTGATATTCGTATAAGTTGCCTGCCGCCACGTATATCTTTCCATCCGGCATTTGTAGCATGTCGACGACACGACCTGATTGTGTCTTTGATGTATCAATCGATTTAAACTCATCGTTGACCATTCTAAAAAAGGCACTGTCTGTTGCTATCAGCAGTTCTTTAGTGTTGGTCCAAAGTAACTTTTTTATTCTTGGATTTTCGAGCAAATCCGAATGCTGTTGAGAATAGGTCGTGAATTTATCACCATCAAATTTCACAACCCCTTTTTCGGTCGCGAGCCAAAAAAAGCCCTTATCGTCTTTGGCGATGTCATAAACACTTACCTGTGGTAATCCTTCACTGATTGACCAATTCTGCATGTTGTATTGAGATAAAGGCCAAAACTCACCAGCATAGCTATTTACACAGGTTAAACTGTAAAAATATAACCATAAGCTAAGCGTAATGCGTATTTTCACCATGCTTCGTCGTTACCTTCAGGGTTACGCTGTTAAATAAGTTCACCCGCGTTCGTGTTTTAATTGCTTCATTTAAAAAAGATGACATCTCAAACTAAGCGGTCTACGCCATGTTGCTCGTACCTAAATCTCTCTTTTTTTATCCTATAATTTTTCGATCACCATCTTGATTATTCAGGTTTTCAACCTTTCAGCAACCTTGTCTAAATATGCATTTATGGAGTCGAGCGAGTTGGATACTTATGTTTTCGCCATCGTCCTTAATCGTAGTTCAAAATTCAAAATGTCACTAGGAAGGCCGATAGATTGTTGATTGTTTTGGAAGAACATTACGTGAATGACGGTGAATTTGTGTTGCTTAAAGACGGGGTAGAACAATGTTACCTAAAATCATTAAAAAATGGTGATTTTCACTAAAATTTAGTTTTTATTCTAAGGTGGACTTGCTAAAAAAAACAAATCAACTTTAAGTAATTGAAAAGTAAAGATAAAAAAACTGGCAAGTTACTTGCTGTAGGTCTATATCGTTACCGCACTTAAAAAATTAAAAAAGGAAAGTGGATGTTTAAGAAGTTAGTTGTTGTTGGACTTGCTATTGCAATGTCGGGTTGTGTAATTCATATAGATGGGAATAGTGGCAAGAAAGCAACAGAACACGTAACCGAATCGCTGACTTTAGACGCTAACGACATCAAGTTGTTAACAGCAGATTTAGGGGCTGGTGATATAAAAATCGTTGGAGTTGAGGGACTGAATGAAATCCAGTTGTCGGCTAACATTTTGACGACGCCAGAAAAAAACTATCAGTTAACACTTAAAAGGCGAGGTAATACAGCGGAATTAGTGGCCACACAAAAGGTGGAGATTGGGTTAGTCTGGTATTCGGGCAACAGTCCTAGAATTGACCTTGAATTGAAAGTACCTGCGACTTTGGCGCTCGACATACATGATGAAAGTGGTGATGTTAGCATAGCGAATGTTAAAGGCCATATTGAATTAGAAGATGGTTCGGGTGATATTGATATTTCGAATTCAGGTAGTGTAACAATTGAAGATGATTCCGGGTCGATAAGCATTAAAGATGTTGTGGGTAATGTCGATATTGAAGACGGCAGTGGCGACTTAGTCATTCAGAATGTCACAGGCAACGTCAAAATTTCAGACGGGTCTGGTGATATCGACGTGAATGGTGCTGAACGTCTTGAAATTGTGGATTCTGGTTCTGGTGATGTATCAATCAATAATATCCGAAGCACGGTTGTCGTTGACGATTAAAACCCGCTCGTCTTAAGTTTCACGTAAAATGCAGGATAGCCCTGCATTTTGCTTTTTCAGCGATGAATTAGCTCAAGTTTTTTGTGACTGCCTACGATTTTCCTATTCTCCCTCTGTGTGCTTGTTGAAAAGCTCAAATTCGACACTGTATGTTGTATCGAAAAGCGCTAATTACGGTCAGCATTTACCCCATCGACCTACGTAGCTGAATCTAAATAGCGTATTACACAGAGCCGCGATTTAAGTTTCAGGCTAACCCATCAATTCCATTACGCAATCCTTCACTTATCAGTTCAAGGTTTTTGAATAGTCCTTCAAGAAAGCGGTGCTGAGCTGTGCCTTTATTGTGTTTTTTGTTGAGGTATTGGAAACCCATATTCCATAACGTAATAACTTATTCCTTTTGTTAAGTGAAATTATGGTCCGATCAATTTGTAACCAAAACAACATTATTCGCAATTTGTGTTGCATAAAATACATCAAAAGATTTGTGTGATTACTCTATTTACTATCCTCTTAATTCGATTAAACCCTTATTTGTAAGGGTTTTTAGATCATTTCGTGATTCAAAATAAATTTTCTTTTATTACATTGGGTTAATAAAAAGTTAATTAAAGGTTATTTTAAAGGCGATTTTAATTCTATATATTGAGTGAAAACTCAGCATCGAGCGTGGGTTCTATTTTAAATACCAAGTTGTCTCAAAGGTTTGCTTTGAAGTTGGAGGAAGTTAAGACCATTTAAATGGAGTGAGTATGCATCGGGTAAAGTACCTCTGTACGTTAATCGGGTTATTAGCAACCCAAGCTTCAGCGGCAGACAAAATCCCACTTTTCAATCAAATTGAAAGTGCTAAACGAATATTTGATCTTGAACAAGTACGTTCTCAACAAGTGAATTCAAAGCCTGTTGTGGCATTGACGAGACGACAAAACGATCGTGTTTCGACAGAATCGGATGCGCAGAATTATCGATTCAATGTGCTAAATGAGCAGTCCATCGATGCCCAAACTATTCTCACCGTGCAGCAAAGCTACAACGGTTTACCGATTTGGGGGCATGAGCTTGTCTTGCTTCTTGATAGCAAAAAGCAGCTCGAACAGGCATACGGCTCTTTGGTAGAGGGTTTGAACGCTGATTTGCCTGAGTTTCGTTTAGCGTCAAGCGACAAGCTTGCGCAAATCCAGGCACAGTTCATTGCAACGTTTTATCAAGATAACGAACGCGTTTTCCGTAATGAAACCGTATCTCAAGTTATTTTCATTGATGAAAACAACATCGCCCATCATGCGGCCCTGATCCAATTTTTCACTGATGTGGTGAGTGACAAGTCACAACCTGAAAAAGTCATAGCTTTTCTTGATATTTCAAATGGTAAGTTACTCTCGAAATTTGACGGCTTACACCGCTTTGACGTTGAAGGAGGAAGCGGTCCTTCAGGTAATGCGAAGGTCGCTCGAGATGATTATCAACAATCTGGCTATGCAGCCTACCCACCAACCACCTTTGTCGTTCGTTTAGAAGCGGAAGGACAAGGTAGTAACTGTTATTTTGATGCGAAGAACGTTGAAACGCGTAATTATGCGCACAACATTACTGCAGTGGATACGCCTTATCGTTACGACTGTACCACGTCAACCCGCAATGATTTTCAACCTTTCCATAACGCCAATAACCCACTCAATGATGCGCATTTTCATGCTCAAACAGCAAGTCTGATGTATGAAGCCTATCTTGGACACAAGCCATATTTTGACCAAAAAATCGTCCAAAACGTGCATTATGGCATCAACATGGATCAAGCGTTTTACGAAAATGGCCAAATTTACTTAGGCGACGGCGATTTTCTATTTTACCCAATGGTTGCGCTTGATGTGGTGGCACACGAGATCTCGCATGGGTTTACGGAAGAGTTTGGTACTTCAACGCCTAAATCGATGTTAACTGGGCAAGCTCGTGCCATTAACGAGGCTTTCTCTGATATGGCGGGTGAAGCGGCAGAGTATTTTCTAAAAGGCACAAATGACTGGTTAAGCAATACAGAAGCCTATCGATTAGACGAGGCGTTACGTTATTTCGCAGAACCAAAGAAAGATGGCGCGTCTATCGACCATGTTAACGATTACGACAACAGTATATCGGCGCATCATGGTGCTGGTGTATTCAATCGTGCATTTCATTTTTTAGCCACAAACAAGATGGGCGAAGTTGAAAGTCCATGGACAACGAAATACGCGTTCATTCTTTTTGCTAATGCCAACAAATACTGTTGGACAGCAAACAGCACTTACGAAAGCGCTGCGGATTGTGCATTCAGACAAGCAAGTTCAATTGCAACTTTACTCACTAATGATGGTGTTAAAAAGGCCGATGGTTCGTCTTGGAAAACGTTTGAACTGAAAAATCACATTCGTAAGGCATTTGCTCAAGTTGGCATTTCGCTAGACGTAAATAAAGGTGTTGAAGCTGAGTTTGGTTACGACCGTCGTTTCTTAGCCTATCAGTTTAAGAACCTGACGAATTTCGATGGCAATGTCGTCGAGGGAAGCAGTGGTGCAACAAATTGGCAATGGCATTGGGATTTTGGTCATGATGGTGCCACCAGTAATGCGATTGCCCCAACCCATACTTTTCCTTCCGCCGGTGTTTATACCGTTACGTTAACCGCAACATCTCCGCAAGGGGTGAGTGATTTGTACCAACTGAATGTCACCGTAAACGACTCGTACTGCGCTGCAAATGGCGTAAATCACGATAAATACTTCATTTCAAAAGTGACGTTAAATGGCACTGAAAAGGCATCTGGCTCAACGGGCTATTCCGATTTTTCGGCAAATCCTGTGATCTTACAAGATGGAAACAAGTTAAATGTGACCATTGATGCGGGTAATCATGCCGATACGCAGGACAAAACCAAAAACTTCTATGTGTGGCTTGATAAAAACGACGATGGACTATTCGACAAAAACGCAGAACTTGTTTTATCGGGCAGTAACAAAACCACGTTTACTGGCAGCTTGTCGCTCACAGGCGAGCTCGACAAAGTGTATCGCCTTCGCACCGCCGTATCGTTTGGCTTACTTAAGCAAGCCTGTGGTGATATCTCATGGGGTGAAATTGAAGATTACAGCGTACATTTAATCGAAAACACCACACCCGTTACGCTTTCTATACAAGAAACAATGGGGGTGAATTTGGTGTCGTTTAGTAACAACACGGTTGATGCGCGCATCGAACATTGGCGTTGGAGTTTTGGTGATGGGGCACAAAGTTCGGATAAATCACCAACATATGAATACAGCCGAAGTGGTGCATACGACGTTGTGTTACGCGCGCTAGATAAACACAGTAATGAACTGGCTCGTTGGTCAAAAACAGTCAACTTTCAAACTCAAATTACACCGCGCTTTGAGTATTCGGTTACAGGTAAAACATTGAGTGTCAATGCGATGTCGAGTGTTATGCCAAAAGGCAGTACGGTGTATTGGGAATTTGGTGATGGCTTTACGTCTACGCAAATGCAGACTTCCCATACCTATGTTGAAGAGCGCGCCTATAACGTTACATTGACAGTGCGCCATGACGACGGCGATAAGCAAACAAGCAAAGAAATCACACTGGGTGAAGGCACTTTCAAGCCACAGCTTACGCACACGGTGAAAAAGCTCGACAATGGTCAGTATGAAGTCGCATTTATCAATGACACGCTGAAGCCAAGTGATCTTAGTGGTTCTTATAAGTTAATAAAACTAATCTGGAATTTTGGTGATGGTTCACCAGTTCAAGAAGTCTCCAGCTACGATTTTGGCAAAGACAACGTGCATGTTTATGACGCAGGTAGTTTTACACCATCATTGGAAATTAAGTATTACAACAAAAATTGGGATTACGTTTCTGGCATCACAAGCTTACAACTTGAACTGAAACCTGATGAACCTATTGCCTATTGCCAAGCGAGTGGTTTTACGGAATACGAGCACATCAAGAATGTAACGTTCAACCAAGACGGGCCGTTTACGAATGGCGAATTGCCTGGCGTTGTAAATCCAAACAATCCGATTCGACTCTATGTCGGTCAAAGCAACACTTATCGTATCGAAGCAGACTACGCAGGTGATGACAAGTTTGCTGAGAACTACCACGTTTGGATAGACCTGAATCAAAACGGTCAATTCGGTGATGGAGATTGGCGAAATGACAAGTCAGAACTCATCATCGCGGATTTTGATAACACCACACAAGATTTTGGCAACGGATTTGTGCAAGGCACATTCCAATTGCCAGCCAACTTAATCAAAACAGGGACTACACGTACACGTATGCGTATTTTGCAGTACTACGATTTTAGCCGAATCAACAGTATTGACCCTTGTTCTGACTACAGCAGTTCTGCGACCCCGGGAAGCGGAGAAATCGAAGATTATCTCGTTGAAATCATAAAAAATTAAAGGAAATATACAAATGAAAAAGCCTACGGTTAAACAGTTTGTACCGATGCTCTTGGCACTCTCTGTCAGTCACGTTTTAACGGCTTCTGCAACAGAAGTGGTTGATGTAAAGGATGCGGCAAATGTGATGTCTCATTCAACAGGTCCAGCGGCATCTAAAGGTGCAGAGATTACAAAACGAAATGAACAAGGTGTTCGTAAGTTGGATATGACCAATCCACAACATTACAAGTTGGCGAAAGAGCGTTTGAACCGCGCAAATCGCCCTGCAAGTAAATTCCCGCAATTACACAAAACGCTGGATGAACTACGTACGCAGCAATTTGCAGCAAAACGTGCCGCTGCAATGACTACAGCAGAAACGTTGCCACCAGTAAGTGAAACGGAAGTGGACGTGATTAAAGAAGCGCATTTGTTCTTAGACATGAACATTGCGGTATCTAGCGACAACAACGAACCTTATTTGATGGTTCGTGCGAAAAGTTCACGTTTTGGCGGCACTAAAGCTACGTACATTGACATCTTACTTGAAGATGAAAACGGTAATCAGCTTGCGCCGCTTGGCAGTACAATGAACGTATTAGATGGTAAAGATACTTTAGCAACGTCAGTGGTTTCATTGAAAACGTTGAAACAGCAGTTTCCAAATGTAGAAACTATTTACGCAAGTTCGTATGTTGAGTTAGAGAACGAAGATGGTTCGATTAGTTCAACGATCAAGTACACTGAGTACCCATTTTCTTGGGACCACATCGGTGCGGCTTACCAAACGGCAGGCTTAAATTCTGCAGATAAAATTGCGGCAAAAGATGAGATGAAAATAAACTCGGTACTCGAAGATGGGCGTCCTCGTTATACTGCAGTTCATCCAATTGACCACAACAACGATGCGGTAATTAAAATCTGTTTGAACCGTCAGCACGCTGACTGTGACTACGCGCCGGATCAAGTTGGTAATGCAAACGAAATTACCAACGTAAATATCCCGTTCAACGGCGAAATTCGTGTTGGTCATGAAATTACCGAAATTTACCCAACCGATTTACCAATTGACCAACGTCCTAACGGCGTAGATGAACTAACCAACATCTATCTTCAAGAAGGTAACTATGGCGGTGCAACAAAGCAAAGCTACCGTGGCCTTGGCAGCACAGTGAAGCATTTCTCCGATTACCTTGAAGTGGAAGTGGATACGGTAAATAAAGAGTCGATCATCCGCTGGAACATTCCTCGTGCGGAAGGTCGCTTTGGTAACGCGAAACTGTTCTCAAATATCGCGCAAGCTAACTGGTACATGACATTTGCCGTAAAAGGTTTCCCTTACTTCAAACGTCGTGGCAGCACAGCTCAACCAAAAGCATTCCAAATTTCGATTACCTCTGAGCAAGCTGCGCGCTTTGGTAACTATTACAGCGAAGTGTTGCCGCTGATGAAGTTGGGCTATAGCTGTTTAGCAACGGGGACTTTGATCACGATGGCGGATGGTTCACAACAAGCAATCGAATCAATAGGTAAAGGTGATTTGGTCCGTGGTGCACTTGCGAGTAATCCTCACTTAACAGAAACAATGAAAGTGGTGGATGTGTCTGTTGGTATCGAGGCTATCAAGATGTATCGCATCAAGGGCAGCCACGGCACGAACTTGTTAATGACTGAAACTCACCCAGTTTCGACAGTAAATAAAGGTATTGTTTGGGCAAAAGAACTGGTTGCGGGTGATCAAATCTTAACTGAAGAAGGTTCAGTATTGGTGACTAAAGTCGACACGGAAAGCTACAAAGACAAAATCTACAACCTACGACTTGCACCAAATGAAGGCTCTAAGTTCACTGAAGCGCGTAACTTCGCCATGTTCGCCAATGGTGTAGCGGTGGGTGATCTTGGTACACAAGACGAGTTTAACTACAAAGATCAAAACATCCGTCTTTCACCTGAAGAAATCCTTCAAAAGCTGCCTGAAAAATGGAAAACAGACTACCTCAATAGCCTGAACTAAGCGCCTAGGGACCTGTGCTCACAGGTCCCCATTCAAAAGGAAATTAACATGAAATATCGATTATCTCCTCTTGCGCTTGCGCTAGGGGTTGGGTTCGCTGTTGCCACTAATATGGCTGTCGCAGCCTCTATGCCCGCTGAATTAAATGCAAGTGCATCATCATCTGAGTTGGATACCCTGAATTTAGGTACCGCATATCACAGTGAAAAAGAAGGTTACTACGCGCTGCAAAGTGTGCGCGGCAAAGTCGACGAAACCTACGGCAATACCGAAATGGACTTTGTTGTGGGTGTAGATATGAGCTACACACAGTTGTCGAATATGCTTGATGGTAATTTAGGTGCCGCGCTCGATGTCCCGGTGATTAAAGTGGATGTGGGCGCAAGCTACTCGAAACAAAATGCGGCGGATAATTACACGGGGACCTACACGCTGTTTTTATCATTGAAGCCGAAGAAGCGTTTGCTTGTTGCCGATCCGCAAACGGGTTATTTGCCAACTCAGGCAGCAATCGACTTGGTTAACGAAAACCCGGGCGATAAATTTAATAACGTGGGCAATGAGTTTGTTTCAGCAATGGAATACGGTTCACAAGTGATGGTGACGCTGAAATTCCAATATAAGAATGACGAAGACAAAGTGAAGTGGGGCGGTCAGCTCGGCGTGGATTGGGCGGGCAAAGTGAGTGTCAGCGGTAAACTGCAAAAAGTAGACTCCGACGTTAAACGCAACATCAAAGTGACCGTTTCCGCATTGCAACTTGGTGGTGATCCGACGCAGCTACTTAGTGTTATCCCAAACCAATTAGTGAACTGTACGATGGAAAATCCAACACCCTGTTTTGATGTGTTCAAAAATACTATCGACTATGTGAAGACTAATTATGTTAAGCAGTTCAATGCGTTGGATGACTATAACGTCACAAAAGTATTTACCTCGAACTACAAAGATTCAGGCCCTAGCTTGATGAGTTTAGTGCCTGAAGATACGTATCCTGCAAAAAGTATCCTCACCAAACTTGCCATGAAAAACATGAGTGATGCTTGGGTAGCCGCTATTTTGGATAACCGCCGCGCGGATAACCTCATTAACTATTACGGCAGTGAGTTGAATAATCAACAGCGTTCTGCAATTGAACAAATACGTGATAACGCGTTGTTCAATTCTTTCATCTTGGCAGATGCTGTGGCGTATTGTAAACGCAACCCAATTGGTAGTTACTGTAGAACGCGTGAGGTCGACACTCAATCTCGCCTCAACCAATACGACAAAAAATGGTTAGAGTTGTAAGGAGAAGCACATGATGAAGCCATTACTATCCGGCGTTACCGTTGCAATGCTTGCAGCGATTACTGCGCCAAACGCCTTTGCGACAGACACCGTATTTGAGTCGCGCGACATTTTGTCACCATCACAAGCTCTAGGTCGCTTTCAATGGTTGGAAAAGTGTTATCCGGGTCTACTCATTGAAGTAGCTGACAACGTTTTTGACCCGTCGAATCCAATCCCAAATGAAGAGAAAATCGCGAATCTGAAAAAAGCCTTGTTATATAAAAATGGACAACTGCGGTCAGATGCTCGTTACATCACTTTTGGTGATGAGGAACAAATGAACCCGAAAAACTGGTTTGCAGGAAAGAGTCCGACAGATAGCTGTAATCAGATCCCATCGGATTACCGCATTAGTGCAATGATGATTTCTCCTACTATTCCAACGTACTGTCCAACGAAATCGCGTGAGCGCGATTATGAACACATCAAGAAAGTCACGTTTGCAGGGCTTGAAAATAGCTCGGCGAACACGTTTTACAGTAACTATGTAGGTGAAACGGCGCGTTTGTACCGTGACCGCAGTTATGAACTTACTCTCACTCCTGGTTTCGCGACAGAAGAAACCTATCCAGAAACATGGCATGTATTTATTGATTGGAACCTCGATGGTGATTTCAAAGATACCGGTGAATCCATTTTCGCTGGCGTTTCTGAACAGCCGCTCACTATCCAAGTCAAAGCGCCAGCGGGTGCCAAAGCAGGCGTCACCAAAATGCGCGTTACGATGGATTACTTGGGCGGTAACAATGACGCTTGTAAAGAAATTGATTCGGGTGAGGTAGAAGATTACCTCCTTTATTTGAAATAGAGGGTAAGAACATGAAAAAGACGACAAGTACGATTTTGCTTGCCCTTGCAGCAAGCAGCTCTGTCTTCGCAATGTCGGATGACAACACTGAAGTGAAGCTACTGCAAAAAGCGCAAACTTTGAATACATTCCAAAGTGAAATACCGGGGTTAATGAATGACCACGTCGTGCTCGGTACAGCGTACAACAGTGACAAAAAACTGTTTTTAAATGTCCAAACTGTTGCCGGTAAAGTATCAGAAACCATGGGGAACACGCGTGTTCAATTTGAACTCGTCAATAATGGTAGCTACGACGAAGTGTTGAGCCAGCTGAACGGTAACGTGGATGTCGATGTAGGTTTTCCTGTAATTCGAGTCAGTGCAGGCGGACATTTAGCCAAAGAAATGGCGTCAACGGAATTCTCGAACACCTATACGTTCCAAGCATCACTCACACCGAAAAAGCGCGTGTTGCAACCTTTAGATGCAAACGCGGGCTTTACGTTAACGCCGTCTGGCAACACATTGGCGAACGAGTATCAAAGTAAATTGATGTCGATGGCAGGGGATGCGTTCATCTCAGAAATTGAGTATGGGGCACAGCTGCTTATCAACATGAAAATTGAATACTTAAGTGAGCAACATAAGAGTGAAATCGGTGGCTATTTGGGCGTAAGTTACGGTGCAGGTAATATTGGCATTAAAGTCGATGGCAAACTGAACTACATTGATGAAGATCTCAAAAAGAGCGTGCGCATTACGGTTCGGGCCCTACAAAAAGGGGGGACCCAAAACAATTGCTGAACATCATTCCAAACAACATCATTACGTGTTCGCTTGATAACTACAAACCGTGTTTTACGTTGTTTGAGCAAGCAGTGAACTACGCGAAAAATGATTTTGGTGCGCAGTTTAACAGCCTGTCGGATTACAACGTGGTTCGTTATAAAGCGACACCCTATGAAGTGAGTTCATTAGATGTACGTCGCCTTGACTCTGGCAACCGTGATATTCGTTTTGAAACTACGTACCGTACCCTTTGGCTTGAAGACCAATTTAAAAAGTCGGTAAACCATGAATATCGTGCTCGCGGCGTACTGGCGCAATATGCAAGTTGGATGACTGAAGCGCAGCGTTCAAAAGCAGAACGCGTAAAAGACGCAGCCTATGGCAATGCTTGGATCTATGAAGAGCAAGCGCGTATTTGTCGTGACAACCCGTATGGCACAGCTTGTACGGATAGTTGGAATGATTATTTAGCAACCTGTGGCACAAGTGGCGTAAATTGTATTGTGGACTATAGCCTTGCAGATTTAAACATTCCTGCTGACAACATGACGCAATATTTCAAATGTGAAAACGCGCGTGAGGCAACGGCAAACTTCGGTGTTGAAGACAACAATACGTCTTTAGGTTATCGCAACTTGGGTTGGGCTCCTACGTTCGTAGACCCAGATGAACCAGCAAAAGGTTTGATGGTTTGGCTTCCATGTAAAACCGCACTTCCTACCTACGGTACGTCTTTCGACAACTAATCAAAAGCGGGAGGGAAACCTCCCCCTTTTCGAAGCTTTGAGGTCATTTATGTTTAAAACACACGTTGCAGCCCTTTTCCTACTTTTGTTCGTTCAGCCCTTCGCTTGGGGTCAATCTTTCTATTCACTTGGTACACCAAATGAGCAACTTGGCCAAGGGTTTGAGCTTGAAAACGGCGTCACGAAAGAAGCGTGTCTGGATGGAGATTGGGTGTTCCAAGGTGGTAGTATGGGCGAATTGAGTTATCGAGGTGCGTTTGACTCGAATACCATGATAAATACCATTGCGGGGAGCGTCCAAGGCGGAATTAACTTAGTGATATTCGGTGGTTCGGTGAAGTTTTCAATGCGTCGCCGAGTGACCGAGAATAGAAATAGTGCAGCGTCCGTGATTGAACTTGGCTATGAAAAAGGCAGTTATAATTTCGAAAACCGAACGGTTAAGCCTGCGTTTAGCGACCTACTTAAGCACGATCCATTACAAGCAAGAAATCGCTGTGGGAATAGTTTTATTCACAATATTCGATTGGGATCAAAGCTGTATGTGTCGGCTAAACTTCATTTTAAAACGCGTGAAGAATACGAGTGGTTCCAGACAAAAATCAAAATTAAGGTACTGTTCTTCAAAAAAACGATTACCAAGACAAAAGAATTTTTAGACGCAACGAAAAATGCGGTATATTCCATTCAGGTCAATACGGATGGGGGAATGACTCCAAAGTTGGCTCAACTCACTCAACATGGTCCTATGCACTGTAAAACCGACAATCTAGAACCGTGCATGGCCTTCGCTGATGAACTGTTTGGGTATTTACTGGATGGTGGCGATTATGGTCGAGATTTAACGGATCAACACCTCAATGTGATTAAATACGACGTAGAACGCTACGAAGATTCGGGTCATTATGATTTAGCGAATGCTGGGACGATTGCCATTCCAACACGATACAAAGAACTCTCCGCTCGCTTACGTGGATATCAAGATCTGGTGTGGGATGAGATTGAGCGATTGTCAGCATTTGTTGCTGTCACAGACGATACAACGGAGCGTGCTTCACTGAATAGTCGATTACAGAGCCGACAGAATCAATCGACAACGCTCGCTGCTGCGAGTGACTACTGTGCTACTTTACCGGGCACGTCACTGTGCGAATCGCGTATCGAGGCTGCCATCGCGACAGTGGATTAATCTTCCTACACAATAAATCGACTGTAAATGGACAGTGAAACGGGGTACATTGGTCCTATATGACTGCAACTCGCGCAGTCTTTATCGTTAAAGGATTAATATGGATAGCAATTTCAAAACCTTACTCGGTACGGAGTTACCGGTGATCCAAGCGCCGATGGCTGGTGTACAAAACAGCGCCCTAGCCATCGCGGTATCAAACGCAGGTGGTTTAGGGTCGCTGCCTTGTGGCATGTTAAGCACAGAACAAATCGTTAGTGAACTCGAGCTTATGCGTGCCAACACAAATAAGCCTTACAATTTGAATTTCTTTTGTCATACAGTCCAGCCCTTTGACGAAATGCGACAAAAACAGTGGCAAACGCGGTTACGCCCTTTTTTCAGCGAGTTAGATAGCGAATTTGATGAAAGCAAGAAAGGCAGTAGCCGAGTTCCCTTCAGTCATGAAGTGGCAGATGCTAT
Source organism: Pseudoalteromonas xiamenensis (assembly GCF_030994125.1). Lineage (NCBI taxonomy): Bacteria > Pseudomonadati > Pseudomonadota > Gammaproteobacteria > Alteromonadales > Pseudoalteromonadaceae > Pseudoalteromonas > Pseudoalteromonas xiamenensis. The sequence goes on along the minus strand of NZ_CP099918.1, from coordinate 487,648 downwards.
TGAAGCATTTGCTCCTCCATTTATCAGTTTTCATTTTGGTTTGCCAGAACCGAGCCTTCTCAAGCGTGTGAAAGCGTGGGGGGCAAAAGTGGTGTCATCCGCGACGACCGTGGAAGAAGCCTTATGGTTAGACAAAAACGGGGTTGATGGGATCATTGCACAAGGTAACGAAGGAGGGGGGCATCGCGGGATGTTCTTGACCAATGACATTACATCACAGCTCAGTATGATTAGCCTTGTCTCGCAAATTGTAGATAAAGTCAGTGTTCCCGTGATTGCGGCAGGTGGCATTGTGGACCGTAACACGGTTAAATCGGCATTAGCTTTGGGTGCGTCAGCAGTACAAGTTGGTACAGCCTACTTGCTATGTAAAGAAGCACTTACTTCTAAGTTACACAGAGCCGCGATTAAAAGTTCAAGAGCGTCACACACTGCTCTCACGAATGTTTTTTCTGGGAAACCCGCTCGAGGTATTGTGAATAGAGCAATGGTCGAATTAGGTTTTATGAGTGAACTTGCGCCGTCGTTCCCTTATGCATCGATTGAAATGGCTCAGCTTCGTAGCGTTGCTGAACTGCGCGGGTTAGACGATTTCTCACCACTTTGGTGTGGTCAGAATACTACAGGGTGCAAAGAGGTGTCGGCTGCTGAACTCACACTCTCGCTGGTGGACTGAGTGCTAAACACGTTTGCAAGACGAGATCGTCTCCGTGAAACTGAGACGATCCACAATGTGACTTTCGCTAAAGTGATTTCTTAAGCACGTAATTTGAAAGTAACTCGACATTTGCGTCGAACTGGGTGGTAATTTTTTCTTTTAATTCCCCAATCATTTGTGCCTGCGAATCGTATTGGGTATGCCAAATTTGGCCCCATTTCTTTTCGTCCTTTCTGTCACAGGCACCGAGTTTGGTTTTGTCATAACATGTCCAAAATTTCGATTCCGCCGTTTGTGAATAGCCATCGTACCCGTCTTTTCCATGCAGTGTGAAGTTAGTCGCTTCGATGTATGCTGTTGGAATACCTTGGCATGCAAAAGGCGCATGGTCTGACCATTCACCCGTTTCACCTTCAGGATAATCAACGGTCTTGGGGTGTAAGCCGTATTTGATGGTTTTAATGTTCGCTGCGTCCGCAAGCAGCGCATCTCTTAACGTTTTGCTCGAATTGAAATCAATACCATTGTAGCGATCACACGCATACGGTACGGTATGTGCACTGTGAATATAGAGATTGTCGCCACCGATAACGGTGTCGAGGTTTATCATACCAATGACTTTAGTAAGACTTGCGGCTTTAGCATTGACGTAATGAATCGACCCGTGAAGCCCCATTTCTTCCGCACCGAATGACACCAATCGAACTGTGTAATATGGCTGCTTCCCCACTAAATTATGTGCAATACCTAATAAGGTTGCGGCACCCGATGCGTTGTCCGTAAAGCCACTTGAACCTTCGCGGCTAGGTACGGCATCATAATGAGCACCAATGATCAGCACATCGTCGGATTGACCTGTAATCTCAATTTCGAGATTGCGTGTGGTGAGTGTTTTTTCTCCGAGCTGGAATTGAAATTCGTCTACTTGTGCTTGATAACCCAATGCTTGGTATTGTTTTACTAGCCACTGAGCTGCTTTTGCTTCTTCTTCCGTACCGCCAACACGATTACTGAATTGGGAAGCTAAGTCTACCATGGCTTCCCAGCCAACATTTTTCTGTGCGTAAACATTCAGGCTTGTCAGGCTAAACAGTAAGCCGAAGGTGAAAGGTTGGAGCGATCTCATTATTTCTCTTTGTTATTGTTTGACCGTTTTCAGAAACGTACCACAGAGTGATTTAAATTAGAACCGCGTAGAGCGATGAATGTGCGGTAAAAGAATGTCGATTCAGAGGATATCACCGCAAATTTCAGAATCCTTCGTTACGTAATTGCTCAGCTAAAAAATCAATGAGTAGACGGACTTTTGGCGAAAGGTTGCGGTTTTCAGGGTACAGTGCCCAAATGCCTTCGAGTTTTGCGCGGTAGGGGCGCAAAATTTCGATGAGTTGACCGTTATTTAAGTCCTCTTGAATGTAGTAATCCGGTAATTGGATTAGGCCTAAGCCGCGAATTGCGGCGTCGCGTAGTGCGAACCCACTGTTGCACTTTATTCTGCCGGAAATGCGTAGCGACTTTTCTTTGCCAGCTTCATCAAAGCGCCAATAATCAATCGTACCACTTAAACATTGGTGATGTGCTAACTCCGACAGCGTATGGGGTTCGCCATAGTGCGCGAGGTATTCTGGGCTCGCGCACACGTACAATTGGCGGCTCGAAAGGCGTTTTGCAATTAAACTGGAGTCTGCAAGCTTACCCAGTCGAACGGCGATGTCGATGCCGGATTCGATTAGATCAAGGCGTTGATTGGTTAGGATAAGCTCAAGATCCACTTGTGGGTGAAGCTGCAAAAATTGATTGAGTAACGGTGCAAGGTGTTTTTCACCATACGTTACAGGCGCTGTGACTTTAACTAAACCTTTAGGCGCTGTTTGCATTTGCGTAACGGTGAGTTCTGCGAGTTCAAGGCCATCGACCAAGTGCTTGCACTTCTGATAGTACAGCATACCCGCTTCGGTTAACGTGACTTTCCGTGTGGTGCGATTAAGCAACTTTACGGCAAGTCGCTCCTCCAATGTACCCACTTTACGACTTATTTGAGCTACAGATGTATTTAATTTCTTTGCAGCTTGCGTAAAACTGCTTGATTCTGCCACCGCGACAAATTCACTCACACCTTCCCAATTTGCCATTTCAACACGCCATTATTACGTATACGTAAAAATAATTTTCAATATCGCCATATTATCAATAAATGTGAAATAGCTATACTTGAAAGCGTAAAAATTCTTATTGGTAGAAGGAAACCGTAATGGCATTACATCTTGAACCTGGACAACAGTTTATTAAATCAAAAGCGGCCGTAGCTTGGGCGGCAGGTGAACCACTTAAAATGGAAGAAGTGGACGTACAACTCCCTAAAAAAGGTGAAGTGTTAGTCCGTATCGTCGCCACAGGTGTTTGTCATACGGATGCGTTTACGTTGTCTGGAGAAGACCCTGAAGGCGTGTTTCCTTCTATCTTAGGACACGAAGGGGGCGGTGTGGTTGAAATGGTCGGTGAAGGCGTCACGAGTGTGGCCGTTGGCGATCACGTGATTCCTCTGTACACCGCGGAATGCCGTGAGTGTAAGTTCTGCAAGTCGGGCAAAACAAACTTGTGCCAAGCAGTCCGCGCAACACAAGGCAAAGGTTTGATGCCAGATGGTACAACTCGTTTCTACAAAGATGGCCAACCTATCTACCACTACATGGGGTGTTCAACTTTCTCCGAATATACCGTTTTGCCCGAAATCTCGTTGGCTAAAATCAATAAAGCCGCGCCTCTGGAAGAGGTCTGTTTACTAGGTTGTGGTGTTACAACGGGCATGGGAGCGGTACTCAATACAGCGAAGGTTAAAGCAGGTGACACGGTGGCGATTTTTGGCCTTGGTGGTATCGGCTTATCGGCAATCATCGGTGCGCGTATGGCGGGTGCAAGCCGTATTATTGGTATCGATATCAATGAAAGTAAATTTGATTTAGCGAAACAACTGGGGGCGACGGATGTCATTAACCCACAACAATTTGATAAACCAATCCAAGACGTAATCATCGAAATGACCGACGGTGGAGTCGACTTCTCTTTCGAGTGTATTGGTAACGTAAACGTGATGCGCCAAGCACTCGAGTGTTGTCATAAAGGATGGGGTGAATCTGTGATCATCGGCGTTGCGGGTGCAGGCCAAGAAATCTCAACGCGACCTTTCCAATTGGTGACAGGCCGAGTATGGCGAGGTTCGGCGTTTGGTGGAGTGAAAGGTCGTACGGAGTTGCCGGAAATTGTTGAGCGTTACTTAGCCGGTGAATTCGGCTTGCAAGAGTTTATAACGCACACAATGAGTCTCGAAGAGGTAAACACGGCATTCGACTTGATGCATGAAGGTAAGAGTATCCGTTCAGTCGTCCATATGGATAAATAACTCACTACATTGATGGAGAAAGCGCAGCAGCCTTTTTGCTGCGTTTTTAGGTTACTATGACAATAGAAAATATAAGTCAAAACAAAGTATTTGGTGGTTGGCATAAGCAATATACGCATTATTCCAAGGTGCTTAATTGTGCGATGCGATTTGCTATTTTTTTACCACCTCAAGCAACGGATGCGAACAACGTTCCTGTACTGTATTGGTTATCAGGACTGACGTGTACCGACGAAAATTTCATGCAAAAAGCGGGAGCCTTTCGCGTGGCAGCCGAGCTTGGAATCGCGATTGTCGCGATGGACACCAGTCCGCGTGGTGATGCGGTTGCAAACGATGACGGTTATGATCTTGGGCAAGGGGCTGGGTTTTACGTGAATGCTACTGAGGCGCCATGGTCTGAACATTTCCACATGTATGATTATGTGACAGAGGAATTGCCATCGCTTATCCAAACACATTTTCCCGTGTCGGCGGTGGCATCAATTTCAGGGCATAGCATGGGGGGGCATGGTGCGTTAACGCTTGGACTTAAAAACACGCAGCAATACCGTTCTATTTCGGCATTCAGCCCAATTAGTAATCCTACACAATGCCCGTGGGGGCAAAAGGCGTTCACTGCCTATTTTGGGAATAACGTAACGCGTTGGAAAGAGCATGACGCCAGCATGTTGCTGTCTCAATCAACGGGTGAAACGCCAATTTTAGTTGACCAAGGTGAATCCGATCCATTTTTGATTGAACAGCTTAAACCATTGGCGTTGGAGGCTGCAGCTGAGTCGTACAGCGGACGATTTGAGCTACGCTTGCATGCAGGTTATGACCATAGCTATTATTTTATTGCGAGTTTTATCGAAGATCATTTACGTTTTCACGCGGAATACTTGTTTGATTAAATTGGCCTTAATCAAGCCCGTGTTGGTTGGCGATTTGTAAAAGAGAAAAAAGAGGTGCTTGATTGAATCAAGCACCTCTTTTTTTGAACGTTGCGAAAACGGTGCGACCTCGCACACCATAAGCCGTTTATTATTCCGTTACAGGAAAACCACGGTCACGCATTAACGCATTCACTTCTGCATCACGGCCGCGGAATAGGCGATACGCTTCTGCAGGATCCATCGCGTTGCGTACTGAGAATAGATACTTTACAAGACGAGCCGATACGTCTTTGTCATAGAAACCACCTGGAGCACTCGCGAAGGCTTCTGCCGCATCCGAAGTAAGTACTTCAGCCCATAAATAACCGTAATATCCCGCTGAGTATCCTTCGCCAGAGAAAATATGGCCGAAGTGTGTGCTGCGGTGGCGCATGACAACTTCACTTGGCATTCCGAGTTTAGTTAACTGTTCTTTCTCAAATTTCTGTGGCTCAATCTTCGCAGGATCAGTTGTATGGTACAACAAGTCCATAATCGCAGAAGCCATGTATTCCGTTGTACCAAAACCTTGGTTGAACGTGGCTGAGTTCTTAATTTTTTGAACTAGTTCAGCCGGCATTGGTTTGCCGGTTTCATGGTGAACCAAGAACTGGCTGATCACTTCATCCGTTAACAACCAACGCTCAAGCAACTGAGATTGGAACTCGGTATAGTCACGAACGCCTGAGTGTGAAGTTGGGTAAACGACGTCTGCTGACAGGAAATGAAGTGCGTGACCAAATTCATGGAAGTACGTTTCCGCATCAGACCAAGAAATCAATGTTGGTTTTCCTTCTGCGCCTTTCACGAAGTTTGAGTTGTTTGAACTTAACACATTGGTTTCACCGTCAAACGTAGTATAGCTTCGGTAGGTTGTAGCCCAAGCCCCAGAACGTTTGCCTTTGCGCGCGAACGGGTCGAGATACCAAAGGCCGATGTGTTTGCCCGTGGTTTTGTCTTTCACTTCCCATACTTTCACGTCTTCGTGGAATACTGGCACTTTACCCGCTGGTACTTCAGTAAATTCAAAGTTAAAAAGACGACCAGCGACATAGAACATCGCTTCGCGTAATTTATCTAGCTGTAAGTACTGCTTCACTTCATTTGAATCGAGATCGTATTTATCCTTACGCACTTTCTCTGAATAGAAACGGTAGTCCCACGGTTCAATCTTAATGTTTGCGCCTTCTTTATCGGCAATCGCTTGCATATCAGCGACTTCCTCTTTAACGCGAGCAATGGCTGCTGGCCAGACTTTGTTCATCAGACCCATCGCATTTTCTGGCGTTTTTGCCATACGATCTTCTAAACGCCACTGTGCATAGTTTTCGTAACCCAGTAATTTAACGCGTTCGTTGCGAAGTGTAAGGATTTGTTTAATAACGGCATTGTTATCAAATTCATCCCCGTTATTGCCTCGGTCGTAGTAATTACGCCATACTTTTTCACGCAGTTCACGCTCAGTTGAGTAGGTTAAAAACGGATCCATCGATGAACGTGAATTGGTAATCGCGTACATACCCGCGTGTTCACGCTCGGATGCTGCAGCCGCAGCCGATTCAATGAAGGACTCAGGAAGACCCGATAACTGCTCTTTCGTTAAATAAACAACGTAGTTTTCCTCATCGGCTAAAACATTACTTGAGAATTTCGCATGCAGTGTCGCAAGCTCTTGGTTTATTTCAGCGTAACGTTTTTTGGCGTCGCCTTGCAGCGTTGCACCATTACGCGCATAGCCGTTATAAGTAAGCCAAGTGACGCGTTGTTGCTCTGGCGTTAGTGACTTGAACTCATCACTTTCGTATACCGTTTTGATGCGTGAGAAAAGTGTTTCATTTTGCGTGATTTTAGAATTGAATGCCGCGAGTTTCGGGGCCATTTCGCCTCGAATTTCACGGAACTCAGGGCTAGATACATTCGAAGACCAAATACCATAGTAGGTAAAAACACGATCCAGAGTTTTACCTGCACGTTCTAGTTCGGCAATGGTGTTTTCAAAATTTGGTGCTTCACTGTTATTCGCGATTTTGTCGATTTCAGCTAAGTTTTCCGCCATCGCGGTTTCAAGCGCAGGTTTGAGTAGGTTCAAGTCCATTTTATCGAACTGAGGTACACCTTGATACGGGCCTTTAAATGGTTCTAATAATACGTTCTCAACGGTTTGTACTTGCTCTGTTGTAGTGTTAGCCGTTTGCTGAGATTCCACTGGAGCTTGGCTGCATCCAGCAAGCGCAGCAACAATCGCTGCAGAAAGGAAAGTCATACGAAGTTTCATGCAATTTCTCTTTGTTATTATGATTTGGGTGTTGAAAGTGAAGTGTATGGATTCGAGGGAAAAGTGCAATGGCTTTGCGTTGGAGTGACAGCATATCTAGATAAGCGTGCTCAGTTAGTAAAATTTTGCTCTGGCTAGTATTCATGGGCTCGTACAGATAGCATGGAAAAAATTGAGAGAATTTAACTAGTTACTGTAAAGGGGGTTTACAGTACAAAATTTTACTAACGTTGCCAGCCTAGTTGGTAAAAAAGTGATCTGACGATAGGTTCGTTCAACATACTGATAAATATAAATAAAATGGTATTAAAATTATTAATCTCTCTTACCTCGTTAGTTACAAATGTAATCTTTGAGCTTGCTGCAAGTGAGTAACGACGGTGTCTCTAGACGTTATCGAATGATGAGATCACTTTTTTACTAACTAGACAGACTATCAAGTTAGTAAAAAAGTGATCTCTGTTGACGTCTTCGGGTTATTTAGCCCAAATCACCAATTGTGTGGAGGTGCCAGATCACAATTTTACTAACATTAATTGGTTCCGGAGGCTCAATTTGGGCACGTCATTGGGAAAAATGGGGGGCGAAGACGTAATCAGGGACGGAATAGGTTCTACAGATCACTTTTTTACTAACTTGAAAGTACAATATCAGGCAAGGTACGGGCTGATTGAATCCAAAAACGCGAGTGCTTAGTAAAAATCTGATCTCTGTATTAAAGGCGCTTCGTCTGCGGAGGCGCGGGACATGTGCATAAAGCAAGTTTCAACGCAGATGCTTTGATATCGAACTTCGCGGTTGATGGAAGGTGATGCGCGGTAAATATAGAAGAGAAAGAAAAGCCCACACTCATTAGTGTAGGCTTTTGGCTTATCGAATTAACGTAGGTCGAAGCGGTCTAAACGCATGACTTTTACCCACACTTCAACAAAGTCATTTACAAACTTCTGTTTAGCGTCATCAGAAGCATAAACTTCTGCAATTGCGCGTAGTTCTGAGTGCGAGCCGAAAATCAAATCAACAGGCGTTGCTGTCCATTTGAGTTCGCCAGTTTTGCGGTCGTGACCTTCGTATAAACCTTCCGTTGCTGATTTACTCCATGTCGTAGACATATCGAGTAAGTTAATGAAGAAATCATTCGTCAACGTACCAGGTTTATTCGTAAATACACCATTTTTAGAACCTTGGTAGTTTGCATCGAGTGCGCGCATTCCACCCAGCAACACCGTCATTTCAGGCACTGTCAGACCTAACATGTTGGACTTATCAACTAACATTTCGGTCGGTGACATAAATGCGTCCATAGTGTAATAGTTTCTGAATGCATCAGCCTTTGGTTCAAGGACCGCAAAGGAGTTGATGTCGGTTTGTGCTTGCGTTGCGTCTGTGCGGCCAGGTTTAAATTCAACCTCGACGTTCACGCCAGCTTCGCTTGCGGCTTTCTCCACCGCTGCGCTACCACCCAGTACGATTAGGTCAGCAAGTGAAACGTGTTTCTTGCCAGCACGTTGATTAAACGACTGTTGTATCGATTCAAGTTCAGCCAACACTTTCTTAACTTCGGTTGGGTTATTCGCTTTCCAACTGATCTGCGGTTCTAAACGTAAACGACCCCCATTTGCACCACCGCGCATATCGGTTACGCGGTGGCTTGAAGCCGCAGCCCATGCGGTTCGAACAAGTTCAGGGACACTTAAACCGGATTTTAAAATTTGTGCTTTCAATGTTTTTACATCGGATGCCGTAATCGGAGTGTAATCAGCGTCAGGCACAGGATCTTGCCAAGAGAATACTTCACTTGGTACTTCCGCACCAACGTAGCGAGCACGAGGCCCCATATCGCGGTGAGTCAATTTAAACCATGCTTTTGCAAACGCATGTTCGAACTCTTTTGGATCTGCTCTGAATCGGTCAACAATCTGTTTAAACTGCGGATCAAATTTTAACGCCAAGTCTGTCGTAAACATGATAGGCGCATGGCGTTTACCCGCCACATGCGCGTCGGGAACTAAGTTCGACGCGGCTGCATTGTCAGGGATCCATTGCGTAGCACCGGCTGGACTTTTCGTGATTACCCAGTTGAAATTCATTAGGTTATCTAAATAGTTAGTCGACCATTGAGTGGGCGTAACGGTCCACGCACCTTCAAGACCACTTGTGGTCGTATCTTCACTATGGCCTTTGCCACATTTGTTTTTCCAACCAAAGCCTTGTTCTTCAATGGCGGCCGCTGCGGGTTCTTTGCCTGTGCAATCTGCAGGTTTCTTCGCTCCGTGGGCTTTACCAAACGTATGTCCACCCGCAATTAATGCAACGATTTCGTCGTCGTTCATCGCCATACGGCCAAAAGACATCCGAATATCTTGAGCTGCAAGTAATGGATCGGGTTTACCATGTGGACCTTCAGGGTTCACGTAAATCAAGCCCATTTCTACGGCCGCAAGAGGGCCTTTTAACTTACCTTTATTGTCGCGGCGCTCGTCTTTTAAAAATGCGGTCTCAGGGCCCCAGTATACCAAATCAGGCTCCCAGTCATCCGCGCGACCACCGGCAAAACCAAGCGTTTCGAAACCCATCGATTCCAGCGCGACGTTACCAGCTAAGACCATTAAGTCAGCCCAAGAAAGGCTCTTGCCGTACTTTTTCTTTACCGGCCAAAGTAGACGACGAGCTTTGTCTAAATTCGCGTTGTCAGGCCAGCTATTGAGCGGATCAAAACGTTGTTGGCCGCCTGCCGCACCACCACGACCGTCGTGAATTCGATAAACCCCAGCGCTGTGCCATGCCATACGGATCATTAAAGGCCCGTAGTGACCCCAATCAGCTGGCCACCAATCTTTGGAGTCTTTAAGCGTTGTTTCAATGTCTTGTTTTACTTGCTGTAAATTTAACTTGCTGAATTCAGCGACGTAGTTGTAATTCGTACCATACGGATTGGATTCTGCGGCGTGTTGTCGAAGTGGGCTTAGGTTGAGTTGCTCTGGCCACCAAAACTGGTTGGTTTTTGCTTCATTGGTCATGCTTGCATAGCTCGGTGTGGCAAAAACCGACACCATAATCGCTACAGCAGAGAGCATGTGCTTTTTCGTCGTTCTCATATCGATGCTTCCTAATGTGAATCGTTCTCAGTTCGAATTGAACTTTAGTTCACCTTTTAATTAGTTAACATCGAGAAAAATGAATCGCTGTATTCGGAAAAATTGATAGTACAAACAACTTTATACGAATTATTGGGACATTAATGAGCGGCGGAGGGGTCTATCCACCGCATTTATTATGTTGTCATTAAGCTAGTAATGCACGATTGTGGGGTCGTGATAGATTGAGCTTTGGTCCAATCGGTACGACTTGAGTTGGGTTAATTTGAGTATGGCTGAAGTAATAGTGGCGCTTAATGTGCATTAAATCTGTGGTGTCAGCGACCCCTGCGACTTGGTATACATCTCGCAAATATTCACTTAAATTGGGATAGTCTTCAATACGACATAGATTGCATTTGAAATGCCCAACATAGACAGCATCAAAACGTACCAGTGTTGTAAAAAGACGAATGTCGGCTTCCGTAAGCGTACTGCCTAGCAAGTACCGTTTCGTTGAGAGCGCTTTGTCTAATGTATCTAGCGCTGCAAACAGCGTGTCAAACGCGTTTTCATAGGCGTCTTGTGTCGTTGCGAAGCCAACTTTGTATACGCCATTATTCACGTTGTGGTAAATGAACTCGTTAATGTCATCAATCTGAGTACGCAATGCTTGGGGATAATAGTCATCGTCGTTGTGAGTCAGCGAATTAAAGGCCGTATTAAACATGCGTATGATTTCACTCGATTCATTACTCACAATGCGCTGTGTGTGCTTATCCCAAAGCACAGGCACGGTGACTCGACCAGAGTAGGTTGGATCATGTTTTACGTATAACTCATGTAAAAAATTCAGCTGATACAATGCATCGCCAGAGCTCATGGCGTCGGTGTCAAAACTCCAGCCGTGTGACAACATATCTGGGCTCACTACGGACACGTCGATATACGTTTCAAGCCCTTTTAACTTTCTCATGATCAAGGTGCGGTGTGCCCAAGGGCAAGCAAGCGAAACATATAAATGATAACGGCCTTGTTCTGCTTTAAATCCTGCTTCACCGCTTGGCCCAGCTTCACCTGTGTTTGTTACCCAGTTTCGCAATTTTGCCGCTTCGCGTTCAAACCGCCCATTTGATTTTGATGTGTCATACCATTTGTCATGCCACACCCCATCGACTAACAGTCCCATTTCAATCTCCCTATACAATGTCGCCAAAGCGACCTTGTTGGTAATCACGAATGGCTTGGTGTAGCTCTTCTTGCGTGTTCATTACGAATGGACCCATATGGGCGATACGCTCATTAATCGGGTTGCCTGCAAGGACGAGTAACCCCACACCATGAGTACCGCTTTCAAGAATGACAGGCTCAGTCGGATCAAGCGTTAACTGGATCATTTGTCCGAATCGTTCGTCCAATAAGTTGCCGCTGTGAATGTAAATCAAGGCTTTGCCATGTTGGCTCAAATCTAGGGTCGTTTTGCTGTTAGCGGGCATAACAACATCCGCAAGCGCGCCATCACCAGCGAGGCCTTGCAAGTGAGCGCTGACCGTTTGTCCTTCAATATGCCAATCTCCAGCTAATGCTCGAAGTACAACCCCCTGCGCAGTTTCCACCGTTTTCACGCCAGTCATAGCGGAATCCTGGTAACGAGGGGCACGCATTTTTTCCTTTGCAGGCATATTGAGCCAAATTTGGAAACCGTGCATACCATCGATGGCATCGGCGAGCGGCATCTCGGAATGGACGACACCGCGCCCAGTACTCATCCACTGCACGTCGCCTGAGCGAATAGCTTTGACGTTACCCATTTGGTCGCGGTGTTCAAAACCCCCTTTACGAATATAGGTAAACGTTTCGATACCGCGATGTGGATGCGCTGGAAATCCGGCCATGTAATCGCCGCTGTCATCCGATTTTAATTCATCAATCATCAAGAATGGGTCGAGGCTTTTACCATCAAAACCTGCAATGCGATTTATTTTTACGCCAGCACCATCTTGAGTTGCTTGGGCTTTGCGTGCGGTTAAAACTTTCATACGTCTATCTCTTAAGCGTGTTGATGTGATAACAATAGCATTCTCAAAACGAATCAAAAAATTCAATAATTCGCGTAAATCATTCTCAAAATCAGAACGATTGAGTGTCTCTACAATTTAACCACGCTTCCTTACACATTCTTACAGTATTCTTTTTAAACAACACTATCGTTTAACTGCCTTGCTCTTTTAAACGCCAGTTATAAGGAAATCAGATGAAACACACACTCGTTTTAGTCGCCACGATGCTGACATTAATGGGATGCCAGTCCACCAATTCAGCCAGTATCAATGCTAACCCAGGAAAGCTCACGGAACTCACCGTACGCATAGATAACGTGCAAAACACCGATGGCAAACTATTGGTGTTATTGCATGATAATAGCGAAAGCTACTATGCAGATGATAACGTCAAAAAAGACGGGGCTCGTTACTTCGCTATGAAAGCGGTGGTGCCTCAAATTCCAATGACTTTAGTGCAATTTAAAGACATACCAGCGGGAAAATACGCCGTGAGTGTGGTTCATGATGAAGATGATGATGGCAAACTCGATAGAATGGTGTTTCCCTTCTTAGGTATGCCAAGTGAGCCTTACGCACTCTCAAACAACACCTATAACACCTTTTCAAAAGGGGATTTTGAAGCCGCGTTAGTGACAGTCGACGCGCCACAATCAACGGTCACTCTGCAACTTGCAACGCATTTATCTAAAGTGACTGGACTGTAAATTTTCCCACATCTAAATCAAAGAGCAGTAAAAGCAACCGGTGGTTGATGCAACTGCTCATTCTCGTTACTTATAAACGTCTTGATTGATGAGCCATCATGCTGCGTTTCAAGCCTCATTAACCATCCTTCACGGTTTTACGTTGTTAAAAGCGGTGAGTTTACAAAAACAAGCTACAGTTAATTTTAAAAGGAAGCGTGGGTGAGTTAATCAAGCACCTAAATGGCATTTTCAAAGTAATCAAGGTCGAAGCATGTCAAAGCAATTAGGTGAGATCCGTCAGTTACGCACCAAATTACTGCTTGTACTGGTGGTACTGTTGCTCGCTATTGTTTATTTACTCCCCTCTTTATTCCAAAGTCTGGCTGCCCGCGATAGACAAAATAAACATTTGCAAGCGATACAAATAATGTCGAAAGACATCATTCATTATGATGAAATACTGACCATGTCAGCACGGATGTTTGCCTATACGCAAGACTCAACATGGGAAACGCGTTATCAAACTAACGCCGCACGGCTTGATGAGGCTCTTGCCAGCGCCCAACGTCTAGATCCCGAAATTAATGAGGCGATCACCTCCACGGCGAAAGTTAATCAAGCACTGATTGAGATTGAACGCAAGGCATTTGAACAAGCCAAGCTGGGCTATACGCAGTACGCGCAAAACATCCTTTTGAATTCAACCTATGACGATTTAAAGGCTCACTATGCACAAGGTGTATTTAGTGCCATGAAACACGCGATAGAGGTCGAAGAAGGTGCAATATCAAAGGAAAACGAAGAAAAAATCAGGTCTTATTCTTTTCTCCTTGCGATGCTGTCGCTGTTTTTATTGATTTTCATCGTGTTTTTTTACCGTCATAACAAAACAACCGATGATTACATTGGTGATTTGTTAGCGTCACTAGAGAAAACCATTAACCAACTGCAGCAACAAAAAGAGCATCTAACACAGGCGAATCAAGTTAAGTCTCAACTTCTGGCGAATATGTCACATGAATTGAGAACCCCGATTAATGGCATTTATGGCAGTTTGCAGTTACTCAAACAAAAGCCTATTGCAAAAGAAGACCTCGATTTGATTGACACATCAATTCAGTGCAGTGAATTACTTGTTAGTTTGGTGAATGACATTCTTGATTTCACTTATTTAGAGGCGGGTAAGCTTGAGCTCGATACTAAGCCTTTTGACCTCAATAAAACATTGAACACGGTTGAGCATATTTTTCGCGAAGAATGTCGTGTGAACGGTTTGATGTTTGAATTTGATGCTCAATTAAGCTTTGAACAGCGCGAAGGAGATGAAATACGCATCAAGCAGATATTATTCAATTTGCTTAATAACGCCGTTAAATTTACACCGAAAGGCCGTGTTTCTGTGCGAGTTTCTGATTCTACGGAAAACGACATGGTGAACATAACGATTGCAGATACAGGCATTGGCATGAGTGAGGCGACGATGCAAAAGATGTTTGAACGCTTCGAACAAGCGGATGCATCGACCACCCGAACCCAAGGCGGCACGGGGCTAGGCATGCCGATAGTCAAAGCACTGTTAGATGAGATGTCCGGCGCCATTGAAGTCATGAGCCAAGAAGAGGTCGGAACCCAAATAGACCTTCATTTTTTACTGCCTAAACACCTGCAATCGGATGAACTTAGCGCACAACCCAATAAAGTGACATTCGCACCATTAAAAGGCCTCACCGCGTTAGTGGCCGAAGACAATACGATAAACCAAATCGTGATCAGCAAAATGCTGCAAAACGTTGGTATCGATGCCACATTGGTTGCAAATGGGCAAGAAGCAATCAATAAATTGACCACACAGGTAGACCTCGTTTTGCTCGATATTCAAATGCCGGTAATGGATGGGACGGAGGCTTGCAAAGCGATTAAAGCGCTGCGACCAAACTTACCTATCATTGCGGTCACGGCGAATGTGTTTGAAAGCGATATTGCGCATTACAAAGCAATTGGTTTCGACGCCGTCGTCAGTAAACCGATTTCACAGGATGCTTTTGTCGCTGTACTGCATTCGGTGTCTATGGAAGTTGGAAAATCTGTTGGATCTTGAAAGGCGTAAACGAGAGTGAAAAGACGATACATAAAGGCCAGCTTTACGCTTTCCGTCTTTTCGATTGTCATGACCGTGTACTATTGACTCTAAAGTACTTTAACTGTGCATTTGGCGTTCGATGCCGTTTAAGCAATCAAAAACCTCCATACTGGCTTTTTCCATATTCGAAAGCATGGTGATCAGCATTTCTTTGTCCCCTCGGGCACTCGCACGCAAGGCTTCAATGCCCGAAGTATGAACCTTAGCATGCGGGGCTTCGAGTTTTTTGAAATGAGAAAAGTTGGCGAAATCATCGCGACCTTCCCCTTCGTAGTACCACTTTCCTAAACGACATTGATGATGGTCTGCAAACTTATGTTCTTCGCCTTCTTTTCCGCTGCGTATCGCTTTATAAATGTTCACCTTCCAAACTAAATGATCTAATTTCACCGTCTGGATAAACGTACTCATACTGGCCGCAGAAATTACATCGGCCATAACGCGAGATGAGTCGGCCATGCTTCCAACGGATTCATTGATTTCTGACGCAGTATTGGAAACTACTTCAGTTTCATGCGTGTTTTGTTTCACATGCTCAAACGCATTTTCTGTTTGTTGGGTTGTGATGTTGGTGAGATGTGAAATTTTTTCTGCCGCTTCTGAGGAACGGCTCGCCAACGTTCTGACTTCGTCAGCCACGACAGCAAATCCTCGACCTTGTTCACCTGCGCGAGCAGCTTCAATAGCAGCATTCAACGCAAGTAAATTAGTTTGTTCTGAAATACTTTGCACCTGAGTAACAAACGAATTAATTTCGGAGGCAGATTGAGATAATTTTTCAAACGAATCTTTGAGCTTTTCGGTTTGTCCTGTCAAACCAACCAAGACTTTTACGCAACTGCTTAATCCTGAACTGATGTTTTGAAAGTCACTCAAGCTGCCGGTTAAACGAGATTGCTCGCCTTTTAACAGCTCAGCAGAACTCGCGACGTCATGTCTTACCGCATCCAACATATCCAGTGATAAGAAAAAGTTTTTGACGATGGTCCGTTCAATTTCCACAGCTCTAGCGACTTCCGCGGATTCTTCATATGCTGTGTGCAAACGATGTTCGACATCGTTTAGTTTCTCGAGTAGTTGATCTCGTTCACTCTTGAGTGCTTTAACTTCTTCTTCGAACTTATTTGGAACATTCCGTTTGAAAAACATGCAGTGAGCTCCACATAGGCGGATTAATCGAATTGTTGTTATCTAGGTATAGCAAATTTTGGTTATCTTGCTATTTTTTAGCACTTTTTCATGGGAAAAGCCTTTTACAGGTTCCTTTATTTTACGAACCAGATAAAACACCGAGACAGCATCTTTTCAGCACGCAAAAGTGGATGAACGGGGCTGCAGAGCGCGTGAACACAGTGTAAGTTGTCGTAATGTTTCCCAACTCCTGAAATTCCATAATTAACAGGCCAAAACAACTGTTTATTTAAGGAGATCAAAATGGCAACGAATACGAACTTTAACATTAACGTAAATGACCTTATCTCAAGTATTTTTGGGAGCGATAAAGAGCGCAATGATTTGGCTGTTGGGATCCAAAACCAGTGTGGTGATAGCGTGAAAGTTAATTTTTACGTTGATCATGGCAGCTTACGTGACATGGACGACGGTGACAAAATCGCCCAAGGTGAGCTGTGGGAAGTGGGTGTACACGCCAAAGGTGCTGGCTCAAACATAACCATGAACATTACCATGCCAAATGGTTCTGGTTGGGCGATTATGGCGGCGACGCCAGTCGACAAAGAGAATTACTTTAAAATTGCAACGAGCGAAACGGGCTATTCCAGCTCTAAAGACGCTTACAAAGCAGCAAGTGGTAAAAGTAAGCACTACTCTGGTGATGGCATTTATGACGAAACATTTAATGGCTATAGCGCGGTCGTTAGCATGACAGGAGAAAGTCCGGCGGCGTGTACCATCGTGCTTGAGCGCGCGTCGTCTTGACATAGCGTCACGTAATTCCCAAACAATCAGCGCCCAGTCGATGAATTATCACTGACTGGGCGTTTTCAGCATTTACGGTGAATTAGTATTGTCTGTTGTGGGAAGTATGAAAGGGGAGGTATTAAGTAACCACACAAAATCTAGGGTATTAGTAAAAAGTCGTAATTATAAAAAATCTAACTCGTCATTTTTGGTGGTTTGCGAAAAGTCATCTACAGTGCATATAAGCAGAAATTCGATATTAGTCCAACATTCTATCTGGCAGGTGAGCATGAATTCTCTTTTGCGTCTTTTTAGTCAGTATTTAAGTCTACTGGTCATAACACCCTGTATCTTGCTGCTTTTTTTGGTCTTCGCGAACGTTGGTGTTGCACTAAAAAATGCGAAAGAAGCGGATGAAATTGAAAAATATTCGGAACTAGCAGGTGTTGTGCTAAGTACCATTCATGAAATCCAAAAAGAACGCGGTATGACGGCCGGCTATTTAGGGACAAAGGACAGCAACGTGCTCTCGGATTTAAATAGGCAGCGTCAGGTCGTTGATAACGTGGTGGCTGAGTTAGATGCACTTGCAGCCGACACGGAACGCAGAAAGCGGGTCGAAACTGACTTGAGGGCGATGCGGGCGTTGTTGATGGAGCGAAACAAAGTGCGTGGTGAAGTAAATGCATTTTCGACTACAGTAGCCGATGCCATTGCATTTTATACCTCAATCAATCGAGCTGGGTTTAAAATTGTAGAAGACGCCTCAGACATTAGTACGAATAAACGCGTGAGTTATGAGCTCTCTGCCTTGTATGCTTTTTCGTTTGCGAAGGAGCAAGCGGGTATTGAACGAGCCTTGTTAACGTCTGTTTTCGCAAAAGATGAAATCACCCAAAAACAAGTAGTCAGGGCTTCTGAACTCATTGACTACCAAAGAAATTCATTAAGAACAGCAATCCGTCTTGCGATTGGCGAAGAGAAAGCGCTATTTGAAAAAGCAGCAAATGACAGGTCGTTTAAGCAAGTGAATGAATATCGTGACCTCGTCCTATCTAAAAACACGGGTTTTGGCGTGGACGCGCAAGCTTGGTTTAGCGCTGCCACAAAGCGTATAGAAGTGTTGCGTGAGGCGGAGTTGCAAGCCTTGGACTTTAGCGTGCATGAAGCCAAAGAACTACTGACTAAGTCGCTTTATTTGGTCACTGGCGAGTTTGCATTGTTAATCTTTGCGGTAGCGATAACCTTTGGGGTTTGGAAAACGATGCGATTGCAAAAATGCAATCCGACCTGACCCGTCGCGTTATTCGCCAAGTGATTGAGGATAAAGAACTCCGCAAAACAGTCAACGTGGTGACGCAAGACCAGCTAGGTATGACCGCAAATTACATCAATGAGCTGCTCAAGCAGCTCACCATCGATTTAAGTCAGTTTCAAACAGCATCATCAAAAATTGCCACTGCAACGCATGAAACGGCGTTTGCAATTGTGGATAGCCAAAAGAACCTCTCAGAACAGCAGCAAGGGATTGAGTCGATTTCGGCTGCTGCGGAACAAATGATGCAGAACATAGAGCATGTTACGCACTCAATGCAGCAAAATTTTGAGGTGCTGGGTAACTTGGTGCGTGAGTGTGAACTGGGTGAAAATAAAGCGAAAGATACGTCCAATGTGATTCTCGCGTTGTCGGATGAAATGTCGGGCGCGGCAAACCGAATTAATACCTTGAACGACGAAGTGGGCAAAATTACCGCGGTTGTCGACATGATTAGAAGCATTGCGGAACAAACCAACTTACTTGCGCTAAATGCGGCCATCGAAGCGGCGCGAGCGGGTGAACAAGGACGAGGTTTTGCGGTGGTCGCAGATGAAGTACGCAGCCTTGCCAATCGCACACAAGAATGCACGGAACAAATTGCCAACATGGTGGTGGAGTTACAACACACCGCAGCGTCATCAAGCCAAACCGTATTGGCAAGTAAAGACAGAGCGGGACTTGCCGTTAAGGATATTGGTGCGGTAACCATGCTACTTAAAACCATGGTAGAGCAAGCCAAAGCGGTGGAAATGGGGACCAAAGAAGTAACGGAAAATGCGCACCATCAGAATATAGCATTGCATGAAGTGGTGTCACGGATCACGTCAATACAAGGGAAGTCAGTTGAAAATGTGAAAGGCTCAGAGCAAATCGCGACAGCAGCGGGTCAAATTGCCGATTCAGCAATGAAAATGGACGAGCTGATCGACCAATATCGTCTGAGCTACGAAGAAGCGGCAAACAAAGTGGATGCGTCTAACTTAAGATTGTACAAAATGTCCTAACGCTTAACGGAAAGTTGACTCAATTGGGCGTTATTAACTCCTTGTAGGTTATTGGTTTAGTGCAAGCGCCTTTTTAGATTGTTTTTTGCGGTCACCATTTTACGGTAAAGAAATGTCCTTGAAACGAGTCGATTCGACGATGTTTACAGTAAAAGGCGTGAGTTAACGTTAAATGTGTTCAATTTAAAACGTTTGCATAGGATTTTATTGAAGAAATAAAATAGATTATAAATAGCTAGCTATTCGTTGAATATCGTGTATAGTGCTCGCAGCTCAAACAGCGAGCTATTAATGAAATATCTAGTTCAAGTTTTTCTCAGTTTTCTTTCGAAATTTTTTCGTCATATGTACCCTGCGATATCTTTTCCTTCAATACAGAGTTAGTAGCTAAAAATTTAAATTTATCAATCTATCGAGGTATCTATGTCTAATAAGACAACTGGTTCAGTAAAATGGTTTAACGAAACTAAAGGCTTTGGCTTTATTGCGCCTGACAACGGCAGCCAGGACGTTTTCGTTCACTTTAAAGCAATTGAAATTGATGGTTTTAAAACGCTTCATGAAGGACAAAAAGTGTCTTTCAATGTTGAAAAAGGCGCTAAAGGCCCACAAGCAGCGAACGTTACTGTAGCGTAACTTAGTTGTAGAGAGATGCTTTTGCGAGAAGCATCTCACACACCATTTTATAGTTTAAATAAAACTATCGTTTCAAGTATATTTTCCCCTTTGCATACTTTACATCTGCCACTTACCTCTTTTTGTGTTTAATTTCAGATTAGAGAAAAGAGCAACTATCCAGATAACATGATTGTCTAGATGAATACCGTTTTTCGTCGAAAGTAAAAAGTCAACACGGACGCAGGCAATCGGATTGTTCAAAACATTCGCCATGCCTAACTTTAGTCATGAGTGATGTGAGCACAGGAAAATTATTCAAACGTTGATTTAAAGAGAGAATGATGCGCAAACCTGCAAGAAAGAACAATCAGAAGTCAAAAAAAGACAATTTTGAAGATCGTCTAGAGCAACTAGTTGGTGAGTACCGCCAAGCAAAAGAAGTGCTCGATAGCCTTGAACTAGATGATTCTGAGTATGAATCGCAAAAAGAAAAATGTGATAAGCTTTTTGCCAATGCCGAGCGTTTTATCAATAGACAAAAATAGCTCAGACTAGCTTATGATTTAGATATCGTAGGTCTTTAAGAGGTGTTGTTTATCTATTTTTTGATAAAAACAACTCACCAATGTCAATTCAGTAAGTTAATTTTTACTGTATTTTTAAACGTATAACACGCTCAAGTCGAGTGTGTCGCGATAGTTAGTGTTATGAATACCAGCAGATTTTTGCTTTACCCAACGTGGTTTTTAATCTGCACCTCCTTTTTAGTGTGAATTATATTTAATTTTTCTTTAATGGCTGAGTTTATGTGTGTTTAAGAGCTAAGTATCGTTAAATTAACCTTAAATATAATAAGCTTAAAATATGAATCAAAAATTCAATGGCTCCTCGATAGAAGCCACCCCTCCCATTGTTTCAATTTCCGTAAACAAAAACCGTGTTGTTTTTAAAGATAACGTTGACTTAAAGTGCGTGTGCTTAAGTAGTTCGTCAGAAGCAAAAGAATTTGTATATTGGTTACTGAACAGATAATTATGGCAAAGGTACGCAAAAAAACTGTGTTTTTGGTCTTTACCGGGCGCTGCGAGCACAGCGGGTTTTAATTGCTTGCTTGCGTTGCGTATATCGTGTGATAAAACCGGTTTATATAAAGAATCCAGTCGAATGATTAACGTCTAATTTATTTGTGGTAATAGTACCGCGTACAGAATCTTTGTAAGATGGCAGTTGACTATTCACAGGATAACTAAATCATCAACGCCTCAAAATGAGAATCAAGAAAGGTAGGAAGAGTAAATGGATGTTGAACACATTGAAGCACAAACTCTCATTCATAAAGCACAAAAGAAGCAGGCGCTTATCGAAGAGTTTGAACAATTACGTCCAACTTGGAAAGGCAATATACTCAGAACTGTTAGCATGTTTCTGAGTATGGCTTTGATTGTGTGGATGTATCCGGAGATAATTCATCAACCAATTTCATATATATTGCTTATTCTTGTCTTTGGGGTGAGCGCTGATTTGCATGCACAAAGTAAACGGATCAATCAACGTATTGATACGCTGCATAAATTGCTGAAAGATTAGAGGTAATTTTATAGCCCAATGGCATGCGCCGAAAACGAACCAGATGCTTACTTAGCACGTTAACACTCGGTATTTGCATCGTCTGCTTTACCCGATGCTTTCGTTATGTATTGATTTTTGAGCACTCGATAAGTGCGCTATGTTTCACGGCGTTTGTCATTACAGAGTTCAGTTAAAACACGTTTGGCGTTTTCTTGGCAATCAATGTTGTCTGGTTTGGCTGCTATTTTTTCTAAAATATCAGTAAGATGAGCCTTGTTGTGCGCGAGCTTTGCTTCGAGCAGTTCAATGTCACGGACTTTTTGCTGTAGTGCATTAACGAGCGTTTGATGCTGCCAATTCGTTAAGTCTTCCGGTAACAACACGTTCAGTTCATCTAAACTAAATCCTGCTTGTTGTCCCGATGTAATAAGTTCAAGCGCAAGAACCGCTTCTTTTGGGTAGTGACGATAACCATTCGCTGAACGAGTGACGGTTTTTAACAAGCCAATACTTTCGTAAAATCGGATTTTAGAGGCGCTCAGGCCTGTGACTTTGGCTAATTCACCAATTTTCATTGCAACACCTAATACTCCGTATTTTTCTTTTCTCACGTTATACTTAGCGGCAATAGAGAGTCAATGAGTATCAATATGAAACCTAAAATTACCATCCATTATTGTGTATTGTGTCAATGGTTGTTGCGTGCGGGGTGGATGGCACAGGAACTTCTTTCAACGTTCAGTGACGAGTTGGCTGAAGTGGCATTAACGCCTGCGAGCAAGGGTGTGTATCAAATTTATTATAATGACGAGCTTATTTGGTGTCGTGTACGAGACGGCGGATTTCCAGACGCAAAAATTGCGAAGCGTTTGGTCCGTGACCGACTAGATCCGACCCGCGATTTGGGTCACATTGATAAATAAGTGAGCGGTTTACTCTTCGGCAATTGAGGAGATGGCCTCAAACTTGTCTTCGATGCGCAAAAAGCATGTGACGAGTTTGGGATCAAAATGTTTTCCTTTACCATCTAAAATAAGTTCACGCGCTTCAAAATGGGAAAATGGGCGTTTGTAGCAACGCGGCGTTGTAAGTGCATCATATACGTCCACCAAAGCGACAATGCGAGCACTAAGCGGAATGTCTTCGCCCTTTAAGCCTTTTGGATAACCGGAACCATCCCATTTCTCATGGTGGCCTGCGGCGATGTCTTTGCCCATTTTTAAAAAGCCACAGCTTGGAGCATATTTAATTAAGCTTTCGATGACTTGACCGCCAATTACGGGGTGCGATTTGATTTGCTCAAATTCTTCAGCCGTGAGTTTCCCGGGTTTCAACAAAATGGAATCAGCGACACCGACTTTACCGATGTCATGCAATATAGATGACAGATTAATGTCTGCAATGAAGTCGTCATCCAATTCGATAGGTGCATCTCGGTCTTTTTGCCTTTCTGTCGCCAGCAGCTCGGCGTATTGCCGCATTCGCAATAAGTGTGCGCCCGTTTCGTTGTCTCGATATTCAGCGAGTTTTGCAAGACCGAAAATGGTTGCCTGACGTGAGGATAGAGAAGCGCCTAACGATTCAATTAATTTATTCGTTAAGTACCCTGATGACATGGTGACCATTGCATTCGTCGCGAGAAAGTTGACCGTAAGCACCCACCAGATGATGGCTGAAAAGTCCACGAGGCCCGCCCATCGAAGCAAATCTAGCTGAAACATCACGCCAATGGTGACCAATGACACAACGTTTAAGCCAAGCGCAAAGTAACCAGCTCTTTTTCCAAGCAAAATGGCGCTGAGTGGCGCAAAGGCAAACAGCCACATAAACCCTGCGCCTGCGGGCCCAACGGTGTATAAGAACGCGTTACCGATGAGGTAAGCGAGGCTACATCCCAAGGCGTAGCGATGTTTCGAAGACATGGTTTTGCTTTGTAAGATGTACACCAAAATGGCATAGCTGATGGTGTCCAACACGACCATGGAATAAAGACCGAGTTGAATACACAAATATACGCTGGTGAAATAAACCGGTACGCAGGTAATAGCAAGCGTTCCGAACAGTTTGCGGAAGATTTGCATGCGCCATACGGGCAGTGTGTTGTCTAAAGCAGAGCGTAATTGATGTGACATTGACCGTTATTATTCTGTTTTTAACAGCGAAACACACTCAAAGCATAGTGAAGCGAGTGAGAAATGTCAGGTGAAGAGGTTAATTAAATTAGAATACTCAGCATAACGGAAGGCGAACTACCCAATTCGATTTTTCATAAATGACGGCGTGACACCGGTCCATCGTTTAAATGCACGTCTGAAATTACTGAGGTCGCTGAACTCCAACGCATTGGCAACGCGTTCGGTGTTTTGTCCAAGCTCCAAGCGCACGATGGCTTGCTGACGCAAAATTCGGTCTTTTATTTCAACTAAGCTCGTGTTGTGCTGTTTCAGTTTACGTTTCAGAGTCGCTTGGCTTATTGCCAAAATTTGCGCAAGGTCCTCTAAACTCAAGCGGCTGTTGCGCCTGAGTTGCCATTCTACGTATTGCACAAAACCAAATTGATGTGCCCGATGAGCAGGAATGCGAAGTCGAGGTATCAGGTTGGATAACGTTCCAATTTGAGCCAGTTGCAGCGCGTGACGGTCAATGACCAGTGCGAAGTCATGATGTCCAAAGCTGTACTCGGCGTGCAGATGACTTTGGTATTGTTCAATGTGTTCTGGTTTGGAAAAAGGGAAACGTAGTTCCAGTTTTAACATTGGAAAACGCCATCGTAAAAACCCACAAACCAGAGAGGCTAATGTTTCAATGTAGAAACGTTGCACACTGAATGGCGGCTCGCTAATGGCAAATCCCACAAAATAATAATGTTTATTATCTTCACATAACCGATGGGCAGTTATGCTGGCAAAACACTCCATCTGGTGCAGCACGAGTAACCGCAACAGTTGTTGTAGATTTTTACTGTGGCAAAGCAATTGCCCGCGATACGCGCTCATGGTTTGTACGAGATACGTGCCAAACACAAAGCTGAGCTCCGAGTTGTTTAATTTAAGGGCGTTTTGAATAACCGTGTCAAATTGCGCTTGAGAAATCAGCAGCGTTTCTTCACCGAGCGATTGATAGCAAAGTTTGGTCCCTGCTAATAGCTTTTCAGGCTGCGCACCACGTTGTCGAGATAGCTCAATGAGCGGCAACAATAATTGGATCACACAAAGATGTGGGCGCTCTCTGTCGATGATCTCTGTCATGCTACAACCTTAGCCATGTTAAGCCACTCGCTTTTGCTGCTGCACTTTTTGATGCAAGCGAGAGAGCATGGTATCGACATTTTCTTGTGGCATTGGACTGATGACGCTCCACGTGACTTCACTGTACGCTGTGAATTCGCCCGTGGTTGTATACTGTGTATGCTTTGCCACAATATCGGCAATATGACGTGCAGTTTGCTGTGCTTCAACGAGCTTGCACTCTGCAAATAAAACAATGAAACGATCGCCTGCGTAACGGCACACTAAATCGGCATCACGTAAATTTAGGCTGATGAGTTCACCGATGTCGCGCAGCAGTTGATTGGCTTTGACTAAACCTTGCGCACGTGTCAGGTCGGTAAATCCTTTGATGTCGAACAGCCCAACGCAAAAATCGGGCGTTCCATGATGGGCTCGCAACATTTCTCGTTCAATCTGTTCTTTCATGTACTTGGCATTGTATAAACCAGTAATGAAATCGCAGTGGCTGTGGCTGCGATAGAAACGTTCCTTTTTCATCAAGGTTTGGTTTAGCGTTTCTTGTTCTTTGTACCAGCCTTTTGCGGCTACCGTCATCACTATCATACCGACTACCGCCGGAAACGCTTCCACGTTGGAAAACCAAGCTTCATCAGGTGCAAAACGAACAAATTCGTCAAAGAAATCAAGCAACGTGGAGACGAGTAAACTGCTGAGCCCACAAAACATCCAATTCGTGACACTTCCTTTTGGTCTTGAAAACAACGTGGCAGTAAGCCAAACCAGTACCATGATGCAAATGCCACCTTCACCTATGGCATCTAGCCAATTTATTTCTTCTTGTGATTTCGGCAATCCAAATAAGATTGCTAATGAAAACGTGGCTGCGAGCAAGAGTGTCAGCGAAATCCAAAGTGTTCGATGTGTTTTAAAAGGGGAGTAATTCATGGTGCTAAAATAGAAAGTAATTTGGTCAATGTTGGCATGTGCCTTCGTGGTCAACTAGGGTCAGATTAGCTCATGAGTTGAGACAAAAAGATGACAGCGAGGTGAAATTCCCGCGCTTTTGAGTGCATTATCGTCGTTTGTACCTTTTTTGTGTGGGTCAGATCAGCTCAAATCAGTCAAAAAATGGCCATGAATCAACGTATTTCGCTAGACCATGCGAAATGTTGCAATATTTCCTTCATCAACTCCGATTAGTTTTCCTCGCAGTTTTTTAAGGTAACGCGGCGTTACCAATAACAATAATCCCAATCTGTGCGAGTAAAACATGAATCACAAACTACCGTCTAAGTTTTCCAAAGCGTTAATCGCGCTGACCGTATCGAGTACGTTGTTTGGCGGCGTCGCTGTTGCAAACACGTTGAATGGTCACGTTCAAGATACAAAACAAAAAAACAACTTCGAAGGGGCTGAAGTTGTCGTTAAGGAATTGAACAAACGTGTTGTAACCGGTCGTGATGGCCGTTTTTACATGGCTAAGCTACCAGCAGGTCGCTACACGTTAGAAGTGCGCTATGTTGGTGCTGAACCAACAACTCAGACGATTGAAATTCGTGATGGCGAAACGACCGAAGCATTGGTATTGCTTTCGCCCACCGAATCGCAAATGGAAGACTTAATTGTAGTGGGTCAACGAGCGGGTCAAGCAGGCGCTTTATCACGTCAGAAAAACGCAAACGGTATTAAGTCGATTGTGAGTGCAGACGGTATTGGCCAATTGCCAGATCAAAATGCGGCCGAGGCGCTTCAACGTTTGCCGGGTGTCTTTATCGCCCGTGACCAAGGTGAAGGTCGTTTTGTTGGGATCCGTGGTATCGACCCAAATTTAAATAATGTGACTATCAACGGTGCTAACGTTCCTTCGCCTGAAGCAGGTGTGCGTAGCGTTGCGATGGACGTTATCCCAAGTGAGTTAGTGCAAAGTTTGGAAGTGAGCAAAACCGTGACTCCCGATATGGATGCAGGTGCGATTGGTGGCTCAATTGAAGTAAAAAGCTTAAGCGCATTTGACCGTGAAGGGCAAAGCTACACATTCACAGCTCAAGCGGGCTACAACGAGCAAGTGAGTGAAACCAGTCCAAAATTAGCGGCAAGCTACAGCAATGTGTTTGAGCTGGGCAAAAAGAGCGATTTAGGTATTGCTGGTGCGGTTTCGTGGTTCAAGCGTGACTTTGGTTCACACAACATGGAAACCGACGGTGGGTTCATGGAGCTTGAATTAGAAAACGCAGAAACGGGTGAAGACGAAACGTTTTTTGGCGCCGAAGAAATGGAACAACGTCATTACCTCATCACTCGTGAACGTTTAGGCGCGGCACTAAATATCGATTTACACCAAGGGGCAAAGCACAAATATTACTTACGCTCGTTGTACAGCGAATTCTCTGATGACGAATATCGTATGCGTAATGAGTACAAATTTGCCAAGGGCGATGTGGTCTCGCACGATGCAAACAGCGCACTTTTTAGCAACGCAAAAATGGACCGTGATACGAAAGATCGTTATGAAGAACAAAAGATCCTTTCAACGGTATTAGGTGCAGAGCACCAACTAAAAGATTGGTTTGTTGAATACAGCGTAGGTTACTCCAAATCGGAAGAAGCGGAGCCAGGTCGTCTAGACATCAGCTTTGCGGGTAAAAAGTTGGATTTGGGTTACCGCCTTGGAGGCGATACACCGTCTTTTATTCGTTCAGAAGACGCGCATGACTTAAGTCGGTTTGAGCTGGATGAAGTTGTTTCAGAGAATAACCTGACTGAAGACGAAGCAACGACATTTAAACTAGACGTAAGCAAAGACTTACTTTTGTCAGGTTATAATGCTGAAGTGAAGCTCGGTGCAAAATACCATGACCGTGACAAGTTCAATAACGTTGATGCTCGCGTTTATACAGGCGGGTTTGATGACGTTACAGCAAGTCAATTCTCTGCTGCCGTACCGGACTACAGCCTAGGTGATTTTGGTCCAGGTCTGAATCGCGAAGGGTTACGCGCGTTTTTCAAAACCAATCAAGGTTCAATGGAACTCAACGAACAAGAATCACAAGTTGAAACGCTAGGTCGCAGTTACGATTCAAGTGAAACCATTTTTGCGGCGTATGCCATGTTGAGCGTTGATATTGGTGAGTTAAATGTGATCACGGGTCTTCGTTTCGAAGATACGCACACGGAAACGTCGGGTCACCGTGTTGAATTAGTTGCAGATGACATTACCGGTGACACTACGGTTAACGTGAATGATTGGTCTGCAGAGAAAGATTATTCACATTGGTTACCAAACCTCACGTTGAAATATTCGCACAGTGACAACTTAATTAGCCGCTTTGCGTACACCAATACAGTAGCACGCCCAAGCTTCTCTGATTCGGCAGCTAAAGCGTTAATTGAGACCGAGCGTGAGGACGATGATGGCCAAGTTAAAGTGACCCGTGAGGCTGAGGTGGGTAACCCAGATTTAGATCCATACGAAGCGACCAACGTTGATTTCTCGGTTGAATACTATCCGGGCAGTATCGGTGTAATGTCACTTGGTGTGTTCTTTAAAGACATCGATAACTTTATCGCAGTAAAAGAAGTTCAAGACAACGGCCAATGGGAAGGGTTTAAAAAAGTACTTCAGTCGGTTAATGGCGGTAAAGCACAATTGAAAGGGGTTGAACTGGCTTATGCAAAAAACTGGACAAATGGTTTGATGCTAAACGCTAACGCAACACTGATCGACGCAGATGACAAATTACCGAATCAATCGGATACGGTTGCTAACTTGATGCTTGGCTACGAAAATCAAACGTTTAGCACGCGCTTAAGTGCGTCTTATAAGAGTAAAGCGTTCTTATTTGCAGAAAACGACCGCGATGTGTTTGAAGCGGCACACACTCAACTGGATTTTAGCGCGAAGTATTACTGGAATGACCAAACTCAAGTGTATTTCAATGTTACCAACTTAACAGACGAACCAATGCATCTGTATCACGGTGCAAATCAATACAATTACCAATATGAGACGTACGGTCGCTCGTATGAGCTTGGTTTAACCATCACGTCTTTCTAATTCACTGTTTAACGGGGCTGCCAGCGTTTCGCTGGCAGAATGCAGTATGTTTACATTAAAAAAATCGAGCGCATTTACGTTGGCATTGCTGTTATCAAGTCAAGCGATTGCGAGTGATAACATTTCTTTTTTGGCGTTTGGTGATGGCGGATATCATCCTGATTATCCAAAAACCAAACACATTAAAAATCCACGCAACAAAGATGCATTTATCGCGGCGGAGAAAAAAGATTGGTTGGAAGATAACCGTCCATTAGCGGAATTTGATCATGCGCCAATTTATGTTTACCCGGGCACTCAGACTGCTACTGAACACACGGGCGCACTGGTCGTCGGGCAAGCAATGGCAGCGCTTTGTAAGCAATCGCAATGTGACTTTGCCATTCAGTTGGGTGACAACATTTACCCAGATGGCGCCGATGCGAAAGACGGTAAAGACGACCAAAAACGTATGGACGATTTGATCAAAAAGCCACTGCTCCCCCTTTTTGAGCAGCAGCCGGATTTGATGGTTTATTCGGCGCTCGGCAATCATGACTGGAAATCCTCCCGTAAAGGCGTTGAACTGCAATTAGCTTGGATGGGTAAAGAGCCAAACTTTACACTGGGTGAAAAAGGTTACTATCGATACAAAGTCGGCCAACCAGGCAACGACGTAGAATTTTTTGTGTTAGACACCAACATGTTGTTGTCGGGTCAACATTATTACGACGTGCCACTTAAAGCGGACGGTACCGAGCAAGGACTTGCGTCTGCACTCGCGAGCAAGCAAGCTGAAGTGGAAAAGATAGAAAAGCATGAAACGCCACTGGGTGGTGAAGACCACACCCAACTTGCCTGGCTCGCCGAAGGATTGAAAACATCGCAAGCGAAATGGAAAATTGTGTATGGTCACCATGTGCTTTGGTCAATTGGCGGGACAAAGTTCAATGAGGCACACGTACTGCGCAAATTACTTTTACCTGAACTTTGCCAATACGCAGACGCGTACATAGCAGGTCATGAACATGATTTAGAACTACTTACGGACGATTGTACTCGAGTACTGGGTCATCACGATAAACCTAAATTGCCACTGATCATAAGTGGTGCTGCAGCCAAAATGCGGGGCGTTCACTCACCCTTTGCTAATGCTCAAGAAGCGGCCTACCCGGAATACGATCTCGTGTGGAATAAACCTTTTGTTTGGGGATTTGCACAAATCGAGTTAGATAATACGAACGATGAAATGCATGTGCGCTTTTATTCTACCCCGAAAGAACAAACCGGTGAGCTCGTTAATGAAGCGACTTTTACTTTCCCGCATCGTAGTAAGTAAAGTTGCCCACCTTTAAATTCAAAAGTGTGACGTAAATAAAAGTTGAAACCCGCGTAAGCGGGTTTGTTTGTTTATTGAGCTGATGATTTTATTTAATTAAAAGTTTCATCCATTCGCTTGCTGTTCTTTGTATTTTATTTATTCACCTCTATTTTGATGTAAAGCAAATAAAATGCTGGTATACCGTGCTACTGAGATTAAAATAATGCTCAATATGCATTCAGAAAATAAGTGAATACAAAATGCTCACATTAGGTAGGGATATATCATTAGTTTTGTGTGTGTTTACACTTTGCTCATGCAGTAGTGTGGAAATTGAAACAATGAAGCGAAATGAAGATGACGCTCAGATTACCCAAAAAGACCTAACAGAACTGCTTGAAATGAAAAAAGATCTCGCTATTCTTGTGGACGAACTCAATATTCAGAAAGCGTTGAGTGACAAGCCTTATACAAATGCTCAGAGTCTTACCCGCCCGAGCATTGGTATGGTCATAGCACCGGATGAACAGCAGGTATTAGCAAAATATCAGCAA
The DNA here is from genome assembly GCF_030994125.1 of Pseudoalteromonas xiamenensis. Taxonomy (NCBI): domain Bacteria; kingdom Pseudomonadati; phylum Pseudomonadota; class Gammaproteobacteria; order Alteromonadales; family Pseudoalteromonadaceae; genus Pseudoalteromonas; species Pseudoalteromonas xiamenensis. The sequence goes on along the minus strand of NZ_CP099918.1, from coordinate 456,865 downwards.
ACAATATCGCTCAATGTTGGTATGTTTGCATCAGAGGCACGCGCATTACAACAAAAAAATATGTTTCAACAGCGGTATTCATCAATGTTTTCTCCATTTACCTTAAACGTTTCAAGTCATCCAGAAAACAGTCAATTTTACTCAATAAAAGTGTCCGGCTTTTCAGGTGAAGTGGCCGCTATACAGTTTTGTAAACAACTAAAAAAAATGAATCAAAGTTGCGTGTTAAACAACAGTGAAAGAAAAATAAATCTGTAGAAATCTTTACTTTTTGAATTAAATAAAATGTAATCTATGCCGATATAAGGTTTGGAAGAATTATTACTAGGAAGGAAAAAGGATGAATAAAACCTCTGCTTTACTCGCTGCAACTGCGATGGGTGCGCTTAGTTTAGCTGCTCATGCGTCTACTAAAACGGCACAACTCGCCGTTTCGGTTAAAGTTAAAAACACCTTTACTTTGGAACAAGGCGAACCAATGTCTTTTGGTTCACTTCTGGCGTTTGCCGACACATCAACCACAGTTGATAACCAAGCAACCATCGTAATGAGTCCGAATCCTTCAACGCAACCAACTTTAACAAGCGCCGGTGAAGCAAAGTTTCAAGTGCTAGAAAGTGGCACACCTGGTTCATTTAATGTTTCGGGCACAGCGCCTTACTCAAGCATGTTAATTACAGCGCCAGCATCCATAGAAGTTACACCAACGACTGCGCCACCCAGTGCGCCAAAATTTACACTGAGTGATTTTAAGTTTTTCATTGACGGTGGTGAGAACACAGGCAAAGCCTACGACGCGGCAACAACGCCACTGATCAGTGATGTAAGCGGTGCGGTGAAATTTTATGTAGGTGGCACGCTTAAAACACAAGCCCGAGCTACGCAATCCATGTATCAAGATGGCGACTATTCTGGGTCAGTTGATGTTACGGTAACGTACAAGTAATCGTAAGCCGATCTCGATCGGCGAAACTCATCGATGAGTCTAACCGCTCTGATAGCGATTTCTGTGCTGCAACCACTTAGTTTCGGCGAGATCGCTATCGTAAAAAATTCAATTGCAAGCCGTTTGGTTGTACCAAGAGGTGGCGCTCCCTATTCATATGGACAAATTTACATTATTGAGCCCGGAGTACCCGCTGAAGTGTTGCTTTATGACGGCCCTGCAAATACTGAACTGACTATCGACGTGAATTTTAACGACAAAATGACGAGTGTTTTCTCCACCAATCAATTTACATTGCGGCGTTTAGATTACCCGACAAAGGTATACACGGACAGCAGTGGAGTGGCGACTTTCAAGATTGGTGCAGAGCTCGCAAATTCTAACAATAGCGAAGTCTATCGAGATATAGATTACGCAACCGATTTCAGTATCACTGTCAGCTTTTAAGGTTGCATTTATGTTTTTACGCCGCACATTAGCGTTTTTCTTGTTGCTTGTTTCAAGCTTTCCTACCTTTGCCAACTTAAGCATTTCCCCAAATCGAGTGGTTTTCTCAGAGCGAGATCGGGTCGCAACAATTATGTTGTTAAACTCAGGTGATCAAGCGGTGAGTTACCGACTGCAATGGAAAAACTTGGCGTTTGATGACTTGGGTAATCTTATCAATGTGGACAAGCCGCAAGGTCCCTTGGTTGAAAATATGATACGCGTAAGCCCGCGGCACGTAACGCTTGCACCGAATGAACGTCAAATTGTCAAATTGGCTATTCGTAAACCCAAAGATTTACCCGAAGCCGAATTTCGCAGTTATTTGAATCTGGTCGCGCAACCGATAGAAATGCCTGAAGAAAAGAAATCATCTGGCCTGCACATCAATTTAATGATCAGCTATAACGTACCTATCATTGTACGAAATAGTAGCCAAATACCAGAAGTGAGTATTGATAAATTTACGTTACCTGACAGCGAAAATATTGAGTTAGTGATGTCTAGACGAGGGCCTTTAAGCAGTTCAGGGAATATGACGATTGAGCATGTTGATACCAACGGTTCGAAAACGGTCGTCGCGCGTTTGAATAATGCCAATATCTACGCTGAGCAATCGACTTCTCTTTTTAGATTACCGTTAATTAACCATACCCAGTTACCTAAACACGGCAAACTTGTTATTCGTTATGAAGGTAATGAGCAATTTAAGAATCATCTGTTTGCTGAGCGAAGCTTCACGCTGTAAATGATCACCGTCCTGCGTCACAAGAGGCATATCGCTTCGGTTAGTTTATTGTTGCTGATGGGCAGTGCTCAAGCAGCTTTACCCGAAGCTGTTCGGCAACTTGCCAATAAATATAAACAACTGAACTCTCATCCGCACGTCAGTTCAACTCCCATTGAGTCGACCATACCGGTCGGGGAATTACTTTTATTAACCGTTAATCTAGAAAATCAGCCTCTTTCCGATGTCTTTGCAATTAAAAGTGCGCAGCAAGCATTACTGGGTATCACGACCCTTACACAAATACTTGAATTACCGCTTGATGTGTCTCTCGAAAATGGCGAGGTAACAGGGTGGATCTATACACAAGAGAATCAGATCCACATTAAGAAAACGGAGAACGCGCTTAAGTTATATCGGAATGGGACGCTGATAGGTGAAACAAATGAGTTTGAGTTGGCAGATGACGATTTGTATATTGAAGCGAAATGGCTAACTGACTTACTCGGTCTCAATTTTCAGTTTGATTATTTTGGCCAAGCGTTGCTTGCGCAACCGATATCGACTCTGCCCATTCAAGAAAAACTTTGGCGTCAACGACGTAAAGCATCTAAGGTCATTGATGGGCAACCCGCATCAATGCCTGAAAGACGTGCAAACTATGGGTTGTTCTCTGATCCAGCCTTAGATTTTCAATTGTTTGCTAAGCATCAAAAAGACCAAGATAGCCTTTCATATTCGATGTTAGCACGACAGGATTTTGCCTATGTGTCGGGTCGTTTTTACCTGTATGGCTCGAAAGAGGATCTGCTTAAATCATCTCGGATTTCATTTGATCGTACATTGACATCGGAGAACCCTTTAACGTCGATTGGCATCCATCGTTGGGAGGCCGGTGACATACAACCCGTGCAGTCGGGACGTTTACTGAATTCGGCTATTGGGCGTGGCATCAAGTTTGATTCAGACGACAGTTTGCTTTCACCCTCGCAAGAACAAGTGAGTATTTCCGGCGACATTCAGCCGAATTGGGATGTTGAACTGTATCTCAATGGTGTATTAGTTGATAAGCAAACAAGTACAGAAGTGGGACGTTATGAATTCAATAACATACGTTTGCAGTTCGGTATTAACAGACTTGAAATTGTTAAGTATGGTCCTTTTGGTGAAGTCGCACGTGAAAACCGAGAAGTGTATTTTGACGGTAAATCAAACACACCTTGGCAAAGCAGACTAAACCTCTCGCTTATTCAACCGAATCGTTATTTACTCAATCAAAATGAAGCGAGCGATCTAGGCGACTATCAGCTTTCTGCGAACTATCGTTTAACCTTGCCATTTGGGTTGCAAACCTATGTTGGCGTGAGTCAATCTTACGGTGCAAAAGAGGATGTTGGGCAATTCTCAACGGGTTTACAAGGTAACCTTGCAAACCTTGCGGCTTGGCAGCTGAATTATGAGCAAAACGACCTACAAGAATTGTGGCATAGCAATTTGCAGACAACGGTTTTAAAACAAAACCTCACTTTTTCTTTGGAAAAAAACAGCCAAAAAAACGAGCCATTAAAAGACAGTAATAGCGCCTCATTACAACTGAGCGGTTTATTGCCTTTCAATATAGGTTATCAACAAAACATTCAATACGCTGATGTTGACGGGTCAGATGATCTTTATTTTCAAAACCAATTGTCAATGCGTGTTGACGACATACAGCTTAACCATCAATTTTCTTGGCGAAATTCGGCGACCTTGATGCGTTATGGGGCAATGCGGATCTCCGGTTTTATCGAGGGATATTTTACTAAGTTTTCGGCAAGTTACGACGTCAGTGACCATTTCGATTGGACTAACTATGAACTTAATATCTCAAAACGGCTGAACGAACAGTGGCAGGCTCAGTGGTCCATCGAACATAATGCGTTGAACAATGTAAACCAATATAGTATTGACTTGTCATGGATTATCCCTCAATTAATGCTGACGAGTTCTATTACTTACGACAAAGAGAATGACGTCGGCGTTAATTTGTTGGCGCGTACCAGTTTGGGAATGGTCACACAAGACAATGCCATGATCCTATCTTCAACACCGCTATCGAATGCAGGAAGTTTGATCGTTCGAGTCTTTACGGATGAAAATGTGAATGGTCGTTATGATCAAGGTGAACCATTGCTGCCGAACGTAAAAGTGATTTCTCGACAAAGCTTCCGAACCGCAATGACGCAAAACAATGGTGTGGCCATTTTAAAGTCTCTACCTCCAAATAAACGAACTGATATCGAAATTGATTTCGCCACCTTACCTGATCCTTTTATGGTGCGAGCAGACAATGGATTTTCAATCACGCCACGCGCGGGCCTTGTTGAGTACGCCGATATTCCAATCACCTTGGGCGGTGAAATAGACGGCACGGTTTACGATGATACGACAGGTAGAGCCGCGGCTTATGTAGAAGTTGAGCTTGTTAATGCAAAAGGTGAAGTGGTTTCGACCACTAAGTCTGAGCACGATGGTTACTATCTGTTTAATGAAATCCGTCCAGGGCATTATTTTGCGCGGGCGTCGGCAACAAACAAAAAAGCGGTTGGTCTGTCGTTGGCTGAATTCAAATTCTCAAGCCAAGGTGAAATATACACTGACGTTGAACTTGCCGTGAGAAAACCTCGAAAGTCTGCGGGTTACATTGCCGAAGTGCAGCAATTTAGTCATTTAAAATTGCTTAAAATGTATTGGAAGCTGCTTAAAAAACGATTCTATGGCAACGCTTCAGAGGTTTTTTACGTGCAAGACCCGAACTCAAAACACTTTAAACTTGCTGCAGGCTATTTTGAACTAGAAAGTGACGCGCAAACGCGTTGTGATGCGCTTCACACTCAAAATATTCAGTGCGTAGTAGAGAAAGTGGAAATTGAATTATGATGGAGAACTATAACGTGTTGAAACAAAAGAGCCAGCTCAGTATTCTTGTGGTCAGTTTACTCGTGATAAGCGGGTGTGGAACCACACCACAAGTACCGACCTCACAAACCGTTTCACGCGCTGAATTCGATGAATTAAAGCAATCCCATCAGCAGCTCGAAGCGCGCATTGAGGACTTACTTGCGGTTGAACAGGAGTTGAAATCGGTTGTTCTAGCGTTAGATTCAATGCTGCCAGAAGCACAGCAAACGGTTGGTGAAGGGGAGATGAAAAAAGACAATTCGGGGTTGTCTGCAACATCTTCAACGTTGACAACAAATCCGACAGAGCCACCACAAGTAATCCCAATGTCGCCTGTTGAAACGGTTTTAGAGGAATCGAAAACTAGTCCACACGCGTTGCAGCTCGCCCTATACTATTCGCAGGCACACGCTGAGCAGTTTATGCAAAAACTCCAACAGATTAAATCGACGTACTTAACGGCACAAAGAATGCGAGTGATTGAAAGTAGTCGAAATGGTACGCAAGAATTTCGCGTAATTGTGCAAGGTTTTGCAGACAAGCAAGGTGCAGTCGACGCCTGCTCTACGTTGATGGACAATAAAATAAGTTGTTTTTACAAACGGTTAAACTAAAGTAGAAACCAACGTCTGTGTGGTAAGGCTTTAAATCATTGTGCCTTCATATTACACTGTTCCGAATGAAAATGAGTCGCCGTGGTAAGGAAAATGCGCGATGTTAAGTGGCATGTTAGAGAATATTCGATTGACAACTCTTTTGCTTTCCCGCGCGAGAGGAGTGAAAACGGCAGCTTATAGTGTGCTGTTTTTCGCCTCAACCTTGTCTTTCGCGACTCAGCAAGCTAATCCCGACGATATTCGTTATCAGATATCTCGAGCGGAATATTTTTTATATAAAGCACCCAAAACGGCGATTGAACATATCGATGCGATAGCACATTTTAATGGAGCTGAGCCAGAACTCGAGTTTCAGGCTAATCTACTCAAAGCCCAAGCTTATTTATTACTGTTTAAGCAAGATGAAGCCGCAGTGTACTTAGACAAAGTCTTTGCTATGGACAAATCGCCAGCTTTTACAATGCGCTTATTCTCCGTACTTTATACAGCATCGACATGGCTTCGACGCAATAACCATCACGAGACAACGACGAAAGGGTATACCTGCGCACTCAAACACGCATCAAACAATTCACAGAAACTTAAAGCGTTGAACGGACTTGCGAATACGGCTCGTGAGAGCAGTAATCTAGGGGTGGCAAACAGCCTATATTTAGAAGCTAAAGAGTTGGCTGAGCGTCTGGAAGATGCAAATGCACTCGCGTCGATCAGCAATAATTTAGGTGTCGTAGAATCGGATAGAGGTAACCGTTCAAATGCCCAGTCGTTTTTTAAAGACGCGTATACGTTGTTTCAACTTGTCCCTAATAAATCAGGCGAATTAAATTCAGGTTTAAACCTACTCGTAACCACACTGGTGAATAAAGATGAAGCAACCTACGCTCGCATCCATGCCAACGTCAAAGCATTGGTCAACGAATATCAAAGCGCCTCACGTGTAGCCTACCTCAATTGGGTTGAATATGGGCATGCGGGCCTTCAGGGTAAAAAATTCACAGACAGCGAAAAAGCCTTTTTGGCGGAAGAATTTAGTCATCTTGATGATTTAGGCTTGCAGCGTATGATTAAAAAATACCTCGCAGATGACTTAGGTGTCGAAGTGACGCTGAGCGAAGTGATCCCTGAAATGCCAAAAGTCGATCACGAATGGGTGGCGACATTGGTGGCCTGTAACTGGTAGCCACCAGTAATTACGAGCTGCTATTTTATGTTAGATAAAACAGATCAGACCAACCTTCATGGGAAATGATCTACATACGTTGTCCATAAAGCCCCGGCATATCAATATATCCAGGTAGTTTTTTCACTCGGTCAATCCATGCAATCACATTTGGATAATCAATTAAACTCAGATCACCTTCTTCAGCCAATGCTACGTATGGGAATACGGCACAATCAGCAATGGTAGGCCTGCCAGCAGCGAGCCAGTCATGTGACGTAAGGTGGCTATTGAGAAGTCCTAATATGTGTTGGCTTCTTGATTTAGCTAGGTTCGCGTCTGCTGGTGAATTAAACTTTACAATTAACCGTGCTACGTTTGGCCCATGTTGGATTTCATTTGCCGCAACAGACAGCCATTGCATGACTTCACCTTGTAAATGTGCCTCTCCTGGCCACCATGCTTCACCTCCATATCGATTACCCAAGTAGACTAAAATTGCTTGGGCATCTCGAAGCACAACTTGGTCATCTTCGAGGATCGGAATTTCGGCAAAGGGATTCAATGCAATCATCTGCGGTGTTTTGTGTTCTGAGGCCATGAAATCAACGGGTACGATAGTTAAGTCTAATTGTGCGAGTGCTGCAAAAAGTCTAACTTTGTAGCAATTTCCTGAGAGGGTGAGATCATATAGTTTCATCATTGTTTTCCTGTTCAATTAGTTGATTAAACTCGAGGACATTGCCATCTGGGTCACGAATAAACAGCGTGATACGACGAGGACCGAGTTGTTTTGGACCTTCGGTTATGTGGATCCCTTGATGTTCTAACCACGTTTGCAATAAGGCTAAGTCAGATACCACGAAGGCTGGGTGTGTTACTCCCGGTAACTTAATTGGTGCATCCAGCAGCACATTGTGTTGTTGAGGTTGCTTTGCAGCATTAAATATCAGATTGATTCGCACGCCTGCAGGTGTGACCATTTCGTTGGCTTCACCGAAGGCAAAACGATGCGTTTCTTTAAACCCCAGCTTTTCGTAAAACGACATGGCAATTTTGCGGTCTGAAACACGGATCCCTACATGGTCATAGTTCAATACAATCGCTGGATTTATTTCTGGGACTGTGGATGTCATTTTCACTCCTCTTAGCCAATTAATCCCCTGAAACGAAATATGACAGATAGTTAAAATAAAGATAATCTAGCTAAAATAAGAATAACCTTCTCAAAATTTGGAATAATCTAAGAGGGAATTCACAATGGATAAATTGGAAGCCATGGCGATGCTTGTCGCGGTGGTTGATAAAGGCAGTTTTTCTGCGGCCAGTAAATCGATGGGCGTTCCGTTGGCTACACTCAGTCGTAAAGTTGGCGAACTTGAAAAGCGGGTGGGGGTTCGTTTGTTATTGCGTTCAACCCGTGCCTTAAGCTTAACCCCTGAAGGGGCAAACTATGTAGTTACTGCAAAGCGAATTTTGGAGCAAGTGGCAGAGGCGGAGCAGCAAGCCGTTGGTGAACACCTAGCCCCGAAAGGGGATCTAGTGATTACAGCGCCGCTTCTTTTTGGTCGAATGCACGTATTGCCTGTTGTCACTGAATTTTTAGCGTTGTATCCAGAAATTAATATTCGCCTCAATCTGTCGGATAGAAATCTGCATATGTTAGATGACCACATCGACATGGCCGTTAGAATTGGCGCATTACCTGATAGCGCATTGTATGCAAGTCCAATTGGTAATATGCGGACAGTCACGTGTGCGAGCACTGACCTACTCAATAATTACGGTACGCCAACAACGCCAAACGACTTATTCGGTTTTCCTTGTATTACGCTGAACACGTTTATGCCATCGACCCACTGGTCTTTTCGTAATCCGCATGATGATAAGGTAACGACATTGAATGTGACGTCTCGTTTAGACGTAACGAATGGAGATGCTGCAGTGAACGCGGCTGTTGACGGCATTGGCATTACACAGCAATTGCTTTACCAAGTTGCCGAAAAGGTACAGGCAGGGCTACTCAAGATTATTTTGTCCGAGTATGAACTCGCACCAGTCCCTATTCATCTTTTACATGCATCGAAACGTGTAATGCCGCAGAAGATGCGTTGTTTTTTGGATTTCGCCGCACCTAAAATCAAAGCGAGAGTAGATGCAATCAGGGCAATGGCGGTTGATATTTAACAAACACATAAAAAAGGAGAGGCTGTTTTAGACCCTCTCCTTAGATTGAGTATTAAGGTTGCGTTAGGTCGATGCGATAAATCGCGAACCCATCCGCATTAACTTGTCCAGTTGGTGTAATGTGTGGGAACTGCTCGCTGTAGCCCACCGTTTTCTCGCTATTAGCACTAATAAACGTGATGTCGACATTTGGCACTGGCGCAAATGACCAGTTCATGTCTGCAGATGGATCTAAACCTTGGCCCGCATTTTGAGTGCTTTGGAATTCAATAAACTCGGCTACAACCTGACGGTTTTCGTTAGGTGAATCCACCACAATCTTGCTCGCGTTGATGTTCGGGAAGTTACCACCACCCGAAGCACGATAGTTGTTTGTGGCGACTAAAAAAGCGGCATTGAGATCAATCGGCTGATTGTTATAACGCAGGTTAACGATACGCTGTCCATCAGACACTTTCTCGCCTTTTGCGTTATAGCGTGCAGGTTGTGTCACGTCGATTTGATAAGTGATACCGTCCAACACATCAAAGTTATAGGATGGGAAATCTGAATTGATCAAAGACTGCATGTCGTTCAATTGTGGGTTGATCTGGTTGAATTGACCTGCCGACATTTCTAACCATTCTTTGACTTCACTGCCAGTGAGTTTCAGCACTTTTAAGACGTTAGGGTAGATATACAAGTCGGCAACGTTGCGATACGCGATGTCGCCAACTGGGATAGACGTAAAGTCCTCAGAACCACCGCGACCCGCTCTGAAAGGGGCTCCTGCAGAGAGAATTGGCAGTCCTTCAAGCTCGGTTCCTTGAACGATTTTCTGGGTATACCATGCTTGCGCATCGGTGACGATTTGAATAGAAGGATCATCATTAACCAGAGCAAAATAGCTATAAACGGGGGCGGTAATTTTTGCGAAAGGTTCATTAACCCACTCACGTGTCGCGTTATGTTCTTGCATCACGGCAGCTTCCACTTGTGCATCGTTTTCAACTAATGCTACCGTTTGTTTATTTTCGTCAGTTCGATAAATTGGTTTTAATTGTGATTGAGAGTCAACCACTTGCCAGTGTTTGTCTTTGTATTGCAGCGATAGATCAATAACGCCTAAGTTGTTGCCCCAAAACCCAGGCATAACAGCAGCAACGCCGTTTAACGTCCCTTTTTCAATATTCACACCTTTGTCTTCAAGGTTCGCATAACGAGCCCCCGGAAAGTCAGCGTGCGCATGACCAAACATAATCGCATCGATGTTTGGCACCTTTGATAGATAATAACTCGCGTTTTCCGCCATTGGTTGTGTGTCACCCGCTTCAAGGCCTGAGTGTGGAATTGCGACGATTATGTCAGCACCTTCCTCTTTCATTTTTGGTACGTAAAGATTCGCCATTTCAACAATATCTTTAGCAATAACTTTTCCTTCCAAATTGGCTTTATCCCATTGCATGATTTGTGGTGGTACAAAACCAATAAAACCGACTTTTATCGAATGAGAGTTTCCTTCGGTGTCTTTAAATGTCTTATCTAAAATCACATAGGGTTTTACGAGTGGCTCATCGTTTGCGCTATTGGCATCACCATCGAATTTATACACGTTCGCAGAAATGTACGGGAAGTTCGCGTCATTGATGGCTTCTTGTAGAAATGGCAAGCCAAAGTTGAATTCATGATTACCAAGGTTTGCTACGTCATAATCTAGCGTGTTCATGGCTTTATAGATAGGGTGAACTTCACCTGCACCTAACTGGTGTATTTTCGCCATGTAATCACCAAGAGGACTACCTTGAATTAGGTCACCATTATCTACCAAAACCGAATTTTCTACTTCAGCGCGAGCAGCGCGAATCAGTGCAGCCGTACGCACCAAACCAACTTTGTCATCGCTTTTATCGCTAAAGTAATTGAAGCTCAGCATGTTGGCGTGTAAATCCGTCGTTTCAAGTAAACGAATGTTCATTGTTGCGCCATCGTTGACCTTTTTATCGTTATTTTCTGAGTCGGCGCAACCCACAAATAAGGTAGCCGTTGTGCAAATCAGTGCTAAGGGGAGGTGTTTAAAGTTCATCGTCCTTTCTCATGAGCTATTTAGAGCGGCCAATATAGATGAGAAAAAAGACGCTTTTGCGAAGTTTAAATGGCAATTCAATGCCATAAATATGGCATTTTTAATACTTAACAAAGAGTTAGCAAACCATTAAAAAGGTGTGTTGGTCGGCTACGGATTTCAGTGAAATGTTCAGACTACACATTTTAACAAACTATGAATCGCTCGCGGTTTTACGCTTAGCTATACTGCTCGGATAATAAAACGGTGAGACAAATAAATGAAAAAACGAGCGCTTGTTTGGGCCTTAATTGGAATGTGTAGCCCCGCTTTCGCTGGCTCCGGCTATGAAATTAGTGTGTCTATTACACAAGGAGATGCGGTGATGACGTTTCCGCCTATCTATCTAAACGCACTAAATGAAAAAGGGCAGTCGACATTTGTTGATTGCACCTATACCGCAACGCTTGAGGCTCAAGATGAGCAAAGTTTGCGTTTGGATGCGGAATATAGATGTGGTCGAGATGGCAACATTGATTCAGGGAAGCTACCTGAATTCGTTTTCAGCCGTGCAGGCGATCGTGTTCAAATTGAATTTGGTGAGCAAGGACAACAGTACTGGAAATACGTTGCGACCGTAACGCCAAAGCAATAACCTTAATAGCCTCAGCTTAATGCGTTATCAGCATATTAACGTGAGCATCTTAGCGACTCGACTGATCCGCTTAACATCTGCTATCAGCATTGGTATGGTAAATTTCTTCATGGTTCGCTTTGGCTCAAATCGCCTATAAAGCGAACAACGGATTAACTATACAAAGCGACTTTGCATGAATATAAACGTTGAAGAAAAAGTACCAAGCCCAGCAGAATTCTGTGCCATGAGGATTAAAGCTGGACTATCTGCCAAATCGATAGAAGCTGCGTCTATTGGCTTACCTAATTCTTTGTATGGAATTTCGATACGTGATGGCGAAAATTTAATTGCTATGGGCCGAGTTGTTGGTGATGGAGCGTGCAATTTTGAAGTGGTGGATATCGCAGTTGATCCAGAGTATCAAGGCACAGGACTTGGCAAAAAAGTGATGGAATATATCGACAACTATTTGGCAAGTGCCGTGATGGAAGGCTCTTATGTTTCAATGATCGCCGACGAATCGGCGTTCTATGAAAAGTTGGGCTACAAACTTGTCGCACCGGCAAGCCAAGGCATGACAAAGAAGTTTAAACCCAATTTATAATGAATTTGTTCATCCGAGCGGGATAGTCGTATTCTTGATGGAGCACGGCTAGAAAACGATTGTTTAAAAGTAAACATGGAGCAAACAAGATGGAATATCCGATTACAGGTGCTTGTCAATGTGGGCAAGTTACTTATGAACTGCATAAAGCCCCTCTAAAAGTACTTGCTTGTCACTGTACTGAATGTCAAAAACTCTCGACTAGTCCGTTTAGCGTTACGGCAATTGTTGATGCATCAACGATTCAATTTAGCGGTCAGTTGAAAGAGTGGGGACGCTTAGCGGAAAGTGGCAACAAAAACCACGCTATGTTTTGCCCAAATTGTGGTAACCGAATATATCATTTCAATCCAGATGAACCGTCCACGGTGAAGCTAAAACTAAAACCCATCAACTTAGAAGATGACGCGGTATTCAAGCCCCAGGCACACGTATGGGTCAGCGAGAAGGTAGCGTGGTTTGACATTCCCGATGATGTGATGGTGTTTGATAAACAACCCTAAATAATGCGCAAAGGGTTAGCCTGCAATCTGCTCGTTGCATGCTGACCACGCTGCCAACCCCTCAGTCAAATTTGACAAACTCTTTCGTATCGTAGTCCATTTTCTAAACTCGCATATTGTCCTTGTGATGCCTTACACATTCTTTTACAAAGCGGTCATATAGACTTGTTGTTTAAACTGGACTTTGCTCATAAAGCTTTTGATAATAAATCACTTTGTGAGCGCTCAGTTTTATTAAAAATCAACCTTACAAATCAATGCAAACGAATATAGGTCTAAAATAATCGCTGGCTACTGCGGTCTCTCAATGATTAGGCTCGCCAAAACAGGAGATAAGATGCGGAAATTTATATCTGTCGTCGCTATTGTGGTGTCTTTGCTCTCTTTCACGACAAAAGCGGACATCCATGAATACGATATTCAAAAGGTAGAGTACAAAAACTTAGTGGCCAATTTATACCTACCAAAATCCGAGAAAAAACTTCCTGTTGTGATTGCATTTGGTGGTTCAGAAGGTGGGATAAATACAGGTAACTCGAATGGCGAAATGATTGCACCACACGGTGTTGCGGTTCTCGGTCTTGCGTTTTTTAAAGAAGAAGGGATATCGCCAACATTAGATCAAATCCCTATGGAGTACTTTATCGATGCGATTGATTTTTTGGAAATGCAACCTGCAATTGATGCCACAAGAATTGGAGTAGTCGCTGGTTCGCGAGGCTCAGAAGCGGCATTTTTGATGGCAACAATGGATTCGAGAATTAAATCGGTTGTCGTAACGACGCCAAGTGAAGTGCCTTGGTACGGGTTAACGTTAGCAAAATCGGCTTGGACTTATAAGGGCCAAGACATTCCCGCCTTAAGCCTAGAACTAGACTCAAATGCGAAGCTTCTAGATAGATTTAAAGCGGCCTTGGCTATCAAAGACAATGTCGAAAATGCACGTTTCAAATTTGAAAAAATCAATGGACCGCTGCTGCTGATTTCAGCGGAAAATGACCAGATCTGGCCATCCTATCAAATGGGCAAAGACATTGAGGCTTATTTAAAGAATAAAGACTTTAAACACAACGTGATTCATCACTCGTACAAAACGGGCCATGGATTTAGCCAAGAAACTGCCCCTGAAATTAAACAATCTATTATCGACCACTTTTTAACGACACTGTAAGGTGTAGTAGCTCACATCTGATCATACGGTGTTGATGGATAGATTCATATCTCATCTGACAGACAGGTGTGAGCGAAAAGCGGACTGTTCCAGTCATCAAGTTCTATAAGCACAACTCCATAGAACGGACGTTCCGCTAACGCAGTACTGCCCCTGTCCAAGCTAACGTAAATGCCCTAACCACGGTTTTGAGCGCATAGGAGTCATTGATAAAGCATTTACCAACGCGCAATATGCAAAATATTTATTCATCTCTACTTAAAAACCAGACGAACATCTGCGCGAGAAATTTTGAATAGCCTAAGCGCTTATGGACTTTCAGAATAAGTATCCAAAACAATTAAAATACTTTCTTACAATTAACAACCAATGGACACAAGATTGTGTGGCATTCTTGTGCAAATCTTTCCCAACAACAATACTCAAAATGCACAAAAACTCATATCTGATAAGATTAAGCGCGTTGTTAATAGCCAATTTGGTATTAACGTCCAACGCTCTAGCAATTGTAATTCGTCATGACAAGCCAGCTGACAGCTATCTCGCCGTTAAAGAAGATTTTCCACCGCTTGCTACATTTTATAATATCGGTGTGCACGGAACATTAATTGATCCAGAATGGGTTCTGACCGCAGCTCACACCGTTTTTTGTTTGAATAGTGGACAGTACATTCAAGTTGGCGATGAAATGGTCGAAGTGGCGGCAAGGTACAGCTACCCGTCTTACGAGCTTGGTGAAGAACACGATCTAGCACTCATCAGGCTAAAGAAACCTGTACTTAGTGTACAACCAGCAAAACTGTTTCGCAGTCAGGATGAACGTGATAAAGAAATATGGTTTATTGGTAGTGGCGGCACTGGTACGGGGTTAACGGGTGAAACGATAAGCTATAAAGACAATGGCGGCGTATTACGTAAGGCGCAAAATAAGATTGTAGCAGTAACAAAGTCAGACCTTCGATTTGTCTTTGAATCAGGTCAAGAAGGGCTTGAACTTGAGGGTGTCTCTGGAAACGGTGACAGCGGTGGTCCTGCCTATATAAAAGAAAACGATGGGTATTATATACTCGGTGTTAGTTCTAGAGTGGATTCATGGTTTAAAGACGTTGGTGAATATGGAGTGAAAGAGCTTTACACAAGGATTTCCACTCACGTTGATTGGATAGATAAAGTGATGGCTGCAGAGGAATTAGAAAGAGCCAAATTGAGTTCATCAGATGGATTTCTACAATCAGGAATGACACCTGAGAATTTACCCAAAATATGCGCATCAATTAGTCTCAAACCCGTTCAAAAGACAAATTTAACTTCGCTCATGTAAATTCTAAGTACTTCTAGTTATTCAAATATTTAGACCGAACAAAATCCAAATTTAACGAAAGTTCATTCTTGATGATGTGTTTGTATAGAAAGACTAATGCATTCAATGCAGTTGCTTGAGTCCGAGGTGATACATTACCTTTGAGTACTATATGATCCAAATAAGTTGTCACCTCGTTATCTCCCATTGAGGCCGGGTGACGTTTACCATGAAAATGAATATAAGAACTTATCCATTTTAAATAGGTTTCAACGGTTCTAAGCGAATAATGCCGACTTAACATGTAATCAGCAATAGAGTTCAAAAACGGCGAACGTGTTTTCATAAAACCCCCTCCCCACATACTGTACGTATATACAGTTGCAGTAAAGTTTCCCCCATATTCAAGAAAATGCGCAAATTGCGCACTTTTATCTTTCTCAAATAATTAACAACATATATTTTTGAGAACGCTGGCAACTAGTTATCAACTTTGTTAAAACTAACCCATTCAGAAAAGTGCGCGATTGAAAATCAGAAATATGCGCGATTTGCGCACTATTAAATTGTTATGTGACTATTGTGAATATCAACATTCGGAAGTATGAAATAGATGGTCAGTTGCTGGCTGTGATCATTGAAGATAAGAACAATGAGTACGATGGTTGGATGGCATTTGAGCAACTAAAAAATGCTTCAGCTGAGTTAGCAGTACATAAAAGTAGTTCAACGTTTTTACCATTTACAGAGATTACTGAAGTTTATACATACGGTGACAGTGAAGTGACGTTACAATACTGTGCAGATACAGGCGATATAGATATTACCTGTGACTCAAATAGTGGTATGGGTACTTTTCTCAGCAAACTAGTTAGTAGCTACAACTTTGTTCTCGTCACATAACAAGCTGTTTAAAAAGGACAAAATTCAGTTGGCTGTTTTCGTCCCTCAACATTTTAGCCAACTAAATTTTGCCTCTTAACAGGGCGTTATGAGTGTTTAGCCAAGGGGCTTGATCGTGCTGGACATACCAAAAAGAATCAAACTCATTAGTTCACTCTTAGAGCAGGATACTGAGCAAAGCCTCACTTATGCTGCTTTAGAATGTAGGCTTACGTTAGAATATTTGTGCTATGAGCGATTCAAGCTCTACTTTTCATACCTGTCAGAAAGTGACTTGAAGAATTGGCAACCAAAACACATCATCAAACAGATTTCAGATGACATTGACGATAATGTTTCAAAGGAGTTCTCAATATCAATTTCAGCTGAAAAAATAGATGGAAGACTGCCAAAAACGAAAGAAGAGTTTGAATCAATAAAATACACCGCTCTGGGTACTCAATCGGAACTTAAGCTTAATAAGCTACATCAGCTTTGGAATGGTGTCTCCAATGTTGCTTTGCATATTCCAGTGCCGAGCATATCTTCCGGTGATCTTAGTATCTATGGTGATAAAGACACTATCAGGAAGAAGGTTAACGATGTCGTTTCGTTTCTATCAGGTATTAAAGGAAATCTATTGATGGGCGGCACTTTCAGGGAAGAATTTGGCTTTAATTGTTTCGCTTGCGATACGAAAATAAAAAGACCTGTAAGAAACTTGCAGCATGAGACAGCTGTAAGCTGTATAAATCCAAGGTGCCAGGAAAGCTATGTCATTCAAAAAGATGGAAATGATGAGTTCGAGGTGATAAGAAGAGTTATTAAGTTTTTATGTGCTGGCTGCAATGAAGACTTAGAAGTTCCAACCAGGCTCTTTCGAGAGTTGCGTTTTGACCAAAAAATCAATATTAATTGTGGGAAGTGTAATACGTTGTCAGAGGTAATTATGCGGCCTCTTATGAAAAGCACCAAAGTGGAAAGTCCTCATAACAAAGCATTGCAGCGGACAAGCCGCTGAATGCGGCGTTATGTGCTTTAGGTGCTGAATGAAACCTGATTTCTCAAAATATAGTATAAGTGAATTACGCGACGTAATTTCTCATATTGACAGTCAAGTGTATCCAGATAGAAAAATAGAAGCAGAAGAAATACTCCGCAGGAAGTTAGAATTTGGCGAAATTGATCCTCAACCGTCTAAAAAACATGTGGATAAGCGACACGCTAGCATTCTTTTTGGAGTTTCATTCAGCATTATTAGTTTGGCGCTTTTGTATTACCCTTTGTTTGAAAATTCCGTATTAACACGCAGCGCTGGTGTAATACACTATTCTCAATCGCCTTCTCTGTTTTGGTTTCATACTTTGCTTTATTTAATTGGTTTTATAGGTTTCACAATTTGGGTTATCAAAGTGATTCGCTCAAAATAGATCAGCACATATCAAGTCAATTATGGATGGGACGTCTAAAGCTTGGCTGACGTTCG
This sequence comes from Pseudoalteromonas xiamenensis, assembly GCF_030994125.1. Lineage (NCBI taxonomy): Bacteria > Pseudomonadati > Pseudomonadota > Gammaproteobacteria > Alteromonadales > Pseudoalteromonadaceae > Pseudoalteromonas > Pseudoalteromonas xiamenensis. The sequence continues at coordinate 439,179 of NZ_CP099918.1, read as the reverse complement.
TTCCTCACTAATTTAGCCAAGCATTATCCGCCCCATATTGAGGCGTTAGTTTTACTTGAGAACAAATGAATATTTTTACTCTATTAATTGCATTTTTAGCTCCAATAATGGTTGCAGAGTTTTACTCTAGCCGAGAGTACGAATTATCATTTAAAGACCATTTTGATAAATGGAGGTTAGGAAAGTGTCTAGCCATGTTTTTATCTTTGGTTTATTTAATTGCGCTTATGATTTGGGATAGTGATGATTCAGATAGTATTTTCCCTGCTCTTTATGCTGGAATGCTTCTCTCTTTGATTATTTATTCGGAGTCATTTGGTGAACTCATTCTGGCTAATGCTGAAGAGTATAGTAGGGTGGGTTTACTTGATGATGCAGCATTTATAATTGGCTGGATTGGGCTTATTTATCAGTGCGTTTCTTACTTGCTGTATATGTAAAACTAACAAATTAATTAAACTTGGACGCAAAACAGCAGGCTTGCGCTCCTTCGTCGCTAATTTTAGCCAAGCATTTGTGCGCCCCATATTGCGGCGTTAGCACTACTCAAAGGAATATCAATGAAATCTAGAATATTAATAACAATATTAAAAGGTTATGGGGTCAGGTCTTGCTTTTTCAAGACCTGACCCTAATGTGCTCCTATCAACGTTTTGTCATGTAGAAGACTTTAATATTTGCTAATGAGGCAAACTCTGTGCATATGAATCCAGTCAATGAATAAAACAACTATCGCAATTTTAGGTGTTTTGTCGGCCACCTTGGTGGCCTACTATAATTATAATCCTAATCTAATTGAAAAAGACATAACCACTGATAAAAACAAGGTCGAGTTAGAACTGAGTGAGATGCCTCTAACTAATAATAATAAAATAATAACTCAGACAGTTTTGGAATGTAATTTAACTCAAAAGGTAAAAATGGAAAATTTACTTCGAAGATTTAAGAGTGAAGAGTCGAGCATACGCAAGGAAATATTCAATATTATACATAGCTTGCACATTGAGAAATACAAAAAGGAAGCGTTTTTACAGAGCCTTAAAATTCCTTTTTCAATTGTAGATTATCGGAAGCAAACTTCTTGGCATAAAGATTTCTCTTATTCAGAGCTAGCACCAGTAGAGGGTGATTTTGAGTTATTGTCGATGAGTGACAGCATAGACTTCTTGTTGTTAATCAAAGAGCATAATGTTTTGAAACTCTCTGATTATATTCGAGACAAAAGTATCACATCAAACAGTGTCATTGATGGCGTGTCTATTTTGTCCAATATTCTCAAAATGGACCCAAAAATTGAGTTAGGGTGGTTAAAATCATTTATAGACTTGGGGCTTCAACCAAACATTGCTGACGTAAAAACGGCTATTGATTTTAAACATCCTGCAGAAACGATTCTATTTTTAGCTGATAAGTCCGCAAGCCCTAAACAGACGATTTGGTATCAGGACTATGCAAAGTTCAACATGTTGACGTACGCTGTCAGTAAATCACAGTATGATGTTGCACTACAGCTACATGAAAGACATGGATTAGCTCTTTCAGTGGAGCATGATTACACTGTGTTGGATTTTATTAACTACTCTGAGATTTCAGAAGATTTTTATGCAGCAGAACTAATTGAAATTGCTTTAAAAGAAAAGGTTATGCCATACAATCGCCAAACCATATTCGATGTTAAAGACTATTTAAAAAATAGAGAGCTTGTTCACCTTCTCGACCAAATTAGTTATCTGTCTTGGACTAACGAGGATTTAACAGTCAAAGATATTAATGACCCGAAATTTACAACTATTAAAAGGCAACGGTTTAATTATTTAATTGACAGAATTTCTGTTTTACTGGGCGAGATCCTTTTATTAACAGATTCGCTTAAGAGTTGTGTTAAAATTGATACATCTTTATCCGACAATCCTCAAATTGATACTGGGCAAACATTTTTCAATTCAACAACGGATAGTGCTCAAACGAGCAAGGCCACCGTTGACCCAATTAAACAAGCCTCACCGGAAGAAGTGATTTTGATTAAAGAGATCGCATTGGCGTTGGATGAGGCCGATAGTGGCAACTTTGATGGAGCATTGGCAATTATTGACCGCATTGCAAATCAAACTGGTGACAAATCTTTGTATACAGGATTTATTTCTCTAGCTGTTAACGCTAACTATCCAATTGAGGTGATCCATGACGCCTTAAATAAAGGTGGTAAGCTAAAGGATAGTACAATCTTCACCTTTATTATAAATAGCAATTTGGAAGGAATAGAGCTCTATAAACTACATCACGATATTAATGTGGTTACAGACCAAAAAGGGCGGACACCGCTTGATTTTGCGATACAAAAAAAATCAAGTGAAAAAGTAATGTTAAAATTAAAATAATTTCACGTTAAAATAGAGGTTGCGGGGTCAGGTCTTGCTTTTTGCATACTTTGCATATTTCAAGACCTGACCCTAATTTGGTCCTTTTTGCATACTTTGCACATTTCAAGACCTGACCCTAATGTGCTGTTTTTCACCATATTGTGGAAAGGGTAAAGTGCGGTTCAGATGAGCTAGATAACTTGGTGTTGTTGCACCCTAATTGTCATAGGCAGTTGCATTGGGGTAACATGGTTGATAAATAGTCAGGTAGGAATGAAGATGGATACGACCAAAGGAATGATGTCTTTACTGAAAGATATCAGCGAAGGTAAATATAATTCGTCTATTAGTAAAAACGATATTGACAACTTTCGTGACTTGGAAGCATTGGTTGAGTACGGCTACTTGAAAGCGGTACACAGTCCAACACTTGTCAATCCTGGATATTTTGATATCAAGCTAACATCCATTGGCCTTAAAGCCCTTGAGGATAGTCAGTCAACAAAATCTGAATGGACTTTGCCCAATAGGTTGACCGCATTAAACATCGTGGTTGCTCTACTGGCTATAGTTGTTTCGGCAATAATTGCACTGGATATCATAAAAGGTTAAGTCGCTGGTCCGTACTTAGGTACTGACTTATAAAGGCTTGAGAGGTATGCGGGGAAACTCGCTCGTACGGTTCTTAGGGGGCGGCGGTGCAGTAATGCACTGCTGATACCCGACGCGAAAACACTTATTTTTTCAGAAAAGTTTTATGGGCAGTCTATTCCACATGGTGCGTATAAAAACTTCCAAGCGCCCATTTTCTCGACCCTATTGTGCTGCCTTGACCCTATTTTTTTGATAAAAAGGTCTGGTTCTGACCCTTTTTCATTTCAATCGCAGTCTGCACTCATGAGTTTCTTTGATTTAGTTGCCATTTAATTTGTTTTTGTGTTCACACATTCCACGTAATGCTTTGTCAATGAGGTGCTTTATCTTCGTCAACTCATTGATTTTGGTGTCTACCTCTAGGCTTTTCTCTTTCAATTTTACAGCCATAGTCGTCTGAGTTAACGCGTCAGAGTAAAGTAACTGTGCAAGCTCTTTGATTTCTTTTAATGTAAACCCTAAGTTCTTCGCCATGGTAATCATGTTGAGTTGTTCAATGATTTTTTCGTTGTAGATTCGATACCCATTGACGTCACGGGACGGAGGCGGGATCAGGCACTCTTTTTCGTAAAATCGCAGGGTGTCCTTGGTTAATCCGGTCTGTTCTGTAACTTGCTTGGTTTTCATTATTTACACTTGACTGTGGAGTATACTCTATAGTTTAGGGTGTTTTTACTTTGATATCAATGTACGTTAATTATGAAATCAACCATCCAAATTACGACCGAAGATCACGTTACACTGACGGCAACCTGTATCGAAAGCTCAAATGCGAAAGCGGTTATACTTGTTAACCCAGGAACAGCAACGAACACCCTATTTTACCTGCCGTTTTGTGAGTTTCTTGTTGAAAATGGCTATCATATTGTCCTTTGGAATTACCGTGGGTTCTGTGAGTCGAAAACGACAGAATTGAATGTCTGTAACTACCGTTATTCAGATATTGGACGTTACGATATGCCAGCTGTCATCGATGAGATAAAAGGACGTTTTCCTAATTTACCGCTTTATTGCATTGGTCATAGCGCTGGCGGGCAGCAAATTGGCTTTGCAAGAAATAGAGACAAATTAGATGGACTCATTGCAATTGCGGTGTCGGCTGGTTATTTTCCCTATATGCCCCTGTTTTACCGGATCAAAGCAAATTTCTTTTTCCGATTTTTTGCGCCAGTCACTCTTGCTTTTTTTAATTACGTACCGGCAAAAACATTCAATTTTATGGAAGATTTGCCTCGAGGATTTGCAAAGGAATGGGGGGCATGGTGTAGCGAAAAACACTTATTTTTTTCAGAAAAGTTTTATGGGCAGTCTATTCCACGTGGTGCGTATAAAAACTTCCAAGCCCCCATTTTTGTGTTCAGTGCTGATGACGATGAAATAAGTACAGAACGTAACATCAGTAACTTTTGGCAACATGTATCCAGTGAGCAGCCAATCACCTATAAACGCTATGACTCGGCGACCTTTCCCAAAAAATCAATCGGTCACTTTGGGTATTTTAGAAAAACAAATAAGGCTATCTGGCATGATATTTTGGACGTGATAGATCGCTTACATTTTAATGATGGTGTCAAAGAGTAGGACTAAATTAAAGTTCTATGAGTCTTTGCCAAGCGATGTCTTTGATTTGCGGCAGAGCGATAGTATTTATTCGGACATGTGGTGAACAGCGCATTGTGTTTTAGAAACGTGCTTGCTAGCGAATATTAAAAAGCGCCCTGTGGTTATGCAAAGATGAGCATATTCACATTCATATTGGCGGGTTTAACGTGACTATTAAGTTTAATATGTTTGGCAAAAGAATGTCTGTTATTTGGTAGGCTTAGTCTCAATTTGCTTTAGGGATTGTAAGTTGGTGTGGGAGAATCAAAACAGTCTTATTGGTTTTCGTTTCAGGAGTGTTTATGGGTTGGTTGATTACCAAGTATTTAGTGACGGCGGCAGTTGTGGTGGCGGTTTCAGAAGTTGCTAAGCGTAGTGATAAACTTGGTGCGTTAATCGTGGCATTGCCGATGGTGACAATTTTAGCCATGATTTGGCTATACGTTGAAAAGCAGCCGATGGATAAAATTGCAAATCACGCCTGGTACACCTTTTGGTACGTGGTGCCGACGTTGCCAATGTTTTTGATATTTCCTGCGCTTTTGAATCGTTTTGGTTTTTGGTTGGCGCTAGGGATGAGTGCGATTATCACGGTCGTCTGCTTTTGGCTGTTCGCGTATTTTGTTAAGTTATTCGGTATTGATTTGATGCCATGAACAAAGCTTAAATATTCGCAATAATAAATTAGTGATGGATTCAAAAAAGCGCTCAGAGTTGAGCGCTTTTTATGTTTTAAGAATGAGGTTTGTTCTCTGATTATTCCGTGAAGTTCACTTGCGCATTTGATGTTACGTCCACATTTGACGTGCGATACAGCGTAAAGTTTGCGTCTTGTGTTTCAATATTGTCGATATGACCTAGGCAGGTATAACCAACTTGGTAGTTTCCTTGTGCCAAGAACGCGATTTCATAATGACCCGTACCATCTTCATTTAACGACACCAGTGCGGTTGCTATTGGCCCGGTTGCACTTGGCTCATCATTTTCATAATAAATATCTGCGGGTGCTTCGATGCTTGCAGGATATAAATAGATTGCATGTTCGAAGCCGTTGTCGATGTTTGCAAGCGATGCATTAGCGATTTCGCAATCGGCCATTAATTGCGTTGCAATTGTCCCTTCCAATTTAGCTTTTAGCGCCAAATTCTCTAAACGTACACCGCGTGGTTTTAAAACAATGTCCGCGTTACTTTTAGGGTCGACTAACGATTTTTTTAAATCGAACTCCATCACAAACTGATTAGTTCCTGTCACTAAATCAAATCCGTCTAGTTGAATTTCGCCAATACCATCGTTTCCTTTACGGTTAACGATAAGCGGGGCGTACGTACCATCTTTGTAGATAACGTGAGATGTATTTTCATAGTCACTGCTATCGCCGTTGACAACGTCGGCGCGGATCCATGCGTAATTACCTGCCTCAAGTTGCTGATTAGAAAATAATTGATGAATGTCATCACCCGTATATTCAAGTAAATTGACCAGTCGAACTGATTTGCTGCTATCTTCACTTTTGATATCGACGACGGTATCTTGACCGCCGCTTGCGCGCAGCGTGATTTTATCAAATGCAACCCAAACTGCGGCGATGTTCGTTACGGGAGCATCTGAAACGCCTAAAGTTAACGTTGTCGATTCTGCAGCGGGTGGTGTAGTAGGTTGTGTCGGTGTTGAGCCGGAACTTGAGCCGCCCCCACAGCCACCTAATAACCCAACGAAAGTTGCTAGCGTTACGTACTTGTACATATTGACCTCCAAAGTGTTGTACAAATAGGTTAGTTGCAGTTAACTGAATGAAACGTTAAAAAGTTGTACCTAAATTTGATTTTTTATAATTTACTTGAATAAAGTTGTTCAAAGAAAAAGCACACTATCGGTTCCAGTCTACCTAATTTTGATTTTAAATTATTTTATTTGTTTAAAAATCAATATTTTACTAGCTGTTTGGTATGTAAGATGGGAAATGGAATAGAAATCGATAGGCTGAAGTTTTAATAGGTTGTACTAATGAAGCTATGCTTCGGGATGGTAATAATTGTATAAATAGGGATTATTGATTGGGCGTTTTGTATGCTTGAGTTGATTTTTGGGTTCAATTGAGCCAGTATAATAAGACCATATGAGCTTTTTTGGGATTGCCATGGCCACATCAAGTCTAAAAAGTTTTAAGCCCAAACCAACCTATAAACTGAATTATTGGTATTCGCTGGGGATTGAAGACGACGACACGTCTAAAACAGCCTCAATTCACTTGGGGTTTAAGCCTGCGGTCTATCGAAACATTGTTGAAAAAGCAAAATTATCTCAAAACGAATTCCATCATGTTACGTTGATTCCAATCAGCACAATTAAACGTAGGCTTAAAAACGAAGAGCGCTTTAGCACGCAAGAAAGTGACGTGATGTACCGCCTTGCACTGTTGATTAAATTGGCAACGGATATGTTCGATGATGAACAACGTGCGCTTGAGTGGATCCGAGAAGGTGTTTATGGGCTAAATGGCAAACGACCACTTGATATGATATCGACCACGGTCGATTTTGAGACAGTCAAAGATTTAATTGGTCGTATCGAACATGGTGTCTTTTCGTAATGAAGATGTATCGGCTGACACAAAAGAAGTTTGCAGACACACCTTTTAGCCCACAAGGCGCAAAACTGTTTGGCGGAAGGTGGAATTCCAAAGGTACAGAAGCATTGTATTTTGCCGAATCGGAATCATTGTGTGTGCTTGAGGTGTTCGTTCATGTAAATAACGATCCACAGCTGATTGATAAGTACGACCTCTATCGCATTGAAGTGCCCGAATACCTAATTGTCCAGCTAGACAAAGAAGACTTACCTAACAATTGGCGTGCCATACCGGTTGGGGAACTCACGCAGGAAATTGGCGATCAGTTTTTAAAACTGCCTCATCCAGAGTTTGTAGCGCTGCAAGTCCCTTCAACCATTTCTCCTCGGGATAAAAACTTTCTTATCAACCCCAACCACCCTTTGATGCCCGAAATTCTAGACAAAGCAGAGAAGCTTGAATTTAGCTTTGATAGACGGATTTTTAAGCAATAATTAGAAATAAACTCAGTTATTTTTTAGCGCATTTAATACAGCCAGTCCGAGTGCCCGTGCGGTCGTCCACTTCCCACCAAACACCGTAATAAGTCGCTCATTGCGCGTAATTTTGTATTCTCTAGAATGCTTGGAAAGCGAGTCTTTACCGGATAAAAGAGGCCTTACACCGGCATACTTTGAGTGTATGTCTGTTTCATTGACTGATTGCGTGAAATAGTGATTATACAAGTTCAGCAGATAGGTTTGTTCTTCGTTTGAAACCTCGACTGTTTCGTTCAGCGTGTGCTGTACTTCGGTCGTTCCAAGTAGTGTTTGTGATTTGTAAGGCAACACGAATACCACTCGCGATTCACCAGGTACTTCAAGCAGATGACCAAACTTGCTTATCGATGGTAGGAGTAGATGACTCCCTCGAACTAAATCCAAATGTTCATCGTGAGGCAGGTGAGAATCTTCAAGGATCTGCTCACTCCAAGGACCGGCGACATTGATGATGGTATCGAACTCAAACGAGCCTTGAAAAGTGCTCAGTGTGCCATGTTCGGTAATACGATTGACTGGATGCTGGGTAAGGATGCTTACCCCTAATTCACGGCAGCGCTCTGCAACCCAAAGCCCGAGCGCTTGGTCATCCATTTGACCATCATGAAATAAGTAAGCCCCCTCTAAATTTTGTTGGTTTAGGTATGGTGAACAACGTTTAACCTGTCTGGGTGTCAACCATCGGTGTCGGCCAATGCCTTTTTTACCGGCGAGAAAATCATACAACATCATGCCGATTTTCATTTTCCATCGGGCGCGTGTATGGGGATAAATTGGATAAAGGATTGGAAGGCGGCGCGTTAAATTCGGGACGTTTTCGAGCCACCATTTGCGCTCTTCAAGGGCTTCACGGACTAATCTAAACTCAAAGTTTTCAAGGTAACGTATTCCACCGTGTAACAGTTTGCTTGAAGAAGCTGAAGTTTGTTGCATAAGTTCACCACGCTCAAACAGTGTTACCTTAAACCCGGCTTCAGCGAGTTTCCACGCAGTACATAGCCCGTTGATCCCACCGCCGATGATCGCCACTTTTTCCATGCTAACCTCTTGTTTTAGTTTAAGTGTAGCAATGAATCCGTATTTACCTAATAAGTGACAAGTAAATTTTAGCGCCGAGGGAAGCGTAATGTTTGTCGATGTAACGCGTAGTCGCCATGCTCAATCACTTTGGCAAAATGCATTGGTCCTTGGTAGTGATACACCCACGCTCGTTGCGGTTTGTCGTTGGCAAGAAGTACTTGTGTCTCAATTCGCAGATATAGGCTTCCTGCGAGATCATTAGGATGAAAATCTTCGTAAGCATCAAGTTCATGCCAATCTAGCGGCTCTTTGAGTTTAAAGAGCTCACCCATAACTGCACCCGCCGTGGCGTCGACTTGCAAGCCTGGATAATTTCCGAGATCCCAAAGTACGCCATGTGTCTTTGCCTCCCCAACAAAGTCAGCGACTTTTTGGATGTAGCGATAGCAGGGGAGGTTTAGTTTTTTAAGTAAAGTGCCGTAAACAAACAAATGAGCGGGCATAATTGTATGACTTATAAGTAAATGTAGAAATTCATTATTAGCATACCTGTTGAAAAGTGGGAACTGGTTTATTTTTGTTCAAGGCCAACCATTCTCGTTTCAACAAGCCATATACGACGGCATCGGAATAGCCAGATGGAAGCAGCATATACTCGCGTAATACCCCTTCTCGGACCATCCCCAACTTTTCCATTAGCTTCCATGAAGCCACGTTATCAACAGCGGCAATGGCCTGTATTTTGTGCGCCGTGAGTTCATCAAAAACGTAATTAATAAGCCCGTTCGACACTTCTAATCCATAGCCTTGACCAAGATATTCTTCGGCCAATCGGTATCCTATTTCACCAATTCCGGCAGGCTTATTGGTGTACTTAAACATCAGCTCCCCAATCAGTTCGCCGGAGACTCTGTGCTCAATGCCAAGCATCAACCTCTCGCCTTCTGCTTGTGTCCAAGGTTTCATGGCTTGATTTACACGCTCAACCGCATCTTGTTGGGTACTTGGCGGACCAATGTATTTTGATGTTTGGTGGCTGCGCCTATGCGCATAAATAGCGTCCACGTCATCCTGTTTGAGTCGTCGAATAAGGGTCCTTGTTGTATAAAACATTGTTATTTTTCCGTAATTGAGGTCGAAAGTTCTGTTATACGTCGTGTATTTAACTGATACCATGCAAACAGTACGAAAAGCGCACATAAGCCGATAAACAACGCGACGGACAATGGCGAGTCGAGAAGCCATCGGTTGATTGCCAGCGCAAGTAGGGTGAACACAAGTAATTCGACAGCGCCGACCAGCGCATTCGCTGTACCTGCATTGTTTGGTTCTACGACACCGATGAGGTGCATATATACCGGAAAATAAACGCCAAACACGAGCATCACCAGTGCGTAAGCGAATAAATAGCCAAGTGCTGCATCGGCGTGTACAAAAAGTAACGCGCCCAAGAGCAAAATAGGCCAAAACCACAGCACTAAATCGAGGTAGGCAAATCGCTTTTGCAAAACTTTTGCCATGGTCGAACCGCACAATAACCCCAGCATTGGGATCATCATTGCCTGACCAATTTCATGGTCGTTATATCCAAAAGTGTGACTTAAGAAAAAGGGCAAATACAACTGTATTGTCAAATACAAAAAAGTAGGTATCCACTTAATACAGGCGACGTAAATAAAAGGTCCCTGATTCAGTAATGCTCGATATTGTTTTACGAGAAATTTCGGATGCACAGAATTGGCATGATTAGTGGCGCTTTCTAAGAGCGCCAAACCATACAGCGTAACTAAAACATAGTAGCCAATGAGAACACCTGACATACCTTGCCAACCAAACCATTGGGAAAGCACGCCAGAGATGAGCGGCGTCAAAATAGACGTTAGGCTTGATGCAATGGCCATTGTTGCCATTGCGCTTTTGAGCTGAGGCCCCTTTAATTTTGCGGATAGTACGGTACGGCTAATTAACAACGGAGAGGCTGCCCCAATACCTTGTAAAATGCGGCCAATAAAAAACACGGTGGCATTTTGCGAAAGCGTGCAAAGCAATGTGCCGAGAATGAGCGTCATCTGTCCAGCAATAAAAACAGGCTTATCACCAAAACGGTCTCTCGACGGACCGGTGATTAATTGTGAAAGCCCTAAGGTAATGTAGTAGCTGGCAATTAAGGCTTGGCTCGCTGTTTCGCCAATGGAAAATGACTGCCCAAGCGTTGGTAAGACCGGAATGTATATTTGGCTTGCAAGCTGTGAGCAAGATAATAAAAATACGGCAAGTACAACCCACATCGACAACGAACCACCCAATGGTCTAGATTAGAAGCTTCACTATACGGTGCTTTTAATGTCTTAAAAATGAGGTAATAATTAAAATACTTTTTCCTAGTAGGAAATAATATGGATTGGTTAACGGCGATAAAAAGTTTTGAAATACTGGCGCAAACGGGCAGTTTTACCAAAGCTGCCGATCTCTTAAACATTTCACCTTCAGCCATGAGTAAACGGATTGACTGGCTCGAACAGCAGCTTGGTCATACCCTCTTGGTCCGAACAACTCGACACGTTAGTTTGACTGAACAAGGCGCGTTATTTCTGCCTCGAGTGAAACAATGGGTTGCTGATTTTGATGCATTACTTGACGAAGCACAGTCGTCGCATCTCGAGCCTCAAGGCACGCTGAAAATCGCGGCGACACAAGCGGTAGGTAGCACCGTATTAATGCCAAACATTAAAACGTTTCTAGCACTGTATCCTAAATTGACCATTCATCTGAATGTACTTCCACCAGGCGCCCCCCCAGACTTACATCATGATTTAGTGATCACGCGTTACCATGAAGAATTTGATTCGTCTTCCCTTGTCGGTCGGCGTTTAATTGATTATCAAATGCAAATGTTCGCTTCACCTGATTATCTTAAACATCATAAGCGGATTGTTTCTCTAAACGATGTGAGTGAACACAAAATGTTGCTAACAAACTACTATCAGAAAAAAGGAGGATTGGTGCTTGAAGATGGCCGTGTGTTCAGTTTTACTAACTATAATTTTGTGACAGATCATCTTGATGCAATTTTAAAGGCGGCTATCCAAGGCATGGGGATCATTTTTATATCTCCTCATTACATTGAGCGTGAAATTCGCCTTGGATTGTTGGTTCCGGTGTTACCCGAAATCAAATCTGCGAAAACTCAATTGATGGCTTATTACCCTAAAACGGACTTTATACCGTATAAGACAAAACGTTTCTTTGAACATTTAAAGCAAAATCTAGCAAAGAGCCCGTTGTAAACGTAAGGAGATTAAGATGTCAGCGAAACACTGTGAACAATGCCGTCACGGCAACAACTTAGACTTTGAGTTTACGATGGCATTTCAACCGATTGTCAGTCACAAAAATAAATCGATATTTGGCTATGAAGCGCTTGTCCGTGGTGTTAATAACGAGCCTGCTGGCGCCGTTATTGCCAATGTCAATGAAGCAAATCGTTATGCGTTCGATCAATCCTGCCGCGTGAAGGCGATTGCCTTAGCTGCCAAGTTGGGTCTAGAGGGATTTCTCAGCATCAACTTTTTACCTAATGCCGTCTATCAGCCTGAGCGTTGTATCCGCACGACATTAGAAGCGGCGGAAAAATACCACTTTCCGACCGAACGCATTATGTTCGAATTTACGGAAAATGAGCAGATCAAGGATGCGGACCATGTAAAAGGGATCGTTTCGTATTATAAACAGCAAGGTTTTTTAACCGCGATTGATGACTTTGGCGCAGGTTACGCTGGATTGAATTTATTAGCTTCATACCAGCCTAATATTGTAAAACTGGATATGGATTTAGTACGAAACGTAGCAAACAATAAGCCAAAACAAATCATTGCCAAACACACGTTAGCCATGCTTAATGAACTAGGGGTAACTACGCTCGTTGAAGGGATTGAAACTCAAGCAGAGTACAATTTTTTTGCCAATGAAGGTGTTGATCTGATGCAAGGATACTACTTTGCAAAACCAGCATTTGAAGCATTGGTGACAGTCCCAAATGAGCTGTTTAATTGAAAAAGGCGCATAAACGTGAATATTGGAGCTGTACTAGCCCAGACTTGATCTGACTGTCACCGATTGAAAAGGAAGTAACTGTCAGAACTGGTCGAAACTATTTCATTTGAGCCTAGATATTTTGCCTGCCTAGACTTGACCTGCAGACACCTGATGCAGGTCATGAACATTCATTTCAATAATGATTTAATAGTCTAGTTCTAGCGCGAAGCACAGATAGTGCATTAATGGTTGAGTGTGCTGCCATTGCGATAGTAACCAATCTGGAAAGTCAGTAGATGTCGCAATTTGCCTATCGAAATTTTTGAACGCGATAAAGTCTTTGCGTTTTAGTTCTTCAATCAACGGATGGTTTTTGTCATAGCCTCGAGGTGGTCTTTGTAAAGCTTCACCCGTAAGTTCAAAGCCTGCGGCTGTTAATGTTGTGAGTGCTTTTTTATAGGCGTTAGGGTTTTCATCCATACAATGACGAATCGCGTTGAGGGCCTTGCCTTCGGGACGCCACATTCCAGCACCTAAAAAACATTCGTCGTTGGCTATGTGCAAGTATAACCCTGGTGCATGAACGTCTTTGCCAAGAAAATGGCGGAATTGAATACCCACGTTCGTTTTGTATGGTTGCTTGTTGTGACTAAAACGGGTGTCTCGTTGCACGCGCATCAAACTTCCACCGACCTTTTTCGCCACGGCTAACAGTTTTGGCGATAAATTGTTTATCCCTGGCGCCATGGCTTCAATGAGGTTGAGTGCTGGCGTTCGCACGTTTTCTTCGTATCGTGTTTGATTGGCTTTAAACCACTCACGATCATTGTTTTGGGCAAGTTCATTTAAAAACGTAAATGTATTGTCGTTAAACATTATTCAGGCCTGTTCATGTCGTTCGTTTAATCCGAATAACTGATTTATAATCCAGCACTTTTCTTCAAGTCGTTGAGACGTTCTTCGTCACCGAGGTGAAGATTAAATAAATTCTGCAAAGACTTGTCGGTGGTATTTTCATACACATTGAGAATATCAAGCGCCAGTTGCTTTCGGTAATCAGCATCGTTGTGTCGAGCTTGATAAAACTGCGACATTAGCCCATCCACGGCAATACTTCGAACGTAATCATTGCTTTCTTTATCTAACATCGATTTGAACTGCCGAGCAATCCGCACATCGGTTACAGGAGTGTGCGACAGCATTTCGAGCGCCTGTACGCGCAATTTTTCATCATCTAAGCGATTCGTCATTTTCATTATACTGTCGACGACTTCGTAATCTAAATGCTCTAATTTATTGCGGTTAAGTGCATACATGTTCATTTGCAGTTGACCAATGGCGGCAAGACGTTCTGCAGGCGTTAACGATTCATTGAGTACTTTTTGTTTGAGTTCTTTGCCAACTTGTTCTGCGTATTCTGGGTCTGTTTTTATTTTAAATTCATAATCTTCAGGCAGGTCAGAGTAGAAACCGTAAATTGGATTTTCTTTTTGCATTTTATCCATTTCTAACTGCTGCTTTTCGTCAATAATGGCAAAGACCTTATTCTTAAACTCATCGCTTGCAGGTTGTTGGAATACAAGCAATTGCTCTAGCTCTTTGATTCGGTGCTCAAGATTTTGTACATAATTTTTTAGTGCTTGTGTATCTGCTGAATCGAGGTTGATCGTCGTGTGTTGTACGCTTTTTTCTGCCTCGGCTTCGCTGGTCTGTGGCGTTAAATTTGCCTTAGTAGGCTCGACAGGGATTATTTCTGTCTGAGGCGCGGCTTTTTTAGATAATGCGAAGTTTAAGGTCACGCTCAGGGAAATAAGTGAAAACACGAAGGCTAAAATGGTAACAAACTTTTGCATAACTCTTCCATCTGTATCGAATAACGGGTAAATGTATAAAATACAGAGACAAAAAGCACGAACAACTTTGTAGTAAAGTGTTTAAAATAAAACTGGAGTCCACCCGTTGAAAGCGATCGCCCCGCATCATTTAATTATCGTGTCGACACTAGCTTGGATAGTCTCTGTGATCGATGTTGTGCTGACGTTGAGCTCACTAAAGTTATATTTTATCCCATCTCACTGGGCTATCTTACCCAAGTCTATCAGCATGCTAGTATTTATCTTACTGAGTGTTTTGTGGATTGGCTATTTTTTATCTAAGGAGAAATTTCGCCAACAACCAGCCAAACAAATAACCGACATTTGGTTAAGAAAGGAAGTTGTTTTGATGGCAATCCTTGTGTTTATCGGATTGTTGCTAAGCTTTGTGGGTGACAACATTAATTTCAATCGAGAAGCACTCTATTTCCGACATAGTGACTTTGTTAAACATGACTATTTGGCTGATTCTGTTTGGTTTTTTGCACCTGCATACGGTTGCTTTAGTTATGCCGCATGGCGTTGGCTAAGTGCCAATGTCAGTCGCAAAATACGCTGCTTAAGTTTGTTTTTTGGCTGTGCTATTGGATTGGTGTCGTACTTGATCATGATGGACAGCCGAGCGGGTGTCTACGTGCTGAGTATGACTGGGAGTTACTCAATGATCATCATGATACCCGCAGTATTGGGTTTCTTGTTATTTAAATCAAGCAATCAATCTCGCCCAAAAAAGCCATTTATTATCGTCTCATTGGGGCTGGTACTTGCGACATTAGCCGATGCACTAATTGGTCAATTTTGGATCTTTGGTAATAATGGACAAGGGTATTACCCGTTGATAAGAGAGGTAAATTGGCTGGTCTATATTACCTCTCAATTGTTGTTGTTACATCTTCCTTGGTGTTATGCAACCGCTCAGTTAGATAGGAAATATCATTCGAATTAAGCGCTAAGGTAAGTAACAGTAACTACTCGCTCTCTTTGATAAATTGACAATAGGTTACGTAGAGCGGATTGGTTTTAATGTCATCGGATTCAATGTTAATCACCCTTGGATCTGGGGAATTGGCAAACCCTAATTGCGACAGTAAATCAATGGCGTAGGGGTTGTCTTCAGATTTAGCTTGTTCTTCAATTAATCGGTATCGTTTTGATTTGTCCGTTGGATCTTTACTAGTTTGATATTCATGTAAATGGATCAGCAAATTAAGATGGTCTTGAAAGAGCTTGGTCGGCTTTTGCTCGAGCAAACTTTGTGTAAATTTGACATGACGGTTGAACTGCTCTTGATGAGTTTGATACCGAACAATGACATCAAGAATATTGAGGTTTTGAACAACTTGCGCCCTTATATTATCGGCTTTAGTTGCGTAAAGAACCGCTTTTTTGTAATTGCTTAATGCATCACCCGGTTTTAACTGTAAGTCATCAATGTTACCCAGTTGATTGTACATTGATGATTTCTGACCGTCAGAGAGTGACGCCATGTCGACGCGTAGCAGTACCTTTTTTGCGGCATCCAGATCATCCAGCCTAGAATAGGCTATAGAGCTATTTATCGCGAGCGAGTATCGCACCTCTTTGGTGGCGTAATTATTGGCGCAATCATAGAGCATGGCTGCATTGGTGTATTGATCTAGCCGAGAATAGGCTGCACCAATTGCAAGCATAAAATTGGCGAGATAGGGATCAATATGGGTTCGCCAAAGCGGTCTTGCGACTTCAGTTGAGATTGCTCTGATTTTGTCTCGGTTTAGTCCGTAAGAGGCTGCCTGCAATCCTTTCAAATGGGCGAGTATGCCACCTTCGTTTACTTGACCTGTCAGCTTTGGCGCAAGCTCTTCATACAATGCTAGGGCTTGCTTTGGCTCGTTCACCATAAGCGCGTCAATTTTTTCTAATTGTGCATGAATAAAAGCCGATGAAACGAGGGCTAAGAGCACGATTGTTCTCCACTGAAGCAGGATTTGCTACGTTGAGCATAGCATTTATCGTCGCACTTGGCGTTATCGGTTCAAAATTGGTAAGCGTGTGAAAAACATAAAAAATTCACATTTTTTTAATAAATATAAAGTTTCTGGCTTGACCTCTTACCACTTACTACTACGCTTGATTGTTAAATAACTGTAAAAAATGGAGCAAGTATGAAAAAGGTAAAGCAGCTATCCATTGCATTGTCGTGCGCAGTATCTATTGCCTTGAGTTGTCAGGCACAATCAGAAGAAACGATAATAAACAATGAGTTGAGTGTAAGTGGCGTTGAGCGTTATCCCATTGTCCTCGTCCATGGGTTGTTTGGGTTTGATAATTTATTAGGGTTTGATTATTTCTATAGAGTACCGCAAATCTACACGCAACAAGGACGTGAAGTCTTTGTTGCAAATGTCTCCGCGGCAAATAGTTCTGAGTTAAGAGGAGAGCAATTACTCGAACAAGTGGCGATGGTTCGTGCATTAACTGGAGCAGAAAAAGTACATTTGATTGGTCATAGTCAAGGTTCACAAACGAGTCGTTATGTTGCATCGGTTAATCCTGCGTGGGTGGCAACTGTTGCGTCAGTCGGTGGAGTTAACTGGGGAAGTGAGTTTGCGGATGCGGTAAGAGGGCACGTCAAACCTGGAACATTTTCCGAAGCATTTTTAGCCAGCCTAGCGTCTGGCCTTGCAAATTTTATCGGTTGGTTATCGGGTAAAGGGGATGTGCCGGAAGCACCGTTAGAAGCACTTGAAACGTTGACCACTCGAGGAACTTTGGCGTTCAATGCGAAATATCCAGAAGGAATTCCATCTGAGTACTGTGGGCAATCATCGAGCCTTGCTGAAAATGGCGTACGCTATTATTCGTGGAGTGGACAAAGTGCGTATACCAACGTGTTTGACCCTGCGGATGCTGCATTGTTACTCTTTTCCAAAACCTTTTCTGGAAAGAATGATGGTCTTGTCTCTGCATGCTCGAGTCATTTAGGGCAGGTGATTGGGACACATTACAAAATGAATCACTTAGACGAAGTAAACCATTTTGTAGGTATTCATCATCTATTCGATACAGATCCGCTTACGTTATATCGCCAGCACGGTGAGCGTTTAAACAATCTAGGGCTGTGATATGCGCAGCCTTGTTTTAATTATTTTAGGACTTATCGTAGGCGCTGTGTGGCTCACGATAAGCCCTATTCATACTGATTTAAATCGTCAAGTCAGTAATACCCTTGCACAAACATTAGCGGTTGCGAACGTTGACGTACGCCTCCAAACGCAAGAAGACGCAAAGGGTTTAATCGTCAGTTCTACGGAATGCAATGACGTAAACATTGACCGCACTTTTCTAGAAAATGCCTTTTTAGCGTGGCAAGAAAACCCTGACACTCAGGCTTTCTCCGTTTGTGAAGAAGCGTTACTCAAACGATACATTTCGTTTAAACAGGCGCTCGCTCAGTATGCCCCATTAAATCTCTCGTTAAGTGAACGACTTGCGATTTACGAAGAGTTATTACGTAAACATTTTACAGCTGAGCAATTTTCGGCGTGGTTTGCGGATGAAATGCGGTGGAATGTAGGTGCAAAAGAGCGCGCGGAAATTTTGTCTGATATACGGCTGTCTAAGGAGGAGAAGGAGCGGTGGATTGCTGAAAGCATTGAGCGACTTTCCGAAGAAGAACAAAAAGCAATCATGCCTACCCTAATGCTCGAAAAAGCACTCCAGCCAGATCAAACTAAACACGCTGTGTGGCTCTCTGAACAAACACCGGAAGTTCAAGCTCGTATTTTGGTTCTTGAAAAGGAAAAAGAACAGTGGCAAAGCCGTTTGAATGAGTGGTTTCATTTTCTTGAGGATGAACCATCGGTGGTAGATAAGCAGTACTACTTAGAAACTCACTTTTCTTTGCAAGAACGAAAGCGTGTGATGGTTATTACCAAACAATATTTATCTGAATCTGGTCATTCATCTTAATCCAACTGGGTGGGAGTACCTCGACTTGAGTTTTATTCAGGAGTAGGGCAGGATGAATTTGGATAAATTAAGAGAGAAAGGAAATGAAGACACTTAAATTGGGAATCTTATTTTTCACATTAATGGCGAGTCTAACGGCAACAGCTAATGAACCTTTGAACTTTGGTGAGAAAGCATCAATTGAATCAAACGTGCTAGGTGAAACTCGACCTCTTTGGATTTATACACCAGATAAACTCGAAGCAAACAAACGCTATAACGTTGTTTACCTGTTGGATGGTGGTGAACATTACTTTACTGTTGCCGGCGTGCTCAAGTCTTTAATGGATAACGAACAAGTCCCTAACTTGATGTTAGTCGGGGTGGAAACGACAAATCGCCCAAGAGACTATTTTCCAGCGTTAAATGGAGAGGCAAAAACCATCCCTCAACAGTTTATTGTAGATAAACACATTGAAACGAATGCAGATAACTTTGTACTTTTTTTGAAGACAGAGTTGTTTCCATACATCGAAAAAAATTATAAAACGTACCCAAACAAAACCTTGATTGGTCATTCTAACGCTGGGACGTTTGCGCTCCATGCTTTTTATAATTACCCAGATTTATTCAACAACTACTTGATTGTTAGCCCGAACGCCTGGTGGACATCGGAACAAATAAAGCAAAATTTGAGTAACCTGGCGAAACAGCCGCGCAATAACGAGTCGCTGTATATAACGATTGCAAGTGAAGGGGGACATTTTTATTCGGGTGTTATGAACCTTGCGGCGCAACTAGAATCACATCAGCCAAAGGGCGTCAATTGGCAAATTAAGCAATACCCAACGAGAACCCACATGTCCGCTATTTTGCCTGCCGTCACAGAAGGCATGGAGGTATTGTTTAAAGACATGTATTTCAACGTGACGCCTGAACTTGCGAAATATTCTGGTGTTAACGCGGTACTCGATTATTACAAAGAATTGTCTAAAAAAATGGGATATACCATTGCGGTACCAATGGATACGTTTGTCGAGCTAGCTGACATGCAAATCGAATATGCACGTAAAGAACAAGCCATTTCTACACTGCAAGTTTTCACCAAACATTATAGTGATCATGCATATTCACACATGAAGCTCGCGCAAGGTTATGAGTCTCTGAAAAACTACCAATTGGCGCTCGGTAGCTATGAGAAAGCATTGGAAATTGCGACACAACAGAAACGCGAACCGATGATATTGGATGCACTGCTAGACATGGTCAATGCGACAAAGACCAAATTGTAACGTAAATGTCTGCAAGAACGACGGTCTGCCATTTTTATGTTTTTAGAGTCAGCCAGATCGCTTTATGCATCAAAGAGGTGATTAACTGGACCTATTTGCAACTGAATCGCTGCAAATAGGTCTTTGAAGATAACACGTTATCCCAGCTTGAATCAGTCTAAACGTTTCTTAAATTTAAGCGTTGCAAGAATAAATCCGACAATGCTAAATGCAACCAAACAAACCAAGTCAAAACTCAAATCGCTAAAATGTGCCCCTCTTAAGACGACAGCACGGATCGAGCGGACATAATGCGTCGCAGGCAGAATTTCGGCAATGTATTGTGCAGCGGTAGGCATTGCCGCAAATGGAAACATAAACCCAGAGAGCAATATTGAGGGTAATAACACAAACACCGTCATTTGCATGGCTTGTAGTTGGCTTTGCGCTTTTGTAGAAATCAGTAATCCAAGCGTCAAACTAGCGGTAATAAATAGCAACGTTACGAGTAGCAGACTTCCAACATCGAAATTAAGCGGTACATTAAACAGCCAATGCCCAAGCAATAAAATGATCCCCATTTGAATAAAACCAACAATAATGTAGGGCAATATTTTTCCAAGCATCAATTCCGTTGGGCGGATAGGGGTCGTAATTAAGAATTCCATATTGCCTTGTTCACGTTCGCGCACTAAAGCGGAAGCCGTAAATAAAATCATGGTCATGGTTAAGATAACGGCAATCAAACCAGGCACAATGTTTACCGAGGCACGCTTTTCTGGATTAAAGTAGTTTAAAAGGGCAAACTCTGGGTCCGGCAGTGCAGGACGAGGTAATCGTTTGATACTTATAGGTAACTTGGAAAGTCCAGAGACTGCACCACTTAACACGGGATCGGAGCCATCGATTAACCATTGAGCGACACTTTGTTGAACGGTGCTATTGCCAGGACGCATACCCGTAAGTTGGTAATCTCGGTCCAATTGACGACGGACAAAGTCAGCGGGGATCACCAACACGGTACTTACTTGGCCTTTTACAATTGCTTGTTCCGCGGCTTCAGCCGAAGAATAGTAGCGTTTAAAATCGACCACTTGCGTATTTGCTGCCGTTTGGATGAGCTGACGTGACTGAAACGTTTGGCTTAAGTCGACTATTCCTGCGTGAACGTGGCGTACATCTGTATTAATGGCGTAGCCGAACAGCATTAACTGAACCAGCGGGATCATGACGATCATGGCGAACGTAATACGGTCGCGAGCCAGTTGTTTAAACTCCTTACTGACTATGGCGTACAATCTATGCAAGCTCTGCATAACCCCTCCCCGTACTGGTCACAAAGACGTCTTCTAAATTTGGACGAGTAAAATCGACTTCAAATGATTCACCGACCGTGCTTTTCAGTAAATCAATAGGGTTTGTTTCACGTTTGTTGACCAGAACGCGCAAGCGAGGGCCGATTTGCGACACCGAGATGACATTTGGAATATCAAACAAGGGCTTTTTAAGCACCGAAACGTCTTCGCCCGATATTTCGCACACATGGACTTTCAGATTTTCCATCAAAGACGATGGACTATCGTCCGCGCGCTTTACCCCTTGCTCTAAAATAGCGAGGCGATGGCAGCGTTCTGCTTCATCCATGTAATGGGTTGAAACCAAAATGGTAGTGCCTTGCGCGCTCAACAGGAAAAGTTGCTCCCAGAATGCGCGACGGTTTTCAGGGTCCACTGCTGACGTGGGTTCATCCAAAAACAATAAATAAGGTTTGTGTATCACTGCAGCCGCGAGCGCTAAACGCTGTTTTTGCCCGCCGCTTAGTGAGTCTGCCAGGACATCCTTTTTGTCTTCCAATTGATACTCATTAAGCAGTTCTTGAATACGCGCTTTGGCATCTTTATTCGCAAGGCCATAAATTTGCGCAACAAATTCCAAATTTTCTAAAACGGTTAACGTGCCATAAAGCGAAAATTTTTGCGTCATGTACCCTAAGTTTGATTTAAGAGCTTCACCGTGTTGAGCAACATCTTTACCCATGATTTCGACTTTGCCAGTGGTCGGCGTGAGTAGGCCAGTTAGCATTCGTATCGTGGTTGACTTACCACAGCCGTTTGGACCTAGAAAACCATAGATCTCGCCCTTTCGAATTGTTAAATCAAGACTCGAGACAGCCCAATAGTCTCCAAATTTTTTCCCTAAATCTTTGCAATGGACAATGATTTCGTTGTTACTCATGGCATAACCATCCACACTGGCGTACCTGTCGGTAGATCCGTATTCTCGGGCAGTTCAACTTCAACAACGTACATCAGTCGAGCTCGCTCTTCTTGCGATAACGCGAAATACGGTGTGAAACTTGCGCTACTGCTGATGTAAGTAACTTTACCTTGAAGTGCGTTGGTGTTGCCATCGGTATTTAGAGACAAGCTACTGCCAAGCGTAATTTGGCTCAATTTACTTTCTGGTAAATACAAACGTGCAAAGGCGTGTTGGCTGTCAGCGATCAACGCAATTGGTGCGCCGGCTGGTGGACGTTCACCCGACTGCCAAGGTAAGTCTTCAATTACTCCGTTGGTCGGTGAAGTGAGCGTTAAATCATTCAACTGTTTCTTAGCGATGGCGAGTTGAGAGTTTGCTTCTTCAATGGCAATTTGGGCTTGCTGTACGGTTTCAAAGCGAGCGCCATTTTCAAGCTCTCTGAGTTTTTCTTGCGCTTCATTGTAGGCGGCTAATGTTGCGTCTAAATTTGCACGTGCGCTGTCTACAGCGTTTTGAGAGGTCAAGTTATCTTTAATGAGCTGCTCTTGGCGAACGACTTGTCGTTTTGCTTCTGTCCAATTGGCCTGCGTTGCACTCACGCGAGCTTTAGCCTGTTGAAGTTGTTCTTCGCGTGTACCGGCTTGTAGAAGGTGTAGCGCGGATTCGAGCCGCTTGATTTGACTTTGGGCAGCGGCAACTTGCTGCACCTGAATTTCATTGTCCATTTGGACCAATATTTGCCCTTTGGAGACTTGTTCGCCTCGCTTTACAAGGAGTTCGTTAATAAGCGAAGTGGAAGGACTGCTCACTTGAATCTGAGGCCTTTCAATAATGCCAAAAATACGGCTTTCTGGTACCGAACAGCCGCTCATTAATGTGCCAATAACCATGGCAAGGGCTAGAGTTACTTTATTCATTGTGCTTCCTGATGAGTTAAACGCATTAAAAAGGTGTTGAAAATGGCCTGCTGGTGTTTCCCTAGCGCCTCTAATTCAGCTTGCGAGTTTCCAACGCCCAACAACTGTTTAAGAACGGGGGGCATCACAAAAGGAAAAACAGACATACCAATGCACGTGATGAGTAGCCATTCCGTGCGTATAGGCTCTTCTGGTGTTAATTTCGAAAAAGCGGCATTTAATGTACTAACACCAATTTCCAAATGGTCGAAAAAGATTTTTTTAACAATTTCATGTTCTTTGGATGAGGTATCGTGCAAAGCCATGAAAATAATTTTAGGCAGTGTTGGGTGTTGGCTCATTACTTTGTAGTAGCGCTCTATGAACTGAGTGAGTATGTAAGGAGAGACTTCTTGATTTGGCTTTTTCTGCTGCGCAAGATGAATAAGTTCCAGTAGAGGAGCTGCAACATCTCGAAACACCGTTTCGAACAGCCCCGCTTTGTCGACAAAGTAATACTTTATCAACGCCATATTGACGTTGGCTTCTTCAGCAATCGCTCTCGTCGTTACGCGACTGTAACCTTTTTTAATGAATAATTTTTTCGCTGCTCTTAGAAGCTTCTCTCGTGGCGAATCTTGCTCTTCATTACTGAGGTTTTTTGTTTGCTGTTCGTTCATTGAATTGCCTGCTTAATCACGTGATTAATATGCTATTAGAGAATAGCAGACAGCACGAATGATTTTATTAATCAAAAAACAGATAGTGATTAAGTTTTAAGTTGATGGCTCATTTTAAAGTGGATACTATTCCCGTTCCCGAAATGGCGTGTTGATTTCGAATAAGTCAGCAATCATTAATTTATAGGGAAGTATCATTGAGAATGTCGGTTCAATTTCATGCAAAATATCAAGTAATGGAATGACCATATAATAATGTAGCATTAAGGATTTTTATGCGTTTTAAATACACACTGCCAGTGATTGCATTGTTTGCAAGTACGACTATACAAGCTCAACAAAGCTTGCCACAAAAATCGTGGTTCACATCGTTTCGAATTACCGACTTTGAACACATTAGTAATAATGCTTATGCGTTATCTAGCCAGTACTATTTCGCGCCGCAAGAGAGTTCAGGTACGCTAGACGATTGGGGCTACATCGATACGGACAGCAATGTTTCATTTGATTACGCGCATTTTGGTAGTTCGAATCCTTTTGCCGTTAGCGGTGAATATTTCATGGACAAGTTTTTTGCAGTGGGTGGTTTAGCACATAACAATGGTAAAACGACTGGATTAGCGGGTGTGGGCTACCTTTTTGCTGATAATCTCAAAACATCCGTAATGTATAATGAAGATACGGACGACACTTATCTTACCGCGCAATATCAACACGATTTGAATAGCACGGATTATCTAGGTTTTACAGCAAACACGGACGTCGAGTTTGATAGTAGATCTGTTTCAGCTCGTTATTTTGCTTTGGTGAATAATGCAGATCACGTAACTGTAAATTTGTCCTATTCAGACAATAAGTATAATGATTATTGGTCTGGTGGTGTGAAATACTATTTTGGCCAGCAATATTCTTTAGGATTAGGGGCCATTGATTCTAAATTGTTGGTAGAAGCTGACTATTTCTTTAGTAATGAGTATTATGTAACATTTAACTACCTAGATAATGTTTATCAACTAGCACTGACTGCTCAGTTTTAGTTATACCCAGATTTACTTGTCTGAAAAAGCAAGCCGATGCGCTTGCTTTTTTGTTGGGTGCATTTTACCTCAACTATATTCATAGCATGTGTAAAAAACGCAAAGTGCTTCAATGTACCGAAATGACAATACACAAAAATAGAATGTTTAGAGAACGAATTAAAACCCAAGGTAGTTGCTGTGGCGAATTATGGGCGCGTTATCAAACCGTTCGCTTTCAACCTATTCAACCACTTAATCGCTTCAAGCGAGGTGCGATTATTAGTTTGTGCGTACCAGCGGGCGTGACTCAATCGACTATACGTACCAAATTCACTATACGCCGTCATAGTGCACTCTTGAGATTAGGTGGCTTTCAGTTCCAATTGCTATATGGTGGAAATGAACTCATGACGTATCGAGAGCTAAGTGCATTTGTTAAGTGCAGCATTAATGAGGCGTATGAGATAAGTCGAATTTGTAACCAAAACGCATTCTATTGGTTTGAACGTGGCCGGCTTTTTCTGTGTTCGACAGATCGAAAACAAGTCTTAAAACTCCCTCTCAAATCAACGAATTATTTCATCAATATAAAGTTGCCCGAGCGCAACGATGCAATTTTATAGCGCAATTCTGATATGAGAGGACTTTTATTGACTGGCAGTAAGCCACTCATCGATTTGTTTTTCCATTATGTCGCGGATTAATGGCTGAGCTTCATCATTTGGATGTAAATTATCATTTTGCATTAACGCTGGCTTGTCAGCGATTTGGTTCATGAAAAATGGCATTTTAAAGCTACTCGTTTTCTCCGCCACGTTCGCAAATGTATTGCTGAACATTTCGGTGTAGCGAGGGCCTAAATTAGGTGGAATCGCGACCTGCATGATGGCGACTTTAGCGCCAGCAGTACGGCTTTGTGATACTAATTCCATTAGATTTTCTTTAATACGCTTGACGGGAAAACCGCGCAGCCCATCGTTACCTCCAAGCTCGATTAGGACGTGAGTTGGGGTATTTACTTCGAGTTGCTTTGCTATCTTTAGCAGTGCGTTGTCGGTAGTTTGCCCACTCACACTCATATTGAACAATTCGATCGGTTTGTCTGTTTCATCGTATTTATTTTGTAACAATTTTACCCAGCTTTGCGCTTGTTTGAGGCCATAACCCGCGCTTAAGCTGTCTCCAATAATCATGATTTTGGTGAGTGCAAGCGCTGATGAAACAGGCAGCGAAAGAATCATCAAGGCAGTTAAATAGAGGAAAAATCGTTTCATGTCAGTGCTTTCTCAGTTAAACATCATTCAGGTTAAAGGACTTAACAAAACGGTAAGTACCTTTGAAGGTGACCTGACTATCCTTAGCGATATCAATTTTAGTGTCAAGTCAGGTGAGTCAGTTGCCATAGTTGGAGCATCTGGCTCGGGGAAATCAACGCTTCTCAGTTTACTGGCGGGTTTAGATACTGCCAGTAGCGGAGACGTGTTTCTTGATGGTGAGGCGTTAAAGACGTTAGACGAAGAAGCGCGTGCTCGGATCCGCGCACAAAAGGTGGGCTTTGTTTTTCAGTCATTCATGTTGGTTCAAAGTTTAACGGCACTTGAAAATGTGATGTTACCAGCTGAACTGGCTGGCGAACGAAATGCCAAGCAACAAGCGACAGAGTTACTTGTGCAAGTTGGATTGTCACATCGATTAAGCCATTACCCTTCGCAACTCTCTGGTGGTGAACAACAACGAGTGGCCATTGCACGAGCATTTGTTGGCATGCCAAAAATTTTGTTTGCGGATGAACCGTCGGCAAATTTAGACAGCAAGAACGGTCATCTTATTGAAAACTTGCTATTTGATTTAAATAAAGCGCAAGGTACGACATTGATTTTGGTGACTCATGATGAACATTTGGCCCAGCAATGTGACCGTATTATTCATATCGATGGTGGAAAGCTAATAGACAATCGCGTGACGGAGGGGGTTGCTAATGTGGTTTAAATTAGCGTTAAAATTGTTTTCGAGGGAACTTCGACGTGGTGAGCTAACAATTATCTTGGCGGCAATTGCACTTGCTGTGTTGACCGTCTTTAGTTTATCGTCCGTAACCGAGCGCATTTCACTTAACATCGAACAAAAGACCGCAGATTTCATAGCCGCCGACCGAAGACTTTCCAGCAATCATCCGTTTGACCCATCGATTCTAGCTGTTGCGGGCGAAAATAGTGTTGAAACGGCTGAACTTGTCTTTTTTGACTCGATGTTATTTGCAAACGACGAGTTAGTTTTGGGTTCCATAAAAGCCGTAACCCAAGGCTACCCATTGCGAGGAAAGCTTAAGTTAAAGGACTCGCTTGATGGGCAAGAATATGAGGCCCGCGCAATCCCCCAAAAAGGTGAGACCTGGATGAGTGAAGGGATTTTCTATTCACTTGGTCTGAAAGTCGGTGATACGGTTGAATTGGGAGCTGGTCAGTTTACCGTTACAAAAGTGTTGGTGAGTGAACCTGATGCGCCATTTTTCTCACTTGCAGGCAATAAACGCGTTTTAATTAATTTCGATGACATTGAATCGACCAAAGCAATTCAACCAGGTAGCCGAGTTTTCTATCGACTTTTGTTTGCCGCAAGTGAAAAAGCACTTAATGACTTTTATCTTTGGTTAAAACCACAGCTCCTTGAAAATCAGCGTTGGGAAGGGATCAAAGATAGGCAATCCCCACTTGGGGAAAACCTTGCTCGGTCTGAAAAATTCTTATTGTTAGCTGGCCTTTTTGGGATCATGTTGGCTGCCGTTGCGATGGCGGTTTCAGCAAAGCGCTATTGTGAACGTCAGTATGATCCTGTCGCAATGATGAAAACCTTGGGGGGAAGCAGGCAGACTATTCGAAATATTTTTATTACCCACTTAACGTTAATCACCGGATTTTCCGTCATATTAGGGTTAGCGATTGGATTTGGTTTGCAGGAAATAGGAGTTTCTTACCTTGCAAAACTGATGAATACACAGCTTCCAGTCGCGGGTCCAAAACCATGGCTTTTGTCGATTTTTATTGGTGTTGTCTGCGCGTTAATGTTTTCGTTGAAACCTTTACTAGATTTATTTGATATTCCTCCACTTAGAGTACTTCGCCGCAATTTGGGCGATAAACTCATGGTGAGCTGGTTACATATTGGTAGTTCAGTACTGACTATTTTCGCACTCATGTGGTTGTTTAGTGGAGATATTAAAACGACCCTCATTTTGTTTGTGGGTACGTTAGTGGTGATGTTGCTGCTGTTTTTAGTAGCTCGTTTGGCATTTGGCGCAGGACGTAAACTAGGGTTGAGTCCTGGATCTAGTTGGAGTTTAGCAATTGCCACTTTGCAAAAGCGCGCAAATGCCAATGCAGTACAGTTAATTAGCTTTGCACTTGCAATCAAACTGATGCTGTTTTTAGTGGTATTAAAAAACGATCTGATTGCAGATTGGCAAATGCAAATACCACCAGATGCACCGAATGCGTTTTTCATAAATGTCGCTGAAAGTGAAATTGACCCTATTAAAGGTATCTTTGAAGCGAATCAGATCCCGCATGAAGCGTTCTACCCTGTGTTTACAGGTCGAGTGAACGCCTTAAATGGGGAGCTCTTTGCCGCCAATGCTTCCAAACAAGAAGGGGAAGAACAAGATGAAAATGCACGCAAAGGCATCAGTCGTGAGTTAAACCTGACTTGGCTGAGCGAATTGCCCCAAGGTAATGAACTGGTAAAAGGTACGTGGTTTACTAATATATCGGATGAACTGCAAGTATCAGTTGCTGAAGGGGCTGCGGAATATTTAAAACTAGAATTAGGGGACTCACTCACCTTCCTCGTTGGAGTTCAATCTTTTGAGGCGAAAGTGACGAGTATTCGTAAGGTCAATTGGAATTCATTAAAACCGAACTTTGTGATGATCTTTAGTCCGAATATGGCGGGTCAATTACCGGTGACTTATTTTACGGCTGCCCAATTACAAACAGGGAATACCAAAGTTGTGTCGCAGTTGCTGCAAGCGCATCCTACGGTCAGTATGATTGATATAAAAAGTCGGATTGAGCAAGCTCAATCTATGATAGGGCAAGTTTCACTCGCCATTAGTTTTGTGTTGAGTATCGTGTTGGTGAGTGGCGCACTGGTGCTGATCTCTCAAGTTCAAGCTAGCCTTTCAGAACGTCTGCAAGAAGTGGTAATTCTGAGAACCTTAGGGGCAAGAGGTCGCTTAATCAAACTGGCAACCTTATTCGAGTTTTTATTACTGGGTGCTATTGCAGGTTTGGTTGCTGCTTTGGTCAGTGATGTCGCATTGCTTATCTTACAGAAACAGCTTTTTGAATTGCCAGGAAAACTACATCCTTACGTGTGGTTATTAGGACCTACGACAGGAGCAGTTTTTGTCGCAACCATAGGTTATTTTATGGTCGCCAAAACAATGCGTAGAAATACACAGGCGCTACTACGTAACCTAGCTTAGAACTTTAAGGGCTTAGCGGTTGCTAAGCCCTTTGTTACTCTTCCATTTTGCCGACTTGCTGAGCATACCGAACAAACTCTGAATAAATCGCGTCTTTGATAAGTCTGTCTGGAGTGAAGGCATAATAGTGTTGATAGACGTTGTCGATGGGACCAACATAATGAACATCATAGCGCTGCTCAATTTCAGTTTTTAGCGCAATCGGCGCTGGGAAAATACCGAATCCTTGCTGACCCAACGCGTGCATGAGTGCACTATCATCGACATGGCCAGAGACTGATATTTCCAAATTCAGTTCATTTAGCCAGAAGTAGATTGCGTTGGTCATAGGGCTGTTTTTTGCAGGTAAAATAACGGGGCTTGCTTGAAGTGATTGCGGGTAATTTTCCTTCACTTGTTCAAATAAACTCCGCGTCGCAAAAAAACCAAGCTGACTCTTTCCCAATTCATGGGAAAACACTTTAAAAGGCGTAGAGCTGTCAAGTGGCTTATCGGCCAACACGAGGTCTAATTTGTGTGTGGCCATTTGGGCAAGTAACTCAGCTTGTTGGCCGTCAATGCACTGTAAATTGGTGATGCGTTCATTATCAATAAGTGGTGCGAGCCAATTTGATACCTGGGACTTCGGCAAGGCATCGGAAATGCCAACTTTTAGTGATCGCACAATATTGTGGGTATCACTTTGGGTTGTTTCCAGCCATTCTTGCGCGATAGCAAACATATCATCGGCATATTGTTGCGTTAGTTTACCAAACTCCGTCAGTTTCAATCCTCGGCCCTCACGCACAAACAACGGTTTTCCTAAACGGTCTTCCAGTGCACTAATTTGTGCACTAATCGTTTGAGGCGTCAGGTAAAGCACTTTGCTTGCAGCCGCTATGCTGCCATGTTGAGCAACTTGCCAAAAGTAATACAGGTGATTGTAGTTTATGTTTGTAATCATTCGCTAAATTCGATGTTTAAGTAAGAAATAATCAGCTTTTTTCTTTGTTCATACGTTAGTAGATTTAAGGCGTACAGACAAGTCTGTACGATAAAGTTTAATTGATAGGTGTTTTTTAGAACGGATGATGACAGAGCATTCGGTTTCTGGAGACTTATTTGTGATGCAATAAGTTTTCAATAAAGTGCCTTGAGATTGAGCTTTGTTCTCCAGTTTCATGTTCCAATTGGTGTGCAATCAAAAGGAGGAAAGAGGCAGAACAAGATATGCAATTTACAGTTATTCCCAAGCACTTGCTGCGGCATGGATGCCGCATTCTTTTCAAAAACGTACAAATTCATCGAAAATGCTAAAAATAGCATAAAAAATTCCTATAAAAATTAGAAAATTACCCAATAATCAACTAGTATCTCCGGTAAATTACTCTGCGCGCTAAAACGGAGTTTTGCGCTTCCCATGGAAAATCCACTGGAGGTTTTATGAAACTACTTTACGGACTTCTATTTGCCTCAATGACGGCCGCGGCTGATGTGAGTGTTATTGTACACCCAAGCAACGCAAACGCTGTTGACGCCTCAACGATCGAAAAAATCTACACCGGAAAAGTGAAAACGTTTGCAGACGGAAGCAAAGCTACGCCTGTTCGTTTATCAGAAGGTAACCCTGTTTCAGAAGAGTTTAATACAAAAGCATTAAACAAATCGGCCAGCCAACTTAAAGCGTATTGGTCTAAGCTTATTTTTACAGGTAAAGGAACGCCACCAAAAGAAATTGATAGCGATGCCGAAATGCTAAAGCTTGTTGCTGCAAACCCTGATCATATTGGTTTTGTCGCATCCGGTTCGGTGACGGGTGATGTCAAAGTGGTTTTCAGCTTCTAAGATAAGGAACAAATAAATGAAAAAAACGCTAGTTTCTATAAGTATCGCTTTAGCTTGCAGTGCTTCATTCTCTGCAACTGCTGATTTAAGAATTAATGGTTTTGCGTCTGTTTATGCAGGTCAAGCAACGAACGATAAGCAAAAAGTTTATGGCTACGACGACGATGCAACATTTTCAAATGAATCAAAATTTGCAGTACAAATCTCCGCTGATTTGACGGAAGGTCTAACGGCGACTTCGCAAGTGATTGCGCGTGGTAGTGACGACTATAACGCGGAATTTGAATGGGCATATATTACTTATCACATTGATGATTCATCTCAAGTAAACGCGGGTAAAATGCGCATTCCTTTCTATAAATACTCTGACTACTTAGATGTAGGTTACGCTTACCGCTGGGTTCGTCCACCACAATCTGTGTATGGTTTAAGCTTTTCGACTTATGAAGGTGCAAGTTACTTAAGAACGGACACGCTCGGTGAATGGGATTCGAGTCTTCAATTGCTTTATGGAAATCTGTCAGAAGATATTGTTGCTTACACGTACGCTGATCCCGCAGAGATGAAATCAATTTGGGGTATCAATTGGACTATGAGCCGTGATTGGTTTAGCGCACGAGCAGCGTATTTAGTCGCGGATGTGTCAATAGATGAAGTGAACTCAGCACCTCTGAGCCAATTGATCGCTGGTTTAAACAGTTACGGTTTAAGCAATGAAGCGTCAAAATTGCAAACCAATGAAGACAGCGGTTACTTCCTCGGCGTCGGTTTCAGCATTGATTACAATGACATTCTTGTTGATGCTGAATATACCGAACTTGAAGTAGATGACAGTGTTCTTGCGCCACAAGAGCAATTCTTTGTGTCTGTTGGATACCGAATTGGTAGCGTAACAATCCACACGACTTACGAAGAAAACCAGGATAAACATAATGCTTCACGCTTTGATTCCGTTCCTTTGACAATTAATCACCCACAGCTTGGTACTATCCCGGTCACTACGGATCCAACTAATCCAAATGCCCCTACGCTGCGTGCGCTAACCAATGCCGCGTTGAATGGTGTGCATGTCGATACATCAACTTGGTCCGTTGGTATGCGTTATGACTTCCATCCGTCAGCTGCGTTCAAGTTAGATTACTCGTCGCTTGATAATAATGTAACGAATACACGTACCGGTGTTGTGACAGCTGGTGTTGATGTCGTTTTCTAAAACCTTTTCCCAACTTATTGGATAAGAAGGTTTCATCCCAGCTTAAGACTCGGTAAACTTGGGGCTTAAGCTGAGGATGATTATGTTAAAAATTTCAAATTCCGTGAGTATTGGTGATTGGGAAATTGAACTGACTGCGATCCGTGCACAAGGTGCTGGTGGTCAAAATGTTAATAAAGTTTCATCAGCAATCCATTTAAAGTTCGACATACCTCGTTCAAGCCTACCTGAATTTTACAAAGAAAAATTACTTGCCCTAAACGACTCACGCATTACTAAAGACGGTGTCGTTGTCATCAAAGCGCAGTCCTTTCGGACACAAGAGCAAAATAAAGAAGATGCACTAAGTCGACTACAAGCACTTGTCGCGTCGGTTAATCGAATAGAAAAGGTACGAAAAGCAACTCGACCCACACTTGCTTCCAAAAAAAGGCGCTTAGACGGCAAATCAAAACGCAGTTCGGTGAAACAAAATCGCAAGTCAGTTGACTTTTAACCTTTCAACTCGTGCTCAATCATAGCTTCTCGTTAATATGCTTAAAGTTTCAGAGAAAATCATAGATTTTTCTATTTTGAGCGTGCAACGAAATAAGAGAGCCGTACTTAGGTGACCTGCCTTTCCTAACTTGAGTGCTGAGCTTACGTTTTTTGGTGGTACTCACAGGAATCTTGCTGGATTATATGCTTTTCAGGAACTTAACGGATTCAAAAAGTTAAATTTTCGTCAATTTGAATTAGATTTACCTGAGTAGCTGTGCTAGATTATATGAGCCTGTATAAGGTTTAGCTTATGGTTGGTTTTCAACCTGCTTAATTGATCAGGGAATGATTAAGTCCCTGTGTTTTTAAATTTTAAATATCATTGCATTGTGCCGGTGTGATGATGCTCTGCGCTTATTCATTAAGTGTTAACGAGTTTGTTTAATATGACTAATTCAATTGCTTGTGAATGAGTCGTTTTGATTTAAGGAATACAAGGACTGCTTATGCTTACCAATAAAAAATCGTTTTTAGCACTGTCTGTTGTCTCTGCACTGGCATTGACAGCATGTGGTAGTGATAATGATAAAAATGTTACCGTCACACCTCCAGACGTAGTTGAAGTTGTGCCACCTTCTGAACTTATTACAGAACAACCTTCTAAGGTATTTTTGGCGAGTGTTACTGACTCGGCAAATGCAGATGTATTGGTTGGCGCATCTGTTGCTTTTGTGGTAGACGGTGTTGCTGCCACTGAGCTAACAGATGTTAATGGGAATTCGTTAGCTTCTGCTGTTGTTGATGAGTCGGGGAGTTTTACGTTTTTGAGCAAAGAAGGTGCTACAGGTGAGGTTACTGCAATTGTAAATCAATCTGGCTATGCTTCGAAAAGCTTTATTGTAAACTTGGACGCAGAAGTTGAGGAAGGTTCAAAAAATATACCTCTTGAATTTTCTCTTGTTAAAATAGCTGGTAGTAGCTTGAAAGAAAGCACCCAAGCTGTCCCTGTCGATGGTGCAGTTACATCAGCAGAATTGAAATTGGAATCTTCAACTGAAAGTGGAAAGGGTAAAACCGACGTTGCTATCGATGCGAGCACAGAATTAAGAGATGCTAACGGTGCTCCGGTAAGTGGCGGCGACGTGTCATTATCTGTATTGGCTGCTGATTCTAGTAATGGCAGTGTTGGTGCGATTATCCCAGAAGGTTTAAACGCAGCTGGTGCGGCTAATGTTGCTAAGCCCCTTGGTGTTACTAGTGTTAACATGAAAGCTGGCACGACAAAGATAAAGCAATTTAGTAAACCAATTACACTCACGACAACTCTGCCTGCGAGTAGCGGTGTGACAGTTGGTCAAGAGCTTGACCTAGCATCACATAATGAAGATACGGGTAAATGGCAAAATGAAACGAACAAAGCTACCGTAGTAGCTCAAAATTCAGATGGTACGTTTACTGCTCGATTTAAATCTGACCATTTGACTTTCTTCTCAGTGAATAAAAACGCACCTGTTTGTCAAAGCGGTGTCTCTTTGAATGTGACTAGCGGTACTGTCCCAGCTCGCGGTTTAGCTGTCTCAATCACTTCAACGGATGGCTCAATTGGCAGTTATTTACGTGGTAGTTCAAAACAGATAGTTTCTGGTAACGCTACTTCCAGATATGGCATCAGTGCGGATGCGAAAGCTAACGTTCGAATTTATGATTACTCTGGTAACGACTGGTATAACTCTAATGGTGAAATTAACGTTTGTGGTACTATCCCTGTAACTCTGGGCAATCCAGTTCAAACGTTTGATTCAGACTTTTCATTGGTTGGCACGTGTGCTTCTACACAAAACGGAACAGTTGCTGTAGATCTGTCTGGTTCAGTAGTTACTTATGCTAAAAATGGTAAAGCTGCCTCTGTTGCGACTTCTTTAGGTAATTCAACGTTTAGATTATCTGGCTTAGAGGCTAACTCATCTTATACAATTCGTTCAACCGTTCGAGGAGTTCAGGTGTCTTCAGGTGGTCAATCTGTGGTGACAACCTTTACTACGGGTGCTGCAGGTAGCCCTATCTCTCAACCTGTAACTCTAACTTGTACTACTAGAGTCGTAACGGGTGGGTAAGATCTTTATATAGATCTTAATGCTAGTTAAAATTATTAGTGCCTCTTACTTATAGTTTGGGGCACTTTTATTTCTCCCAGTTTGTTTTTTGTAGCAATAGTCAATTTTAATACGTGACGCTTTCGTATAACTTAGTTTTAAACAAATTTTATAGAATATTCATTTTAAAACGACCAAATAAGGCTGCATCATCAATATTGTGACTGTAAAATTCATTTATTTAAATTCGAAGAGTTAAGTATATGGGAGGGTTGACAAAAGATTCAGCTTTTCATGGTTAAGATTGATAACTTGTTAATTCTTTTTCGTCAACAAGAGTATTGCTAATATGCTTCTTGTGGTTGATTCAAATTTAATAGCTTATGTATTGAATTTAGCGTATTGCTATTAAACTAAGATAGATGAAAAAGTTACATATACCACTGTATTGAGAAAGAAAGCGACCAAATTGAATAATCTTTTGCAGGACAATAGCAGGGCTACTACATAATTGTCATTCGTTGAAACGGGCTCATTAACCATTCTCAATACCAATTAAGGGCAGCATTTTAGATAATTCATATAGCGTCATTTTTGTCATGTCGAGTGCGTAGCCTTAGCTCATTAACATCGCTTTTATTTTTTTCATTTCGGTAATCCCATCAAGGTTATCCCCGTGAACACACAATGTGTCCGCCTCTAAATAGAGCATTTGACCAGTTTCTGTTATGATGCAACCATTGTTTGCCAATTGCTTTACTTGAATAAGTACTTGTTCCTTGTCATGTACAGCATTGGGTTTTGTACGTGACACTAGTTTACCTTCATCAGTATAAAGTCTATCAGCGAAGGCTTCGAAATATAGGGATATACCATACTGGCTGGCCAGTAGCCGATGTTCATCTTGTTGCTTAGTAGCTAGCATCATTAATTTCAAATGGTTTGAATAGCTACTAATTGCCTGCATAACAATTTTGAGTAATTCAACATCATCCATCATGTCGTTATATAATGCACCATGCGGTTTAACATAATCGAGCGTAACGTTTTGAACTTTGGCCATGCCCTCAACAGCTGCGATTTGATAATGTAAACAATTAATTAGCTCTTTGGGCTGCAGTTTCATACTACGACGACCAAAGCCTTCTTTATCTGGGTAACTTGGATGAGCGCCAATTTTTAGGTTATGCTGTTTCGCAAGTGAAAGGGTTTTTGCTATAACAACGGGGTCACCGGCATGAAAGCCACAGGCAATATTTGCAGCATCGATATAAGGCATAACTTCACTATCGAGACCCATTGTCCACGCACCAAAACTTTCCCCTAAATCACAATTTAACCACATGACAAACTCTCTCAGTTTATTTCGATAAAACTTTCTAACTCGAATTACAACACTTTTCTTGATTAACGCTCTTCAAAATTCATATTATTTAATCGTCACTGGCAATACTCCACTTGCTTGGTGCTTGCCAAGAATGACTTCCGAAAGAGCAGTAAATGCAGGCCCAGAGACTTCAAATTCTGAATCCACGTCGATGTTGTACGCATAGCTTGCAAGTACGGCATCGCTGAGCTTCGAGAAGTCCGCTATTTCATATGGTGCGCGCAGGCTGATGAAAACGGTTTTTTTCCCCATGTCTTGAGCATAGCCCATGAGTTTCATTAATGTCTTGGGCTGTTGAGCAGCCTGCAATCTATGTGACTTCAATAGTTCAACATCTTCTGCTCCGCCGATTTCTACAGCGCTTTGCTGAGGAGATGCATGAGCCGCAATGAGAATATTTGCCTGTTCAATATGATGTTTTACGACAGTTTCATCTAGTGCTTGCAAGCTTGAATAAGTGATTGATAGATAGCTATTTATCTTTAACATCGCTTGTTTCAAGGCTTCACCTTTGCGACTATCAGGGGTGATAATGTGTAACTTATGCGTGCGCGTAAGTGGCAATACGTTGTCGTTTTTTACAAGAGTGATTGAATCGAGCGCGAGTGCTTTTTCAAGCGCTCGATGTGATGGATTACCAATAACCGATTTTGCTTGCGCTAATGAGTGAAGATTAATGCTTTTCAGAGATTTTTTCAGCGTCAACACACGTTGTAATGATGCATCTAAAAGTGTTTTTGATATGCGCCCTTTTACAACTTCTTCCGTTAGATTGTCCATAAAGGCATTAAATCGGTGAATGTCAGCAATTGAGCGAATAGGCACTGGCATTAGCGCTATATCGACACCCGCGTTGAACGTTTCAATCACGGCTTGAAGGGGGTCAAAAAACGCGCTTATGCCGGCCATATCAAGCGCATCTGTAATAGTGACTCCTTTGTAGCCTAATTCGTCTCTTAGCAGCTCAGTCATAATCTTCTTCGACATAGTAGCGGGGCGTACCATCGCTTTACCACCTGAACTCGTTACAGTGGAGTCATCTAGATTCGGATATTGAATGTGGGCTGTCATAATCATCCCAGGTGGGGCTGTTTTGATTATTTCAGCAAAGGGTTTGAGATCCGTTGCAAAGATGGTTTGCTTATCATGTGAAACCAGTGGCAATCCGGTGTGACTATCTACATGCGTATCGCCGTGTCCGGGAAAATGTTTCAACGCGCTAATGACACCAGAATTTTCCATAGCTGTAACCTGAGCTGCGCCGAGTTTCGCGACGATTTCAGGGTCTTCCCCAAAAGAACGCACGTTTATTACCGGATTACTCGGGTTCATATTTACATCAACGGTTGGTGCAAAGTTTACGTTTATGGCAAGGTGATTGAGTTCTTTAGCTATCACAGAGGCGACCTCTGTCGCGTAATAGGTGCCTTTGCGCGGATATGTTGCACCTATGCTCATGTTACCCGTAAAAGAAGTCGCTTCTTCACGATTAAGTCGAGCGACACGGCCTCCTTCTTGATCAATCGCTATAAATAGTGGAACTGATTTTTTGTTGCGTTGATTTGCGGCTAAAAGCTCTGATGTAAGTTGGAAAGTTTGTGAAATCGTCTGAGTATTTTCAGAAAATAAAATGACACCACCAATATGGTGTTTTGCGATCACCTGAGCGAGTGGTGCTGGGAGTGTTGTAACTGGAGTTCGGCAAGTTGACCCATTTCCTTTTTCACAAAAATAACGGAAGTCCAACATGATTTTTTGTCCAAGGGCAAAACGAATATCATCTTGATTCAATGCGATGGCGTGGTGCGGCATAAGAAACCCTGCTAAAAACACAAAAAGAGACAAAAAGTGACGCAAATCTAATCACCTAACTGCTAAACTTAAGCTTAATGTAACATGGTCAGTGCACACTCGCAGTGCTTTTTGAAAAAACGGAGTTTGTTTATGCAACACAATCATTTGGATTACGTCGAGTTTCCAGCTGCTCATATTGACAAGACACAACGCTTTTTTGAACTTGTATTTGGTTGGCGTTTTACCTCCTATGGACCAGAATATATCGCATTTGATAATGCCGGATTAACTGGCGGCTTTTATGCCAGTGATCTTTGCTCGGAAAGCGAGCGGGGTGGCGCGTTGCTAGTGATCTATAGCCAAGATTTAGAAGACACATATGACATTGTTAAGCGAAACGGGGGTCAGATAGTTAAGGAAATTTTTAGCTTTCCGGGTGGGCGCCGTTTTCAATTTAAAGAGCCAAGCGGCAATGAACTTGCAGTTTGGTCTGATCTTTAACAAAGGTCATTCGGTTTAAGAGAAAGTTGAAACGCGCTGATTATACAGCGCGATTTGGAATGGTTGGCTAACTTGCAATGCCGACGTCGAGCTTGGCAAACCAAGCAAGGAATTCCTCGACCATTTCACCTTTAAATACGCGACCATGTTGAGGAGCCATGATTTCAATATCAAGTTCTCGCACTCGCGCAATCCAATTTGCTTTGGCTCTGTTCGAGGGCATCCATCGTTTGTGGAAATATTCCATTTTTTTTACATGACTACCAAAATCTTCTACGAACATTGGGGCATTGTGATCTTCAAGTGCGGCGCCAATGTCACCGCTCATCAGAATTTTTGCCGCAGGATCATACACGTTAAAGTTACCTGAAGAATGCAAGTAATGTGCAGGGATAAACTTTAAGGTGGCACTACCGACCCTCACTTCGCCACCTTCGTCTTTGATAGGGACGTAGGTAATGTTTTCCATTCCAAAGTGACGGATAAAACCTTCCCAAAGCCACGGCGCATAAAGCTTAGCATTAGGTATGGTTTTGTCCCAAAGTCCAAGAGAGCTGATAATGTCAGGGTCTTGATGAGATGCAAACAGCGACGTAATGTTTTCAAGATCGATGTGTTTCAAAATACCGGCAAGCATCGGTGAAAAAAGTTCGATACCACCTGGGTCTAGAATAATCGCTTCACTTTGGCTGGAAATGACATATTGATTTGTGTCGATGATTTTTTCAGGTTTGCTTTCATCACGCCCAAGCACCAACCATCTGTGCGTTGTGGATTTATATAGTTCCGTCGCTTTCAACGCATCGCTCCTCTTAATTGACTGATCTCTTTTAAATTATCGCCTACAGCTATCTTTATTTTTTGAGCGGCGCCGGCAATAAAGTCCGATACCGATTGTAAACTGTCGCAAAATTCCCCCGCGTTAGAGGCTTCAACGCGGCTAGTCACGGCAATGTATTCTGCACTTCTCATGTGTTTTTGAATGTCTTCGAAAAAGCCAGCAAGCTCAAATACCGCGGATTCAAGCTCTCGAGTTTTTTCCAATAACTGTTCATTTGCGGAGAACTTGAGTTTTCCGAGCACACTTTTGTCGGTCATTGCTTCGGCTCGGAGTAAATGGTCACGGAATTCACTGCAGCGCACTACAGCGAGCGCCATTGCAAAAAGTCGATTTGATAGTTCAGCTATCGATTTAGTTATGCGGATGGTTTGATCGGAGAACTCATCAATGAAATTGGTGATGGGTTTAAAACCAAACGCAGAATCTCCCGCTCGTAATGCGACAACTCGGGCATTTTTTGCCGTTAAAGAGAGATTTTTCGCCTCTAGTAAAATCACGTCTAAATTGGCGATGATGTTTGCAACCCTAACAAAATTGTCGATTGCTCGCGCATGGGCATTTAAATGGTCCATTGCTGCCTCTTTTGCAACTCATTGCATCAAAGCATAGGTCAGAGTTCGTTAGGGCGCACGCTTTTCTCCAAATTTTTTTGAACTAGATCAATCAGCTTTGGATCGTTTGCTCAAAAAAACGACGCGATAAAAATTTTTCAAATATTTTTTCCACTTAAGGTTCACTTAATTTTGGGTTTCTAAATTAGTCAATAGGAACAGAGAAAGAGGTAAACATTATGAGTGCATCAAATGCGAGACAATTAGAAAATGATCCTCCAATGGTTGTAGCAAAGATTGGCGACACATATCGGGCCTACTTGGAAATGCAAATTCAACAGGGCTTTGCTGCCGCTTTTGATGCTGACATTCATGATTTTTATCCACTCTTAAGCCAATTATCAAACGGTCGTGGTGAATGTGTGCTTGGGCTAAGGTTTGCTGAAGATGCTACTTTGTTTCTTGAAAGCTATTTAGACAAACCGATTGAGCGCTATTTGCCTGAGTTTGCTTCGCGTTCGGAAATTGCTGAATTGGGTAACCTCTATTCAACACATCGTAGCGCAACAATAGAACATTTTATTGTAATTGCACGGGCGTTGCTGTCACAAAACATCCACTTCCTAGCGTTTACTGGCACATTACAAGTCAGAAAGTTAATGCAGCTTTTGCAAGTACCCGTCATTGAACTTGGTGAAGCAGACGCTAAGTGTGTCGAATCGGCGAAAGACTATGGTACGTACTACGAAGCAAATCCTAAAACGTGCATTGTTGACTTGCGTTTAGCAAATCAAACTATTGAGTCTGTTGCTCTTTATTCGAAAATTGCAATACAAGTTGAACCTCATATCGAAAAATTAAAAGCAGGGCTAATTGCATGAATGACTTATTAAAACTGTGCCCACACCAGCCACTCGATATCGCATTGTTGAATGATGATAAAAGAGTCACTTTTTCCGAGCTAGCGCTGATCACTCAGTGCGTTGCCGACCAAATTGACGGGTACGAGAGTAATGTTATTGCCAGTTTGATGGATAACTCTCTTGCTTGGGTTGTATTCGATTTGGCGCTTATATCAAGCAAAAAGGTTCATTTACCATTGCCACCATTCTTTACTGAAGAACAGAGAAACTACGCGTCTAAGTCTGCAGGTGCAAAAATTCTGGTGTCGGATGCACCGCTCGATGGATTAGAACTTATCGAGCAATTTAATGTGTTTGGTTCAGAGTTATACGTATACAAGCAAGATGTTGAGCAAGTAAACCTCCATGTTGGGACGCAAAAGATCACCTTTACGTCAGGGTCGACTGGTCAACCGAAAGGAGTGTGCCTTTCACTCGAGAATCAACTCACTGTCGCCAAAAGTTTAAAAGAGAAAATAGCAGTTCCTTGGCCTACACACTTAAGTGTGCTTCCTTTTTCGGTGCTGTTAGAAAATGTCGCGGGTATTTACGCGCCGCTATTAGCTGGAGGCAAAGTAATCGTATCGAGCCTAACGCAGCTTGGTTTTTCGGGTACTTCACTGTCCGACCCGACAGCGTTCTTAACGCGTATTGTAACAACCAATCCGGAAACCATGATTTTGGTTCCTGAACTGCTAAAAGTGCTAGTTCTAAGTGCATCGACAGGTTGGACCGCGCCAGAGAGTCTATCGTTTGTTGCGGTTGGTGGAGCGCAAGTGCCGAAAACCTTATTAGAAGCCGCTCAGGCATTCAATATTCCAGCATTTCAAGGTTATGGTTTATCTGAAGCCGGCTCGGTTGTTGCGCTGAATGTGGGTACTCAAGACGGGAGCGTCGGCGAAATACTTCCGCATCTAGATGCCAAGGTTGTCGATGGTGAATTATGTGTAAAAGGCCCGCTATTCCTTGGGTACTTAGGACAACCTGCTTTCAATCAAGGTGAGTGGTTAGCCACGGGGGATTTAGTTGAAATGGTTGAAGATCGGGTTGTCATTAGCGGCCGGTCTAAAAATCTGATTATTTCGAGCCTTGGACGAAACATCAGCCCTGAATGGCCTGAGAGTGCGCTTCAAAGTGCTCCTTGGTTGCTGCAATGTGTTGTTTTTGGTGAAGCACAAGCCTTTCTCGTTGCGGTCATCTACGCATTGCCAACAATTACAAATGAGCAAATAGAAAAACACGTTGAACAAATTAACCTTCAGCTTCCAGCGTATGCCAAAGTCAATCGCTGGTTTAGGCTGAATACACCTATGTCACCAGAATCAGGTCTGTTGACGGCAAATGGTAGACCAAAAAGAGATGCAATTGCGCTTCATTTCCAAGACGAAATTGCAGAACTCTATCAAACATCACGAATTGCTTAGGAGAGCATAAATGACTTCATTTTACGATATTTTACAAGCGGAAACTCAAGCAGAACGTGAGTATTTGACAAGTGCCCCGATTATTGCGGACGTATTTACTGGTAATATTTCAACAGGCCAATACGTCTCTTTTTTACAACAAGCTTATCACCATGTTAAGCACACCGTGCCACTGTTAATGACGTGCGGCGGAAAACTTGATGATTCTAAAGAATGGTTGCGTGAAGCAATTGGTCATTACATCGAAGAAGAAATGGGCCATCAAGAGTGGATTTTGAATGACATCCAAGCATGCGGATACGATAAAGAAGTCGTTCGTCACAGTACGCCAAGTTTTGCTGCAGAAATGATGGTGAGCTATGCGTACGACAGCATCAATCGAGTAAATCCATTGTGCTTCTTCGGCATGGTGAATGTACTTGAAGGCACATCGATAGCGTTAGCTGATAACGCAGCCAAGATGATCCGTGAAAAATTGGATCTACCAAGAAAAGCGTTCAGCTATTTAACGTCTCATGGTGCATTAGACATTGAACACATCGACTTTTTCAAAGGTTTGATGGAGAAAATTACGTGCCCTAAAGAGCAGGCTCTCATCATTCATAGTGCAAAACGCTTTTATCGACTGTATGGCGATGTGTTTCGCGCTATCGAGGCAAATCCAGCAGTACCTCTTATGAATAATGAGGAGGTTGCATGAGTAAAAAATTAGCCGTAGTGACCGGAGCAACTGGCGGGATCGGTGCGGAAATAGCAAAAAAATTAGCGCAAAGTGGTTGGCGTTGCCTATTGGTTGGACGAAACGAAACCGCATTGGAAACGCTCCGTAAGTCACTTGGAGAAGGCCATGAGATCATTGTCGAAGACCTACAAGATGAGCGTGCAATGGCTGC
The DNA here is from genome assembly GCF_030994125.1 of Pseudoalteromonas xiamenensis. Classification (NCBI taxonomy): domain Bacteria; kingdom Pseudomonadati; phylum Pseudomonadota; class Gammaproteobacteria; order Alteromonadales; family Pseudoalteromonadaceae; genus Pseudoalteromonas; species Pseudoalteromonas xiamenensis. The sequence continues at coordinate 396,082 of NZ_CP099918.1, read as the reverse complement.
AATCGCGGTGCGTGCGGACGCGTTAGGTGGAGCGGCATTACTCGTGAATAATGCGGGATTGAATCAAATGTTGCCTTTCGAGAACACGCCAAGTTCCATGATCTTGAATCAGCTGTGCGTGAACTTAGTTGCGCCAATGCGACTTACACAAGCGTTACTCACGCAACTAAAACGTACTCACGGTACGATTGTCAACATTGGGTCCGCGTTTGGTGCCATTGGTTATCCATATCAAAGCATTTACTGCGCGTCCAAATTTGGACTTCGAGGTTTTACCGAAGCGTTATCTCGGGAATTGGATGGAGAGGTGCAAGTAAAGTATCTCGCACCTCGAGCAACCGATACGAAAATTAACGATATGAAAGTACGAGCGATGAACGAAGCATTGGGGAATAAAATGGATTCGCCAGAATTGGTCGCCAATGAATTCATGACACTACTCAATTCGTCAGCGAGACGCCGTGCTATAGGGTTTCCAGAGAAGTTCTTTGCAAGACTAAATGGACTCCTCCCAGAACTTGTCGACTCGGCCATTATTAAACAGTTAAAAACCATTAAATCATTCTTAGGAACTAAGGAGTCATCATTATGAAAATCAAAGCATTTATTTTAGCAAGCAGTGCCTTGTTCTGTACTCAGCTCTGGGCTGGGAATGATTTCTTAGCGGACCTAAGCGCGGTTCAACACAGTTGGGCTACTGTGAATTATGAACTGCAGGATGATGCAAAAGAAAAGGCGTTTGAAGCGTTAGTAAAAGAAAGTGAAGCGTTGGTAGAGCATTATCCTGAAAAAGCAGAAAGCCATATTTGGCATGGAATTGTTCAGTCTAGTTTTGCTGGTGCTAAAGGTGGTTTAGGCGCATTGGGTCTTGCTGAAGCAGCAAAAGATGAGTTAGAAAAAGCCATCAAAATTGATGAGAATGCGCTGCAAGGCTCAGCACTAACGAGTTTAGGTACGTTATACGCGAAGGTTCCAGGTTGGCCTATTGGTTTTGGTAGCGACAAAAAAGCCCAAAATTTTTTCAAAAAGTCATTAGAAATTAACCCAGATGGTTTGGATGTTAATTACTTTTACGCCGATTTTCTCTATGATGAGAAAAAATACCAAGCGGCTTTTGAACATTTGCAAAAGGCAAAGTCAGCACCTAAACGTGATGGTCGTGAGAAAGCAGATAAATATCGCCAGCTTGAAGTTGATGAGTTATTGGCGAAAGTAGAAAAGAAACTGAAAAAGCATTAATGAGATTATTATTAGTTGAAGATGATGCCCTTCTCGCTGAAGGGCTTATACACTCGCTGCAAAAGAAGGTTACAGTGTTGATCACGCGCCTACGTTAGCTGCTGCGGAAAACCTGTTGAGTGAAAACAATACGGAATTAGTCGTTTTAGATTTAGGTCTTCCAGACGGTGATGGCCTAAATCTGTTAAAGACCATTCGACGTAAGAAAATGGCGATCGCGGTTATTATCCTAACGGCGCGCGACAGCATTCAAGATAAAATTTCGGGTCTTGATTTAGGCGCAGATGACTACCTACCTAAACCATTTGAGCCAATTGAACTTTTTGCGCGTCTTCGTGTAATTAGCCGTCGTTTTACTCAAACAACGTCGAGTGTTATCAAGCAAGATGGAATTGAGTTGGATTTAGCTAGTCACTCCGCATCCGTTGATGGCGTTGCGCTCAATTTACCACGTAAAGAATTCATGTTGTTAAAAGCATTGATGGAAAATGTGGGGCGAGTGTTATCTAAAGAACAGCTTGAAAATAAGCTTTATCAATGGGGTGAAGAACTTGGTTCGAATGCGATTGAAGTTCATATTCACCACCTTCGTAAAAAACTCCCTAAAGATACGATTAAAACATTACGTGGCATTGGTTACGTGATGGGTAAGAAGTAAATGACAACGGCCCCAGTCAAACGTTTGTCCATTAACTTAAGGTTGACGTTAATCATCTTGTCCTGCCTTGTACTCACGGCATTTATGGCGCTGCTACAAGGTTATGAGACGAGTTTTAACGAAGCGGAAAAACAGTTAGATCAGCAGCTTGTTAGCTTGAGTCAGGTATTAATCGAGACGCCAGTTGCCTCTTGGCCGGAACAAAACGAGTTTTATGCGAAACTTTGGCAAGGTGAAGAAACTGTATACAGTGCTGCACTTTTGCAAAGCACTCCACAAGAAGATTTCCTAAAATCTGAATTCAAAACGGTTAATGTATCAGGCAAGCGGCTCAGGATTTATGCCGCGCAAAAGGAAGGCAAAACGCTGCTTCTGGCTGAGCCCGTAAATAAACGTTTTGCACTGATTGAATCGCTGATCGTGTCGGCGATGACACCCCTTGTACTCATAATGCCCTTCCTCGCGCTTGCCATTGCTTGGTATGTAAGGCGAGCATTAAAACCGTTAACCTTACTTTCCAAGGAGCTTCAATTTCGACGCGCGAATGATTTCACACAGCTTAATACGAGCTCTGAAGACGCAGAAGTAGCCCCAGTTATTGAACGGATGAATAGTTTGTTCAAGAAAGTCGAGGCAGCGTATTTAAGAGAACGCTATTTCGCCTCCGATGCCGCCCATGAATTGAAAACGCCCATTAGTAGTTTGAAGGTAAATTTGCATAATGTCGCTTCAGGCGATATGCATGGTATCAAAGCTATGGAGCTTGGTATTGCTCAGCTTAATCATATTGTTGAGCAAATGTTGACGCTTGCGCGTACAGAGCCGGATACGTGGCAAAACCAATTTAGCGCAAAAGACTTACTGATCGTGACGCAACAAATTGTGGCTGACAACTATGCCAAGATAGACGCTAAGAATCACCAAATTAGTCTGCAAGGTGATAGCGCAACCATTCAAGGATGTGATTTCACTTTGAATACGTTACTGGGAAATTTGCTGAGTAATGCGGTTAAGTACACACCGCAAGGTGGCGAAATTAAACTCGAGCTGATTCAGAAAAATAACCAAGTAGGTTGGCGTATTGAGGATTCTGGACCTGGCATGACCGATGAGCAAATCGCGCGCGTTTTTGACCGATTTTATCGGGTTGGGGGTGATAAACACCCCTCAGGTGAAAAAGGTGCGGGCTTGGGTATGGCAATTGTTCAACAAATAATTGCAATTTATCATGCTAAAATTGAACTATCTCGTGCTAGTCTTGGCGGTCTTATGGTAACAGTATGGTTTAACAAGGAGTCAGATGAAAATTAACGCTTTTTGTCTTTTATTGACGTTTAGCGGATTTTTTATCAGTACACTTGCTTTTGCGAGTGACAGCTTTCTATTGGTACTTGAAAACCACCTGTTCACGCCCGCGAAAGTCGAAGTGCCAGCAGGAAAGAAAGTTCGCTTAGTGATTGAAAACAAAGACGCCGAACCTGAAGAGTTTGACAGTTTTGATCTGAATAGAGAGAAGGTACTTTTTCCCGGTCGTAAAAGTGTTATTTACATCGGTCCGTTAGAACCGGGTGAATACCGTTTTTTTGGTGAGTTCTCACCAAACACAGCGCAAGGGGTAGTGGTCGCGAAGGAGCCAGACAATGCTTCTTAACACTGTGATTATCAGTATCAATCAATGTTTACCTATCGCGTTGTTATGGGTTTTATTGCGTCAAGTCGTTAGCGACAACCGTATCTCGAACAGACAATCATTGAATGCGACCATTTTGGGTGTTGGGCTGAGCATTGTATACCTAAATTTAATCGGTACGGTGAGTCAGTGGTTCGACTATCGAGGGCTCGAAATTACCCAAATGCTAATGCTCACCGCACTTTACATTGCGATGATTATGAGTGTCATCCATCACAACAGTCGCTGGCCGCAATTTGCAATGGTCATCGCCATAGTGGTTTACCTCAGTAATTTCTTAACCTATATCGTTGGCTTTGCTTCTGCAGAGGCGATGCAATCTCTTGCTATTGGCACCATGCTGGGAATGGGCATTTGTTTTAGCTTCAGCACACTGCTTTATTTCTTCCTTGCAAATGCAAATGTACGTGCACTGCCAATGCTGTTGTTAGCCTTATTCGCATTACATGCAGGCAGCAAAATCGCGATTGCCGCGGATCTAGGGGCGCAAATAGATTTATTGCCAACCTCTTCTGGCGTTTACGATTTGCGGCTCATTTTGGATGAGCATTCGGTAGTCGGCCGAGTGTTGAGAGCGCTCATGGGATATGAAGCAAGCCCGGGGCTTGTCAGTTTAGTGGCCTATATTGGCAGCGTATTATTTTGTTTTTTTATCATCGCATCGGTGCAACGTCGTAACTTAAGGAGTCTTGCATGAAACGAGTAACTGCGTTTGTGTCAGTTTGGTTATGTGTGGCGTTGTCGCCAATTTTTGCACGGGCAGATGGGATGGTCGTGGATAAAGTTTATCATCCTTATGTTTTGCCAAACGAAAAAGCGGCAGAATGGCGATTACACTCAAGACAAACGGACACTAAAAACTATTTGGCACAACGTTTTGGTTTGGGCTTTGCGATAGCGGAAGGACTTGCCATTGAGGGTTTCGCGATTGGCGAGCGGAATCCAAACGACAGCGACAATTACGATTTAGCTGCGTTTGAAGGAGAAGTTCGTTGGCAAATCGTTGAACAAGGTAAGTACTGGGCTGATTGGGGGCTATTATTTGAACTTGAAAAACGTACTAAAGAATCAGCTTACGAAGCGACAACCGGTGTCATTTTCGAAAAAGAGATTGGCAGAACTAGTTTAACGATGAATGCTTTTTTAATCAGGGAATGGGGAAAAGACATTGAGGACGAATGGGAAAGCGAGTTCCGTGCTCAATATCGTTACCGTCTTGTTCCTGCATTTCAACCAGCGATAGAGGTTTACGCGGGGCAGGACTTCTTTGGCATTGGCCCCGGATTTATCGGCCTTTACCGTTTTGAAGGTCAGCGCCAATTAAAGTGGGAAGCGGGATTCATATCGGAAATCGGCCACAATGGAAAGGACCATAGTTTCCGCTTAGCGCTGGAATACGAATATTAATCGCTGATAAAAAATGTGACTGTATGTGTGTTTTTGAGGCATACAGTCACGGTTACTCGTAACGCGTTTCAAATTTAAAGATTTATTATCAGAGCATGACCTAATAGCCCAACGTTTTTCTATTCGTTGGTGTTTTGTTTACCTTGGTTATGCCGCCTCTCTAATTCCTCTTCTATGGCTTTTCCTATCACGGGTGCAATGCTCGCAAATCGCTTATGTAATATGTGATAAGCTTCGGATGAAAAAAGTGGATGCATCTGTAAGTGTTGCAAGCTTTCGGGGAGCGGCCATTCGCTTGAAACAATATAAATGGCGTAATTAAATCGATGCGTATTTAAGAGTTCTGGTAGTTTTCCTAAAAAATTAAGCGGGTAAAAATTACGGTTACGTGCTGAAGGGTACTGGCTGGTGATCACTCTTTTTGATTGGTCGGTGGCCACAATCGTTTCAGGACTTGAAATCAAAACCGAGTTGTCACAAGTCACTTCTGGGGCACAAAGGAGTAGATATTCAACGCGAGTCAAGGGTGGGCCCACTTTCATAATGTTGGAAAATGGTGCAAATATCTCTTGTGCATGGATCACGTCGCCATCAGTGTGTCCTGCATCTATTTCTTGCAATAAACGATGTGCAGGAAGCTCGATAAAATCCGCATCGACGCCTGCTCGTAGGTAAGCACTTTTGACAATTGGAAGTGCGAAAGAAAGCACAGAAGGGTGGTTTAGATACGAAATCCGCAGTTGTGTGGCCGCTTTTGGCTCACTTGCAAAGGTGTATGTACAGAGACTACAACTCAGTAGTAAAGCTTGCAACAAACGGGTCAATTCGTTCCCCTTCCATCAATGAATTGTCGCTATTTTACCTTATCCAAGAACCCGCGTTAACGTGCTAGATCAACTAAGTTAGACACGCTTGAATTATTTTTTATACCGACCCCAAATACATTGACTTGGTCTATGAGTGGCAATAAGATGGTGAAGGACAGAAAAGTCCGTCGTTTGAAATTCCATTACGTTGTCTCGCGTTTGCAAGCTGTAGTACCGTCCTGAAGTTTTAAGCTCCGTATTTTTTTGATCTTTAAAATGCCTTCGGGCACAAATGTTTAATATTTAGGATTTAGTACTATGTCAAACACTGTAACAGGCACCGTAAAGTGGTTTAATGAATCAAAAGGTTTTGGTTTTATTGCACAGGAAAACGGCCCTGACGTATTCGCTCACTTCAGCGCTATCGAAGGTAACGGTTTCCGTACGCTAGCAGAAGGCCAAAAGGTTGAGTTCTCTATCACTCAAGGCCAAAAAGGTCCTCAAGCTGAAAGTATTAAAGTTCTTTAATATATAGAGCTACAGAATTTGATGAAAGAGCAGGCCCAGGCCTGCTTTTTTGTTTTTAGGTTCGACAACTCATACCAGTCATAAAGGTGCTCAATTGCACGCACAGCCCCGCTGTTACTGCTTATCCGTCAATTCGACTAGTTGAGGTGAAGCACTTCGGAATAAACAGCCGATTTGGAAATGTACTGATAAGCACTGAGTAGCGCCTGATATTGTTCTTCCGGTAAATCTTTATTCGCCGCGAGATAGCCTTTGACAAATAATTCAGGAACAGGGAGCGCAAATTTAAACTGATCTTCAGGTAAATTGAGTTCTTTCGCCATATTTTTAATCAGACGTTTGTCATCAATCACAAAATCGATTTTATTTGTCACTAACAGTTGATATGACTTTTCAATATCACTGGTGACGACGACGTCAAAGCCCATTTCAGTGAGAATCGTCTGAGCAATATCGTTACGTTGTACGGCAATTCGGTAGGCTTTGGCTTGCTCTACGGTCGCTAGAGCAATATCGTCTCTATAACTATTGGTGACAAATCCAAGCTCAAATACGGCTACAGGGCCAATCCAACGAAAGAGTGTTTCTCGCTCGGTTGTTCTGGCAATACTATAAATCAGCGCATTGCGTTGATTTTTTGCGAGATGGTAGGCTCGAGCCCATGGTAGTAAAGTAAAATCGCCTTCAAGATTGGATTTTGACAGGATCATTCTCACTAGTTCCGTACTGGAACCAGTCACTTCGTTATTCACCATTGTTTGATTGGGTGGGGACAACTCAGTCAATACTTGCAGCTTTGCCGACGCATCAAAAGTGAGCGCAGAAACAAAGATTACAACCAAAGCTCTAAAAAATGACTTCACAATCAACAACTCCAGCTAGAACTAAATTAAGTATAGTCGACTGCCTCTTGATAGAGAAAGTGAATTTATTGTGTAGGGCATGCTACTTTTGTCGACAATCTTAGGGTTTTATATTGATCATTCTTAGAATACTGCTAAGATTGTCTACAACTTGTCATCTCCACTTTTGAATATGGCCCTAGATATTTTTACTGAGCAAGCTGTAACTTCTTCAGACAAAACGTTTTATCGCATGCGAAAAGAAATTGTCGATGGAGAGATCCCCTCAGGCACTAAGTTGAGTGAAACTGAATTGTCGACAAAGTACACAGTCAGTCGAGCGGTAGTTCGTGAAGCAATTAACCGTCTTGAAGCGTGTCATTTAGTGGAGCGTAAAGCGAATGTCGGTGCTCGAGTCGTCACGCTAAGCGAGGCTGGGCTTGAAGAGTTGTACCAAGTACGTGAATCTCTAGAAGGGATGGCAGCTCGTTTAGCTGCAATTCACATGACGGATGAAGACATTCAAGGTTTAAACGCATTGCTTGGTGATCACTTTGATGAGGTCAAAGGTGGAGAGTCATACTATCAAGAAGCGGGGGACGTCGATTTTCATTATCGGATAATTCTTGGTAGTAAAAATAATCATCTAATTAACATGCTTATTAACGGTATGTACCATCTGATTCGAATGTATCGAGTACAGTTAGGGATGGCGGGACCACGCGTAACTACCGCGTTTGATGAACATAAACATATTGTGCGCGCAATCAGTAATCGTGACCCTGAGCTTGCGGAAATGCTGATGCGTCGTCATATTCAATATTCTAAAAATAACATTGCCAACAAGCTTTCGAGCGATAACAGCAAAGAGAGATCATCATGAGTGCAGGAAAGAAATTTCGTGACGCGTTAGCGGCGAATAAACCATTACAGATCGTTGGGACTATCAACGCGTACAGCGCGATGATGGCGAAGCGCATCGGCCACCAAGCAATTTACTTGTCGGGCGGCGGTGTCGCAAACGCTTCCTATGGTTTGCCTGATTTGGGCATGACGTCGCTAAACGACGTACTTGCAGACGTATACCGTATTACCGCAGCGTGTGATTTGCCATTAATGGTCGATATCGATACAGGTTGGGGTGGGGCTTTTAACATTGCTAAAACCGTAAAAGATATGGAAAAAGCCGGTGTCGCTGCAGTGCACATCGAAGACCAAGTGGCGCAAAAACGTTGTGGTCACCGTCCAAATAAAGAAATCGTATCGACTGAAGAAATGGTGGATCGTATAAAAGCGGCCGTAGATGCGCGTACAGACCCGAACTTCTTTATCATGGCGCGTACGGATTCGTTTGCACAAGAAGGTCTTGAAAAAGCGATTGAACGAGCAAAAGCCTACGTTGCAGCGGGTGCGGATGGGATATTTGCTGAAGCCGTGAAAACAGAAGAGCATTATCGCGCGTTCAGCGAAGCATTGGATGTTCCAATTCTTGCCAATATTACTGAATTTGGGCAAACCGAACTTTGGAACAAAGAAGAGCTAGGTGCATGGGGAGTAGACATGGTGTTGTACCCACTCAGCGCATTCCGAGCAATGAATAAAGCAGCAGAAATGGTGTATCAGTCTATCCTTGCCAATGGTGACCAAAAAGCGGTAATCGATACCATGCAAACGCGCATGGAACTGTATGATTATTTAGGGTACCACGATTATGAGCATAAGCTTGATCAGCTCTTCGCGGAAGGTAAAAACAAATAATTGCAAGGTGCGCGGCAACGCACCTTTTCGTCCTTTGCAATAAAAACGACAGCAAGGACATGTAAAACAGCAGGAAAAATTCAGGAGACAACAAATGGCAAAAGTACTAAGTGGAGCGGGTTTACGCGGTCAAGTAGCGGGTAAAACAGCATTATCAACCGTGGGTAAATCTGGTTCGGGTTTAACTTACCGTGGCTATGATGTTAAAGATTTAGCGGAAAATTGTGAGTTCGAAGAAGTTGCGCATCTTATTCTAAAAGGTCATCTTCCGACGCAAGACGAACTCGCCACGTACAAGGCACAATTGAAGGGTATGCGTGGTTTACCACAAGCACTTAAAGATGTGCTTGAGCGTATTCCTGCTGATGCACACCCAATGGACGTGTTACGTACAGGTTGTTCTATGCTCGGTAACCTTGAAGGTGAGCACAGCTTTGACATGCAACAGCAAGTCACAGATCGTATGTTAGCGGCGTTCCCAAGTATCATTTGTTACTGGTACCGCTTTACGCACGATGGCGTTCGTGTTGATGTTGAAACAGACGACAATTCAATCGGCGCGCATTTCTTACACTTACTTCATGGCAAAAAGCCATCAGAACTCCATGAGCGCGTCATGCATGTGTCTTTGATCCTGTATGCGGAGCATGAATTTAATGCGTCTACGTTTACGGCTCGCGTGTGTGCATCCACGCTTTCGGATATGCATTCCTGTATTACTGGTGCCATCGGCTCACTACGTGGTCCATTACATGGTGGTGCAAACGAAGCTGCAATGGAAATGATCGAACGCTTTAACTCAGCAGATCACGCTGAGCAAGAAATGATGGGCATGTTGGAACGCAAAGAGAAAATCATGGGCTTCGGACATGCGATTTACTCAGAGTCTGATCCGCGTAACGCAATTATCAAACAATGGTCTGAAAAACTAGCTGCAGATGTCGGCGACACGGTACTGTACCCAGTGTCAGTGCGTTGTGAAGAAGTCATGTGGCGCGAGAAAAAGCTATTCTGTAATGCGGATTTCTTCCATGCCTCTGCGTACCACTTTATGGGCATTCCTACTAAATTGTTCACACCGATTTTCGTGATGTCACGCTTAACGGGTTGGGCGGCTCACGTGATGGAACAACGCGCAGATAACCGTATTATTCGCCCATCGGCGGAGTATGTTGGTGAAGAGCTGCGTTCTGTTACACCGATCGCACAACGTTAATTCCATTTAGAAAGATCAAAATGCCAAGTGTGAATAGCACTTGGCTGTGACAGCAAACGTTGCTGTCAATCCTGTCACCGATTGCAGTTGGATATAAACATGAACACGCAATTTCGTAAGACCTTACCAAATACCAATTTAGATTTTTTTGATACGCGCGAAGCGGTCGAAACCATTAAACCGGGCGCTTATGACACGCTGCCTTATACTTCGCGTGTACTTGCCGAAAACTTAGTACGTCGTTGTGCTCCAGACACATTGACAGACTCACTCACACAGATTATCGAACGTCGCCGAGATTTAGATTTCCCATGGTTTCCTGCGCGCGTGGTCTGCCACGACATTCTAGGTCAAACCGCGCTGGTGGATTTGGCGGGTCTTCGTGATGCCATCGCAGAAAAAGGCGGCGATCCGTCAAAAGTAAACCCTGTGGTGCCAACGCAGCTTATCGTAGACCACTCTCTTGCGGTGGAATATGGTGGTTTTGATAAAGATGCATTCGAGAAAAACCGCGCAGTGGAAGATCGTCGTAACGAGGACCGATTTCACTTTATTAACTGGACAAAAACCGCGTTTAAAAACGTCGATGTGATCCCGCCAGGCAATGGTATTTTGCACCAAATCAACCTTGAGAAAATGTCGCCAGTCGTTCAAGTGCGCGATGGTGTAGCGTTTCCTGATACGCTAGTAGGTACTGACAGCCATACACCGCATGTCGACGCATTAGGTGTTATCGCGATTGGTGTGGGGGGGCTTGAAGCCGAAAGCGTGATGCTAGGTCGTGCGTCGTATATGCGTTTACCAGATATCGTTGGTGTTGAATTAATCGGTCAAAGACAGCCGGGTATTACTGCCACCGATATCGTGCTGGCGATCACTGAATTTTTGCGTAAAGAACGTGTTGTTTCAGCGTATTTAGAGTTCTTCGGTGAAGGCACTAAGAGTCTGAGCTTAGGTGACCGTGCAACCATTTCAAACATGACGCCAGAATATGGTGCGACAGCGGCGATGTTCTACATCGATGAAAAAACCATTGATTACCTTCGCATTACTGGCCGTGATGAAGAACAAGTGAAATTAGTTGAACACTATGCGAAGCAAACAGGTCTTTGGGCGGACAGCCTAGCAAATGCGCAATACGAGCGTGTGCTTAAGTTTGATTTATCGACCGTGACTCGCAACCTTGCAGGCCCGTCGAACCCGCACCGCCGTGTGGCAACGACTGAGCTTGCTGCGCAAGGTATCGTGAAAGACTACGTTGAAGAAGAGGGCAAAATGCCCGATGGCGCGGTGATCATCGCAGCGATTACCAGCTGTACTAACACCTCTAACCCACGTAACGTTGTAGCCGCAGGCTTACTTGCGCGTAATGCCAATGCCAGAGGCTTAACCCGTAAGCCTTGGGTGAAGACCTCGTTCGCACCGGGTTCAAAAGTCGTTAAGTCGTACATGGAAGACGCCAACCTATTGCCTGAGCTGGAACAGCTTGGCTTTGGCGTGGTGGCGTTTGCGTGTACAACCTGTAATGGTATGAGCGGCGCGTTAGATCCGGTTATTCAGCAAGAAGTGATTGACCGCGACTTGTATGCAACGGCAGTACTCTCAGGTAACCGTAACTTTGATGGTCGTATTCATCCTTATGCGAAACAAGCCTTTTTAGCTTCACCGCCGCTAGTGGTGGCTTATGCGATTGCCGGTAGTGTGCGTTTTGACATTGAAACGGGTGTTTTAGGGTACGATCAAGCGGGTCAATCGGTTACGCTTAAAGACATTTGGCCATCAGACGAAGAGATTGACGCAGTCATTGCAAAAAGTGTGAAGCCTGAGCAATTTCGAGCGATTTACGACCCAATGTTTGATTTAAGCGTCGATTACGGCGACCACATCAATCCGCTGTATGACTGGCGACCAATGAGTACTTATATTCGCCGTCCTCCGTATTGGGAAGGTGCATTGGCGGCGCCGCGTACGCTGACGGGTATGCGTCCTCTTGCAGTGCTTGGCGATAACATTACGACGGATCATTTATCGCCGTCCAACGCGATTATGATGGATAGCGCGGCGGGTGAATACCTGCACAAAATGGGCTTACCAGAAGAAGACTTTAACTCGTACGCCACACACCGCGGCGACCATTTAACCGCGCAGCGAGCAACGTTTGCCAACCCGAAACTGTTCAATGAAATGGTGCGTGATGAAGCGGGCAACGTGAAGCAAGGTTCACTGGCTCGTGTTGAGCCAGAAGGCCAAGTAACGCGCATGTGGGAAGCAATTGAAACCTACATGGAGCGCAAACAACCACTAATCATCGTCGCGGGAGCCGATTATGGTCAAGGTTCGTCACGTGACTGGGCGGCAAAAGGTGTGCGTTTGGCGGGTGTTGAAGCGATCGTTGCAGAAGGGTTCGAACGTATTCACCGTACGAACTTGATCGGGATGGGCGTGTTACCACTTGAGTTTAAAGCGGGTACCAATCGTTTAACGCTCGAACTTGACGGAACTGAAACCTATGACGTTAAAGGCGAACGTTTACCGGGCACAACGCTTACGTTAATTGTTAATCGTCGAAATGGTGAAAGCATCGAAGTGCCAGTGACGTGCCGTTTGGATACTGCAGAAGAAGTCTCTATTTACGAAGCGGGTGGGGTGTTACAACGTTTCGCCCAAGATTTCCTTGAAGGTAATGTGTAGTCAACGTTTTTGTGGGCGATGCATCATCGCCCAAAGGAAAGCATATGAGTTTTAAACCACAAATGAAAATCCCGGCGACGTATATGCGTGGCGGTACATCAAAAGGGGTATTCCTTAATCTGACGGATTTGCCGTTGGATGCGCAAGTGCCGGGGGCAGCGCGCGATGCGATTTTGCTGCGCGTGATTGGTAGTCCCGATCCGTATGGTAAACACACTGACGGCATGGGCGGGGCGACCTCAAGCACCAGTAAAACAGTGATTTTGAGTAAAAGCACTCAAGTGGGTCATGACGTCGATTATTTGTTTGGTCAAGTGGCGATTGATAAACCATTTATCGATTGGAGTGGTAACTGTGGTAATTTAACCGCGGCTGTCGGCGCGTTTGCCATTGCGAATGGTTTAGTGGACGCGGCGCGTATTCCTCATGATGGCGTTGCGGTAGTGCGTATCTGGCAAGCAAATATTCACAAGACGATTATTGCTCATGTACCAATGACAAATGGTGAAGTGCAAGAAACGGGCGACTTTGAACTCGATGGTGTGACATTTCCTGCGGCGGAAGTCGTGGTTGAATTTATGGACCCAAGCGATGGTGAAGGCGATATGTTCCCGTCGGGCAACTTGGTTGATGTATTAGAAGTGCCTGGTATTGGTGCTTTTCCAGTGACCATGATCAATGCCGGGATCCCAACGCTGTTTTTTAACGCAGATGACTTAGGTTACGATGGAACCGAGTTGCAAGATGCGATAAACGGTTCTGCGGACGCATTAAAACGTTTCGAAACCATTCGTGCACATGGTGCGCTTAAAATGGGCTTGATAAAAGATCTAAGCGAAGCAGAAGCTCGTCAGCATACCCCGAAAATCGCTTTTGTCGGTAAACCAAAAGCGTATGTTTCTTCAAGTGGTAAACCCATTGCAGTAACCGACATCGACTTAAACGTTCGCGCATTATCAATGGGTAAGCTACATCATGCCATGATGGGCACCGCTGCAGTAGCTATAGCAACTGCTGCGGCCATTCCTGGTACATTGGTAAATCAGGCAGCTGGTGGTGGAGAGAGAAGCGTAGTCACGTTTGGTCACCCGTCAGGCACGTTAAGAGTTGGTGCAGAAGCGAAATTAGTAGATGTACAATGGCAAGCCACTAAAGCAATTATGAGTCGCAGTGCACGAGTCCTAATGGAAGGCACGGTTCGAATTCCAAATCTGCTTTCTGATTAATACCCTTTAAACCCCGCAAATGCGGGGTTTTCAGTAAATTGTGTCGCGTTCATTCGACGCGAGTTTTGTGTTTAGGTAATCAAGTAAGTTGATAAATTTGTCTTTCACTTCACCTTGCAGCTTTAGGCCCATATTAATACGAATATAGTGTTGATAATGGGGCGTTGTTGAAAATTCATTGCCTGCGCGAATTGAGATCCCTTGTTGTGCTAATTGCGCTTTTATTTCTTCACCTTGCAACGGTGCAACATTTAGCCACAGTACCAGCCCTCCGGTTGGTGAATGAGCCAACACTTGCTCAGGAAGGTATTGATTAACCATGGAAATATATTCCATACATTGAAACGCAAGTTGCGGGTTAAGCTTGTTTAAGTGCCGGCGATAATGGCCTCGTTCTATGTAATCGGCGAGAGCGAGTTGCAATGGAGCATTTCCACCAAGAGACCGTGCCGCAACTAAATTTAAGAATGATTGATGAAATCGACCGGGCAAACACCAGCCGAGCCGAAGCCCGGGAGCAAGCGTTTTTGACACACTGCTGCACCACATTACCCAACCGTGCGTATCATAAGATTTTATGGGGGCAGGGACATGGAAAGAGTGACTGAGTTCACGAAACACATCATCTTCGATGATTGGTACACGATATTGATGTGCCATATCAGCCAATGCACGTTTTTGATTTGCGCTAATGCTGTGGCCGCTTGGGTTTTGGTGATTGGCTGTTAGCAGGCAGGCCTGTATTTTTTTCCGCGCCATTGCGTCTTCAAGCTGCGCGAGATCAAGGCCATCTTGAGCGCTTGGAATTTCATATGCTTTTAATCCCAGAACGGCCAAAACGTTCAGAAGACCACTATAACAAGGGGATGAAACCGCGACGGAGTCACCCCGTTCACATACGGTTTGTAGTGCAGTCATGACAGCATCTAAGCAGCCGTGTGTAATAACCAGCTCATGAGGTTGTAGATGAAATCCTTGGCTCGAAAAATGTTTACAAAGCGCCTCGCGCAGCAAGTCGCTCCCTGCAACGTTAGCATAACTAAAAATTGCGTTATTTTTCCGGCTTACCCTCGCCACACTTGCGGCCAAATTTTCTGAATCCATCAATAACAAATCAATTTGCGCTGTTGCGAATCCAAACTGTGGATTTTGATCATCGCGTCGAGCAACATCTACAGATTTAATTTGAGCATCAAATTGAGCAAATTGGGCCGGTTTTAGTGGCGAGTTAGAGACAAAGTATCCTCGTTTTTCACTTGCAACGATAGAACCCAACGATTCTAAGTAGCGATATGTGGCGAGTGCGGTTGTCATACTAATTTCATGAAGTTGGCAAAATTGCCTGAGGGAAGGTAAGGGTTGTTCATGTCCATACAAGCCTTTTGAAATGTTGCTCAGAACTAGGTCCGCAAGCATCTTGTATTTTGGTATGCTCATCTGTTATCTAAAATTCATGGAAATCTGTATCTGTTATCTTATTCTAAGTGACCTACACTGAGTTGGTCAAAGTGATATTAACTAAGGAAAACCCATGGAGTGTATGAACTTAATCTCGGCCTTAGCAGAACAATTAAATCATCAAGGTGAACTTAACAACCGGCCAGTCGTCGCGCGCAACGATGCGTACTCCTATTTTGCGTTACCTGAAAGTGGTCTTGGATTTTCAGGGTTTTGTACTGAATTTAGACACCAGATAGAACCACGCTTGTCTGGCAGCAACGGTCCACGCTATTGGGGGTTTGTGACCGGTGGTGCTAACCCAACTGCAACCTATGCCGATTGGCTAGTAACCTGTCTAAACCAGAATGTGGCTAAGGGAGGGGACTCTGCGGCATCCAACATTGAACGTTTAACTCTCAAATGGCTAACTGAATTGTTTGAATTACCTAACATGTTCGACGGTGTTTTTACCACTGGAGCCACAAGCGCGAATGTTCTTGGTGCTCTCGTGGCTCGGCAATATGCCGGACAGCAAAGAGGTATAAATGTCGCATTGGACGGTTTTTATGGCGTTGAGACAAAGGTTTTAAGCGCAACTCCGCACGCCAGTATGGTAAAAGCTCTCGGATTTGCAGGTTTTGGTCAGAAACAATGGGAAGCGATTAAAACAAAACCAAACTCAGAAGCCTTGGCGTTAGACTCCCTAATTTCAAATTTAAAGGCATTGAAACAACAAAATCCGAAATGTGTCCCTATCGTGATAGCCAGTGCAGGAACGGTGACAGGCACCGATTATGATGACTTGGACAGCGTAGCTAAGATTTGTCGTGAGTATAAAGCATGGTTACATGTAGATGCTGCGTTTGGAATTTTTGAACGTTTAGTGGAAGGACCAAATGGAAAAACCAAAGGCTTAGAGTACGCTGACAGTATTACGCTCGATTGTCACAAATGGCTCAATGTGCCATACGATTGCGGTGTGTTTCTGACGAGGCATTTAGAGGTACTTAAAGAGACGTGTCACGTCGATGCGCCTTATCTCGCCAATGAAGATGCTGAAATTCCTTTTATGTCGATTGGCATCGAAAACTCACGACGTTTCCGAGCGTTACCCGTTTTTGCCACTTTACTTAGTTACGGGCGAGACGGGGTTAGAGCGCAAATTATGCATAATATAAAATGCGCTGAGCAACTGGCAAACTGGATTCGTAGTTCTGAAGGCTATGAGTTAGTCAAAGAGTGTCTATTAAATGTAGTACTTTTTAAACCGAAGAATGGCAGCGATGAGGATACGCGAAATGTGCTTAAAAAAGTCAATCAGTCAGGAAAAGTGTTTATGACGCCAGGGCGTTGGCAGGGCCAAAGCGTAATCCGAGCTGCATTTAGTAACTGGCGAACAACAGACGAGGATGTTGAAATCGCGGTACGTGTTTTATCTGAACTCGAGTAACCTCTTAACATAACCAAATACCGAGTTGCTAACCTACACCAAATAGATGCTGTGTAACTTTTGTGTATATTTTGTTTGTTTGGTGTGTCTATTTTGTGCTGTTTTGTGGCGTTTAGCCAAATTAATACCAAAGTGTGATTTTTAACCAAAAGAATCTTGATAAACTGACTTAGTTTAATAAAAATAAAATTAAAACAAGCAATTATGAATAGATTCATAGCATTTCTTGCTCTCTCTTTTTTATCTCTGCAAGTAGCGGTAGGTGCAGAACACATAAGTGACCATGAAACCTACTGCGCGCAAACGACATCTGTCTCTTGCATTGACTTTATCAACAAACGGTTGTCTGAAAAAGAGTATTTATCCCACGATTGGTTGAAAATAAAATCCTACCAGCTTGATTATCTTTATGATTTTCAGAAATTTGAACAACTCATCGTTGAGATAGAACCACTATTAGCTGAGCAATCTAGCCTTCCCCCTATTTTTTGTGCACAACTAAACTTTTATTATGCAAAAAGTCTTCAGGTTGTTGGGCCTAAAGCAAAAGCAGAGCACTACGCGAATCAAACCGGAGTGCTATTAGAAGGTCTCTATGGAGCGTTTGGCGATCCATTAAGAGTTATCGAGCTTGCAAATTTGCAGGTCGTTTTTGGTCACACGAAGCGCGCATATCAAATCTTGTTGATGGCACAAAATCGCTTTGCAAAAAGTAAAGACCCTAATTTTCTTTATGAGTTAAACGAACAATTGGCGAATGTTTTTTTCGGATGGAACAATCTGGAAAAGGCAGTGGAACACCGCAAAACGGCCCTAGAATACGCTCGTAGAATTGGTCATCGCGGTAAAATGCAGATTGCACTTGGCAACCTAGCACGAACACTTCAGTTAAATAATCAATTTAATGAAGCCAGTCGCTACTTTCTTGAAACGCTGCAATATGTCGAGGAACCTGAGCTTGCTTCGTTCAGAGTATTGTATCTACTTCGTTTATCTCAATCGCTTTATGAACTACATGATGTTCAAAATTCACTCTATTACTTTCACCAAATTGATGCTGCACTCGTGACAGACAATTACAAAGAAGAATATCAAAAACTTGAAAATGGGTTCACTCATCACTTAGCCAAAGGTTAAGTGATGAGTGAACCCGGGTACGTCTGTTTCACGCGAGGCGAGTGCCATTGGGCACCTTACATTCGGGAATGGCTAACGCAACATGGCCATTTTCGTTATGAAAACCGGTTACTAAGCATTGAGACTTAAAAGGACCAATTTGTTTCTCGGGGAAATTAATCACAGCGACAACTTGTTTACCGACTAACGTTTCTATCGAGTATAAGTCCGTGATTTGAGCACTCGATTTCTTTACGCCGATTAGCTCTCCAAAATCAACGTACAATTTAAACGCAGGTTTTCTGGCTTCAGGAAACGGTTTCGCCTCGATAATGGTACCCACACAAATTTGGATACGTTCAAAGTCCTGCCAAGATATTGTTTCACTCATTTTATTTTCACCTTTTATTTCGTTCTGAAGGAATGAGACTGTCGTTCAATATTAGCCTGAATACTTACACTGGATTGTGCTAATAAGACGTATCGTTAGGCAGAAAATAAATTATTTTCTAGCGTGTTTTTGATGGTGATATGCCGAAAAATCGATAAAAGCGTCGACTAAAAGCGGAATGATCATGGTAACCAACTTTGTAGGCGACAAGATTAATTGGCATATCGGTGTGATGTAGTAATGCTTTCGCTTTCTCCATTCTCAATCTTGTCAGGTAAGCCATTGGAGTTTCACTTAATACAGCAGTAAAGCGTTTTTTAAATTGGGTTGGACTTAGGCAAGCGATGCCTGCAAGCATCTCAAGGGTTAACTCGTTTGAAAGATTTTCTTGCATGTAGATCATCACTGCTTGGATCCGTTTGTCTTGCGCAATATGTTCACTTAACGTATCGAGCAATACATAAAACAACCTACAAGATTGATGTTCGATGTTCTTATCGACCCTTGATTGCAATTGCGATTCAATAAACGTGAGAAAGTGCATAAATGTCGAAGAAAGCTGATATTTATTATGGTGTTCGAGAGTCAACCTAGTAGGGAGTTGGTTTAAGTCTGCGACGATGAATCGAGCGTCTTCTTGTGCTCTAAATGTATGAGTTAAACCGGCGAGAATAACAACGCATTCACCGCGGGAAATTGTCCCTGAATAGTGCAATGTTGTTATTTCAATATACCCGTTTAACGGTAAAACTATCTGATGATAGGTGTGGGAGTGTGATCGACGCTGCTGCTGGTATTGCCTTATTGAAAGCGAAATGTCCATGGTCTTCGTAAAAACTCCAATGATTTTTGAAACAGCGTCAACGCATGAATGTACGTCTTATTTGCGTAAATGTGAAATTTTTCAAGGTTGCTAATGGATGACTTTCATCCTGTTCACGATGTGGTTGTGAAAGTCTGAACACGCGCTTCAGCTTATGGTCTGCGCTAAAGAAAGCATTTTGTGGCTATATCGGAGAATTCTTAGGCGTTTACGGCAATGAACAGTTCAAGCATCTCTTCAAATTACGTACGTTAGCACAGACAAAATTAGCAACGAAAAAAATTAAAAAACCACAAAACTAAATGTTGTGGTTTTTTATTTCCTAGCGTGTCGTTTTATTTCGACAGGATTTTATGGTCAATACTAAAGCGCCCAGCTCCGGTTGCAGCCAAAGCCAAGAATCCACCTGCCATCGCCACATTTTTGAAAAACAGGATGAACTGCATTTGGTCGCTCAGATTAAAGTGGAATAACAATGCACTTACGATACTAAATCCAGCAAGCGCGATAGCCGTGATTTGTGTCATAAATCCGCTGATAATCAAAAGTGCAGCACCAATCTCAAACACAATGACTAAAGGAAGTAATTCCGCTGGCAATCCACTTGAAGCCATGTACTGTGCATTTCCATCGTAATATTGCACTTTGTTCAAGCCAGCGAGTAAAAAGATAGCGGCCATACTGAGGCGAGCAAATAGAAGGGCAATATTTGAAAGGGTTTTATTGTCTGAAATTACAGTTACTAGTTTCATGGTAGTCTCCAAAGTTTTATTTGTTCACTGCGTATGTGCAGTTGATGGAGAAAGTATAGTTACCGCTTTAAAATAATAAAATTAGTAAAAAAAGCTACTTTCATTCTTTTTAGGAGAATGTTTTTTATTTTCTGCGCGCCAGATGCAATGTGGAATCAGATTGAACGGCATTACTTTTGGCAGGGATTTGGTAAGCGGCTTCAAGAGCATCTTTCAAAAATTGGAACTCTACAGCAGGGAAGGAAACACGATGCATGTTGATCATGTAGTTGAAGTACTCAGGTTTGTCCATTGCTTCGTCAAAGCTGGCTATCGCCATTTTACCATGGACACTGCGTGCGCAAGCAATGTAGCCAAAAACGGTTTCGTTAACACCTTCAATCGAATGGAAAGTGACTTCGTCTGATTCTGGTCGGTTGGCAAAGTGATCAAGGTAAACTTCACTGTATTCAAGTACACCATCCAAGGTGCCTTTTGCAACTCGCTCTCGGTGGTTAAATGCCGAATTGAGCCCTTCGCCCCACACAAATGCTTCTCTGTTTGCCTCAATGATATTATCGAGTTCTTCACCATAAGAACGGCCTTTTACCACACCGATTTTTAAATGTGCTGACTTTAGCACGTCGGTAAGTGAAATTTGGTCTGGCAATGTAATCGATTTTGTTAAGACTAGTCTGATTGACGGAAAAGCGATAAGTGGGTAATGGCTAAATATGGCGTCTTTTTCACGAGCGGAGGTTTTTTGTTTGTTGTAAAGACATGCATAGGGATTGCTTCGTAACTCTCGCCACTCTCGTTGATGGCTGGCTGGCATGTATTCTAAATCTATTTTTTCGTCAACCAATCGAGCTACGTGTGCGAAAACGGTAGCACCAATATCAACAGGGGTTTCACCTTTTTTTGGAATGTAATCCGAAGGTACTTGAATGCGTAAATGAGCTGCCAAACTTGTTGAGGTAAAGACCAATAAAAACAAAGACATTAAAAAGGAATACATGCGTTGAACCTCTATGACCAATTTATATTTAGCTATAAATTGGTGATTATCGCCGCTGTCCTTACGACCTACATTGTTCCTCTATTATAACCTGTCCAAGAAAATTGGATCGAACCATTTTACAGGATTTTTGTAAATGGAGTAAACGATGATGCGTGTTGGATTGTTCTTTGTGCGTGAATGTTACGTCTAAAAAAGGAAAGCGTGCAACCGAACAACGCACGCTTCCCCTTCATTCTAGTTAGCGCAAATTGCGTTTGAGCAACAAAAACGCGGTGGGTAAAACAAACAACGCAAGCACGACCGCTGAAACCATGCCGCCAACCATTGGGGCCGCGATGCGACTCATGATTTCACTGCCAGTTCCTGTGCCATAAAGAATGGGCACGAGACCGATAATTATGGTTGCAACGGTCATCATGATTGGGCGTACGCGCAGTCCCGCACCATTCGCTACTGCTAACATTAGCGATTCATTAGTGATTTCAACGCCTGTTTGCGTATGTGATTTTTGCAATTCTTGATAGGCTTGATTCAAATACACCAGCATTAACACACCGATTTCGACAGCAACCCCTGCCAGTGCGATGAAGCCAACACCTACCGCTACTGAGAAGTTAAATCCTTCAAGATAGAGAAGCCACAAACCACCAATTAGCGCCATTGGTAAAGTACCCATGATAAGCAGTACTTCACTTACTTGACGGAAATTTAGATAGAGTAGAACTATGATAATGCCAAGCGTCAGTGGCAAAACATAACTGAGTTTTGCTTTGGCACGCTCCATATATTCATATTGACCAGCAAACGAGATTGAATATCCTGAAGGTAGGTCTAATTTCTCTGCCAATAGTTGTTTAGCATGTTTAACGTATGAACCGACATCTACGTTCTCAATGTCGACAAAGGTCCAGCCGTTCAAACGTGCGTTCTCACTTTTTATGCCTGGTGGGCCATTTTCAATATAAACATGGGCTACATCACTTAGTGCGATGTGCTGTCCTTTGGGCGTAACGAGTGGTAAGCGAGCAAGTGCTTCAGGTGAATCTCGATAGTCTTGGGGGTAACGCATATTTACGGGATAACGCTCTTGGCCTTCAACGGTTTCAGTCACATTCATCCCGCCAATTGCTGTCGATACAATTTGCTGAATTTCAGTGACGTTCAAACCATATCGAGCGGCTTTCAATCGGTCTATATCTACCTTGATATAACGACCTTGCGCAACTCGCTCGGAATACACCGATGCGGTACCTTTCAAAGGAGAAAGCAAGCGCTCGATGTCTTGCCCCAAGCGCTGAATTTCATCTAAAGAAGGTCCTGCAATTTTGATCCCCACAGGGGTTTTTATGCCGGTAGCAAGCATATCTATACGGGTTTTAATCGGCATAACCCAAGCATTCGTGAGGCCTGGAAACTGCACTAAAGCATCAAGCTCCTTTTTGAGGCTATCCGTTGTCATGCCTTCACGCCACTGAGATTGAGGTTTAAGCTGTATGAACGTCTCGATCATTGTTAGCGGTGCTGGATCTGTCGCAGTTTCTGCCCGGCCAATTTTACCGAAAACATTTTCAACTTCTGGAACCGTCGCAATAAGCTTATTGGTCTGTTGCAATAATTCGCGCGCTTTTCCTATCGAAATACTTGGGTAAGTCGTTGGCATATACATTAAATCGCCCTCATCGAGCGGAGGAATAAACTCAGTGCCAATTTTGTTGATAGGGTAGAAACCGATGACCGTGATTAAAACAGCCATGGCGAGTGTTGTCTTTGGTCGCGCAAGCGCCACTTTGAGCAGAGGCATATACGCTGAAATAAGTAATCGATTAAGAGGGTTTTTCTCTTCTGCGATGACCTTTCCGCGGATAACGTAACCCATCAAAACGGGCACTAGGGTAATTGCAAGCCCTGCCGATGCTGCCATCGCATAAGTTTTGGTGTAAGCGAGTGGCGCAAACATGCGACCCTCTTGTGCTTCCAAAATAAATACCGGTAAGAAACTAACCGTGATAATCAATAAGCTGAAAAATAAAGCTGGGCCAACTTCACTTGCCGCCTCTGCAACCACTTGCCAACGGTTTTCATCGGTGACTTCTTTATGTGCCATATGTTTATGTAGATTTTCTATCATGACGATTGCTCCGTCGGTCATCGCACCGATAGCAATAGCAATCCCACCAAGAGACATTATGTTGGCATTTATCCCTTGGAAATACATGATGAGAAAGGCAACTAAAATACCAAGTGGCAGCGTAACAACCGCGACGATTGAGGAGCGAATGTGGAATAAAAACAATACACAAACGAGCGCAACAACAATCAATTCTTCTACTAATTTACCCCAGAGGTTATCAATGGCCCGGTCGATGAGGTTGGAGCGGTCATAAACCGTCACTATTTCAACTCCCTCCGGCAAACTCGCGCTCAAGCTGTTTAATTTAGCCTTTACACCTTCAATAGTTTGCGCAGCATTTTCACCAAAACGCATAACTACAACACCACCGACCGTTTCGCCTTCACCGTTAAGCTCCGCGATGCCCCTGCGCATCTGCGGTCCGAAAGTAATGGTTGCAATGTCACCGATGGTGAGTGCAGTCCCCTTGTCATTTAGGCCAAGCGGTATTTGTTCAATGTCTTGAATACTTTGGATGTAACCTGTTGTGGTAACAATGTATTCGGCTTCAGCCATTTCAATAACAGAAGCGCCTGTTTCTTGATTTCCCTGCTTTAGCGCAATTTGCACTAAGCTCAAAGGAATGCTGTAGGCGCGCAATTTCTCTGGATCCACTTGTACTTGATATTGGCGAACCATACCGCCGATGGGGGCGACTTCGGAAACTCCGGAAACCGTTTGCAGTTCGTATTTTAAAAACCAATCTTGAATACTTCGTAATTGACTTAAATCGTGTCTACCCGTCTTGTCTACAAGCGCATACAGGTAAACCCAACCGACACCAGTCGCATCAGGACCAAGCTGAGATTTGGCGTTCGCCGGTAAACTGCTAGTCACTTGGCTTAGATACTCCAGTACTCGACTGCGAGCCCAATACAAGTCTGTTTTATCATCAAAAATGACGTAGACGTACGAGTCACCAAAGAACGAGTAGCCGCGTACGGTTTGCGCACCCGGTACAGACAACATTGCCGTAGTGAGTGGAAACGTTACTTGATCTTGTACCACTTGAGGTGCTTGACCTGGATAGGATGTTTTGATGATGACCTGAACGTCCGAGAGATCCGGAATCGCATCAATGGGCGTTTGCTTGAGCGCAAATATCCCAGCTCCACTTAACATTAAGGTGACAAGCAAAACAAAGAATCGGTTGCCTATCGACCAACGAATAATCGCTTCAATCATTATCGTTGCTCCTAGTGACCAGCGTGAGATTGCTGTGGCATGATTTCTACAACCACAAAATCGTCTTGGATTTCAAAGCGAAATTGGACGGACATATTTGGCGATAATGTGTTCATGTCAATGTCATCAGCGACTAAAAAATCCATCGTTGCAGCAGGTCTATCCCATTTTTCAATCGCGTCTCGGCTAATGTTTAACGTGCGGTTGGCAATATCGATAGAGTTGATTATTCCCCCGACCTCCGCACTCGGATACGTTTTTTCGGCCATGCCCATAACGTGAATTCCAGTCACACTGAGCGAACCATCTTGTTGCTTCGTTACTTCAAAATGAAGTGACTGACCAACGGCAAGTTGCTTTACGTCAACTCGCTCATCAAGGTTAAAATCCATCGTCATTTCTGGCCATCCCCAGTCAGGTGCGGCCTCATGTTTAATGGTTGCAACGCGATTTTCCGTGTCGAGTTGGCGAATTTCGCCTGCAATCCAAAGGGTATTCGCTGACGTTTCCATGCGCTTGAAATCAGACGTTTTTGACGACTCAGAATCAATGAGAAATTGTGCGGATGTAACAATTTCATCGCCTTCTGCAAGACCGCTTAAGATTTCAACATGGGTTTTGCCCCAAAGACCAAGCTGCACTTCGACCGATTTAAAGCGGCCATCGCCTTTTGCAAGTACAACTCTGTCTTGGCTACCCGTGCGGATCACGGCTTCTTTAGGCACAATGAGGTGCTGTTGTGTCGATGAGGTGTGAATTTGTACCGCTGCAAACATGTTTGGCTTAAGTGCCAAATCTGGATTGGCAAACTTCAATCGGACACGTAGCGTGCGTGTTTTCGCCTCTACTGTTGGGTAAATGTAATTTACTTTTCCTTCCCATGAGCGGCCTGGCAAGTAGTCTAATGTCATTGTGACTGGCTGTTCGAGATGAATTTTTGCCGCGTCACGTTCAAAGACTTCCGCTTCTACCCAGACGGTATCGAGTTGTCCAATGCTCATCAGCGTAGTGCCGGGTTTTACATAGAAACCCTCGCGTACTTGCATGCCATCAATTACACCCGATTGAGGCGTGTAGAAGGTAATAGATTGCTTTACTTTTCGCTCGCTGGCGAGTTTCTCGATAAAGCTCGGAGAAAGTTGAAGCGCTTGTAAACGTGCTTTAGAAGCGTTGATCAATGCTTGATTGTTACGATTAATTGCAATTAAAAACTCCTCTTGTGCATTAACAAGCTCAGGAGAATATAACGTGTATAGCGGCGTATTTGCTTTCACTGGATCGCCAGCTGCTTTAACGTACAAGGTTTCGATCCAGCCTTCGACTCGTGGATGAATATGCAACAACGAATCTTCATCGTATTGAACATAACCCACGGTTTTGATTGAATCATGCAGTGACGCTTTCGTTGTTGTAATCGTTCGAACACCAAGATTGTTGACGACTTCAGGGCTGATCTTGACTGTTCCAACGCTTTGCGAATCATTTTCTTCATACACTGGAACAAGATCCATCCCCATAGGTGATTTTCCTGGTGAATCTCGTCGATAATTCGAATCCATTGGGGCGACCCAGTAAAGTGGTTTTTTCTCTTCATTTACAGAGGCTTCATTTGCCTTGTGTCCTGTCGAAAACAGGTTCGTACTTATAACACCAGCACCAAAACCGAGCAAAATTAAAGAGATGAGAGTGATTGAACGGTTCATTGCGGTGCTCCTTGGTATTGGCCCAGATTTGGTTGGAGTAAGGCGTTTAGTTTGGCCACACTCTTGAGTGCTTGAATATCGATGTTGAGTGAAGCGAGTTGGATATTGAGTACGTTGACACGTGCCCATACGACGTCAGTAAAATTACCGTCATCGTGTGTGTAGGCGGTAAGTGTCGCTTCGGCTTGCTCACTGCTTTGTTTTTCAAGTTGAGATTTGTAACGGGTTTGACGCTCAAATAACCGTTCCAAATTCGAAATTTCCGCATAGGTTTGGCCAAGTAGGGACTTTATCGTAAGCTGAGTCGCGGTTTTTGTCGCTTCAGCTTGAGATTGCGCTGCCTGTAGCTGTTGATCTTGGCGATTGGAAGTGAAAATAGGCAGATCAAAGCTTACACCTACTGAGAAAAAGTCGGCTCGATTCATACCATTGTCGGCATCGTCACGGTAACCATAACTTGCGTTCACACCCCATTGTGGTTTGTAATTCTGCTTTGCCAATTCGATGTCTTGAGCCACTGTTAGTTCTTGCGTTTGCAAGGCTTTAATGGTCGGATGAACGGTTAACAGTGAAAGAAGCTCTTCTTGGCTTTTCGTTTTAATGCGCTCGCCCAACTTAAGTGCAGGAAGCACGCTGAAATCAAACTTAACGTCTTCAAAGGTAAAGTCATTTCGTTGTATAAGAGACGTCAATCGAGCGTGTATATTAGCGCGTTTTTGCTGTTCACTCGCTAAACGTTCTTCAAGTTGCAGTAGTTCTAACTCGGCACGGATTACGTCTTGTTGTCTTACTTTACCAAGAGCACTGGCGTAACTGGCTTTTGTGACTTCCATCAACTGTTCGAATAGTTGTTTGTTTTTCTCGATAAGGAGAATAGCACCGTCTGCAGCGACGCCATCCAACCATAGTTCGCTGACTAATAATGCTATCTGGTTGTAGCGATTGGCCTGCTGCCAATCAAGTTGGTTACGCTCGAGCGCTACCTTACGCTGTGCTATGTTGAGACTATCGCCGCGAGGGAACATTTGAGCAACACCGACTTTAGCTTGAGTCATCGCTTCTTGATTAAAAGAGAAACTATCCATCGGCAAGTTCATTAAACTGAAGTTAATGGATGGATCTGGCAGTGAACCTGCCGCGATTTCGCGAGCGTCGAGCGCCTTAGATTGGAATCGAGCTTGCTGTTGCCAAAGATCGCGTTGCTGCGCCAATTCAATCGCTTGTTCAAGCGTTAGCGTATTTTGTGCAAGCGCGTTTGTACACACGATCACATTTGATAGCAAAAGTGCGAGTGTTGATAAGGTTTTAGTATAAATTTTCATGCCTTTATTCCGTATTAATACGAGAACAATGCCTAGTTTAGAGGCAAATAATGATTTATTTTTCGACTGTTAGGCTAATTTTGGATGCACTAACCCTGGGTTAGGCGAAAATGGGTGGCTTATAAAGCGACCGAGGGAAGCTTGATTCAAAATGGATTAAAGCAGATTCGACACGTTCGTTTGGTACGTGAAGCGGGTTATAACCGCTTGACATATTCACGAAATGTAGCGCACCACAGGCGTTAGTTGGGCAGTAACATTTCGTATCACAACAATCTTCATCACTCATGGTACTTACCACGTCCATATCCATCAGTGCATGATCTTCCATGCTATGGTTCATTTCGGTGATTTGGAAAGAAGGCATTGTGTGTGTCATTTTATGCGGTTGCATATGACAAGGCATTGCAGCAAACGCTAAGTTTTGCCACATCACAAGTACAACTAAAATGTACGTTGAAATGCCTTTAAGCATGATTAAATCCTAATCTGGTAACTGTCAAAGCCTACCGTGAACGAGTAAGAATGTAAAGTAGAGCGAAGAAAACGCGACTGAATACAGGTGTAATTGGCTGTAATCGGCTTCAAAGGGGAGAGCGGATATAATTGTGAGACAGCAGGATAGAAGCGTGGGGTCGTCGTTGATAGGCAATATGTACCTCATTCTTTTATAAAGAGAACTAACCTAAAGGGCGTCGGAGATGGATAACAAACATTCTCTATCTAAGGAATTCAACCCATACTCAGAATCGGATCCAACTTTTGAAAGTGCAGAAGCTTTATTGTTGTTTGCTACTGGCGAAGCACCTTCGGAAGGTCAAACGGCTCAAATGGAAAAGCTGCTGTTTATGCTAAAAAATGTGTGTGGTGTTGACGTCGAAACGTTAGCGGATGGCGTAGTCAGTCTTCGTTTATCAGGTATAACTAAGTTACATTCTTGAGAGTTCAGCGCACTATTTGCTAACCATGAAGGACCATTGAACCGTGTGTAATGATTGCCAGCATGGAAGGCTTGATTGTGCACTGTTCGGAATTAAGGTGTATTTTCCAGGTGGTATTTCATAAACCTCAGCAAGGTCTAACGACGTACGATAAGATTCATTCGGTTTTAGGTGTAAATAATCATCAGGTGTTGGTGCTAGCCTCTTTGCTTTTGGACCTTGGTACACCAATTCCTGTTTTTGCTGATTTCTCAGTATAAACAAAGAAGACCAAAATCCTTCCAGTGGCGTTAGCCAAGTCAATATTTCAGCTTCTGTTGCAGCATTGTTTTTAACAGTGAATTCCACGATAAAGGGTTTTTCAACAACACCCTCTTTTGGAACATGCAGCTCACAGTCAATCGATGCAAACACGGTGTTTGAAGTCATAGTCAAGGAACCCAACAAAAAGAGAATGCGTTTATTCATTTATCATGCCTTTTTGTAAAATAACGGGGCCTTTGCCCCGTTAACTGCTATGCCCAAAGAGTCGCCAAACGCATTTCAAATGCGTTGGCAAATTCTATACGCGTTGTAATCCTGTCACGCTGTCGGATTAGTTTTGGTATGGCGTATTTTCTGCGAAGTATTCATGGCTATCCGCGTTTTGAATTGCTTGACTTGGGTCTGAAATCGCAAGACTTTTCGCGCCAGATTGACCGTACACGATGTCATCAGTACCTGCAACTGCATTGAAGTGACTTAGCTCATGAATGATTGTACCACCGCGAGAATCTGTACCTGATTCATTTGCACTCCAGAACGCACGACACAGGTATACTTTGTAAGGTTGATTCGGATATACGTATGCAAAGTAGGATTTCTTACAGCTGCAATCGAACGTTAGCGGCTTGTTGTCAATTGCATCATTAATCGCATCAAAATGATCCGATACCGTGTTATAGCGGCTCGATGTGCTTGAACCAAACCATGTTGTGTAACGTGCGCTTGCTGAACTTGATGAATGACTATTTAGGTAGCTAACAGAGCTGTTCGCCATTTGGTCAGCAGCGTTGAGCGCGGATAGAATGTCGTTTTTCTGTCCGTTGTCACAACGTCCAGTGAAGCACGTACCACCGACACAATCGCTTGCAGCAGCCGTTGGTTTTGCTGAAGTTCGCATGTTATCCATTTTTAGACCCATGCCATTAATCCACACTGATACTGATTCAGACTTTAACGTTGATACGTTTGCGTTTGAACGTGACGCGGTGTTGTGCAACTTACTGTCAATTGGCATTAATGTAGGTTGCTGAAATAGGTTGAGTGAATGTACGTTATAACTTACTTCATAATTACCAGGCTGGCTGAAATCGTAAAAACCCGTTAACTCGAACGTTTTAGTCATGCTTTCGCCTGCGTTCAAGGTGATGTAGTCATTTTCTGTTGGAGCAGGACGTTTGAAATGCGGTCCATTGAACGCGACTTCTTCGCCATCACGAGTCACTTTGAAAATGTGCTCTTCTTCTAAGTCGGTGTACCAGCTCAATAGTTTTTGAGTGTGATTTGATTGGTTCGTAAATTGAACCACTGCAGAAACGTTGCCATTTGTATGCGTTTCTAAATTAACAGAAACATCTACGTTGTTTGCTGCAAATGCGCTTGTAGCGCCCATTAACGCCATTGCAAGCGCTGTGCGAGAGAATGCTTGGATACTTGTTGTCATAATTGGTCCTATTGATTTTTATATTGCGTATTTTTCGACCGTTCAGGTCAAGTAGATTATTAGTATGAGGTACAAAGAAATGCAATAAAAAATTTACATATTTTGTAATGTTTTAGTAACACCTGCGATTTATTATTTTTATTTTGTTGTTTTGTAAGTAAATTAATTTTATGTTGATTTTTGTTGGTGTAGTAAAAATGTTATCACTTTGATGTCTTTGGTTCGCTGTAACTGATGAAATGACGGTCAAAAGTGTTTTTGGGGATTCAGAGCGCTAGACGTTTTCTTAAACGATGCGCTCCTAGAAAAAGTTATACACCGCTAGAGTAAGTGTTTGAATATTAATCAGTATGGTTGTGTTATCCACAAAATCTGTGGATAGCTTTGTGTTTAACTAGGGTATAGGCTTGTGACAATTGGGTTTGCGCAAGTTATGCGCACAACGCAACGTCTAAATAGGTTCCGTTATGATTGTCCCAGTTTTGCGCCTACGTTTAATTCCTCGTCCTCTTTCAAGTAGTCTATTTCTACTTCAAATTTACGCAAAAATTCGATAACGTGTTTTGTAAATAACTACTCTGCAAACGACGCATGCAATACTTCGGCAATGGTTTTCAAATCGATGTAAGACGAGGGGTCATCTCAAAAGGGAACGAGGTTTACACCTTGAGAGCCAAAACATTGCAGGTGATCGCTTTACTTTTGCGCGAAAAAGACAGCGTTGTCTCAAAAGATCGCATGCTTGCTGAAATATGGTCGGATGTTATTGTACAAGAGCAGGTTTTGGTGCAGTCAATTAAGGAAATTCGCGATATTCTAGGATCGGATGTAATACGAACGTTCCCACGGCAAGGCTATCAATGGGTAGCTGAAATATCCGACATGCCTTTAGACAAAGCTACAATAACACGTTTTAAGAAGCCGCTCGTTTTTACGTTCTTTTTTTCTCTACTTGTGCTTGCCGTGGCAATCAGTCTGTTTTTCCGCGATAACATCCAAGCGCAGCGAATTGCATTCTTACCTGTTATTAATCAATTGAGCGATGCCAACCACAATTGGGTGAGTATGAATGGTCAACGTTTTCTTATGGATATGTTCTCTCGCTCGAGTCAATCTAACAAAAGCCATTGGCAAATTGTCAGCATGGAGGAGATCCACTATGCGTTTGAGCGATTGACGTCTAAGGAATTGAATGCCGTGCAAGCGGGGGATTATTATGATTTATTGCCATACATTGGCGCTGATGTGGTCGTCGCAACTCGTCTACAGGGATTTCCAGAAGACTATCAACTTCAATACACGTTATATTTTCCGTACGCGCAAGAAAAAGGAATAGTATTTAAGCAACGAGTAAACGAGGCATTTTCCGATTTGATTAAGCGTCTAAATAAGCGTTTTCAATTACAGGATAATGCTGAACACGCTGCACTCATCAGCTATGATTTTGGACATTCCGCGTTTGTCGAAGGGATAAATTACTATCTCAACGGCCACTTTCATGAAGCAATTACATTGCTGCGTGCAGCTAAACAAAGCACGCCAGATTATTTACCGATTAGCCGCTACCTAGGTGCTTCGTATGCCAATTCAGGTGAGTTGGACAAAGGTATACAGGAACTGGATGACGTACTAATGAAGCATGCATCGCAAGTGGATAGAGAAGTGATGCGTACACATCTACTTTTAGGATACTTACTGCTGTCTCATGCACAGGGCGACCAACAAGTATTAGCCAAGGCGGAAACTCACGTAGCAATAGCCGTACAACTTGCACACCAGTTGGAAGACCCATTGTTTGAAGCCTACAGTAATGAGGAATTTGCAAAGATTAAACGAATGCAAGGCGACTTTGTTGCAGCTAAAGCTGCCCTACAAAATTCACTAAGATTGCATCAAGTACGGCCTGAAAGTTATGGACGCACCGCAACGCTTATTGAGCTCGCGAAAGTCTTTGCGGCTGAAAGCGAAGACGAAGCCGCGTGGGATCAGCTCAATCAAGCAATGCTAATTGCGCAACAAGCCGATGTGCCTGCGAATCAAATTTGGGTATTACTTGCCAAGGTGGAACTTGCACAAAATGAACTTAATGAACAAAAGGCTGCGCAATTCTTTGCTGAGGCGGAAAACATTGCCAAAAACAGTGATGATCCGCTATTGATTGCACGAGTTGAAACGTTTAGAAACAAGACCTTTCCACTTGTGAATTAAGGCGTTTTACTGAGCGTACTGCGAAATTGAATGGCATTCTTTTATCAAATTAGGTTGGGGGAATTCTGGATAAGAGAAGCCATTCAAAGGTTGATGCTATAAGCTGCAGTATGCTGGGTAGTTACCTGCGGGCACGGTGTCGGTGAAATGAGCATGTTGTTTTCTGAGCATTTCAACTTTGCTGAGCACCGTTTTTGTATCAAGTTTACTTTTTGCTGCGAAGTACACCCAATCAATATCTTGACTGTATTGGCGCATGGTTTGTTGAGTGACAATTTGCTCGGCAATAAACCATAAATTAAAGTTTATCGACATAGGTACTTCAGGATAAACTTGACTACTGTGCGTTGCGAAAAGCTCTCCATCAACATAATAATTTAAGATATTATCTGCGATAGTGAGCACTAACACGTGCCAACCTTGTAGTGATCCCCTACGGGCGTTGTGTTCGTTTATTGGCGTCCATGGCGTCAGCTGAAAGGTTTCCCACGATGTGGCAAATAACGCATTGTTCTCTTCGCCCCATCCTCCGTTTGGTAAATATTCGAAATCGGTTTCGCTGTAATCTTTATCAAGCGGCTTTTCCAGAGGGCTGATAGCATAAAACGTTTGCACAACACCATCACCGTCTACACCGTAATCAGGTTTGTCGTTAAAATGTACACGTGCCGCGTACGTGCCTTCGAGGTACTTACGTTGATGACATACTTGAGTTTGCCGTGTATTAACGGAAGTGCCATCTGTCTGAGAAGTAATGCGCATTACCTGATTGTTGCTATTAGTGATGTCAGGATGAAATGTCACGCCATCTGCCCACCAAACCCCATTTTTTATGCCAGGGTGACCTGATTCAGTGCGTATGAGCCAGCCGTTACTAGCGGCCTCGCTGAACGACTTGTAGCTAAAGTCATCAAACATGACGTCATTATTGGAATCGGATTTCGCGAAAGCTGGGAAATGCAGCGCGAAACTCGATATAAGGCTGAACGCTATTACAAACGTTCGATTTAACGTTGTTTTAATCATGATTATTCCTCCATCGGCTTTTCTCGAGTTATGGCAGATTAGCGCCAAAAAATGCCAATTAAAGAATCTTAAATTGTAAGAATTATGTGATTAAAAATTATTAAATATGATATACATCATGTTGTTATACCTAACTTGATGTAAGGTAAAACACAAATGGATTTTTAGGATGAAATCATTTCTTGATACTGTTCACTGCCGCGCAGGCCACTTAGAAAATGGGCCGTTCCCATTTTCTAATGTTAAAAACACAATCCTTAATTTTTATTTCTCCCTTTAAGCATCAATAACATGAGCACCAAAAGAGAATATACGCTGCCTCCAGAGGAGTTCGATGGGGCAGTAACTGGAGTTGTTGTCGCGGGTTCCGTGACTTTTACGGTAATTGCTTGTTCTGTTGATTTGCCTCGCTCGTCGGTTGCGGTGAGTAAAAAGCGAAGCTCTCCGGCGATGTCGGGTGCTTGGAAATTTATTGAGGCATTAGCAGGATCGCTGATGGTGACGAGTGTGCCCGATGTTTGCGTCCAGTTGAGGGTTACCGCATCGTTATTTGCGTCTGTTACGTTTGCCGACACTTGGATGACTTGTCGAGTATTCACTTCAACGATTTGTGTGAGGTAAATTTCAGGAGCAACGTTTGATTCGTCATCGAGTATTTGCACCGACAGTTGTTTATTTGTCCCCAGAGCGTCACCTGAAAGGGTGAATTGATACTGATGGTCAGCGTTAGCGGTTGTGTTATCGATGGTTTGGAAAGTTAAGACTTTGTTGGCCGTTTCTCCGTTCTGCCAATGAAGTTCACCTTTGAGGGCTCCCGCAATCGCACCTGCCGCTTCGTCTTCGAACGCGTACTGCACGATTAAATCGCCTTCCGTACCATTAATCCGTTTTATTTCAATATTAAAGGCACCCTTGTTTTCCACTACCCGCACAGCCTGTGAGTGTATATCTGCGTAACCAGCCTTGCTCGGTTGTTCGCCAAAATTCACTCGCGCTACGTGACTGGTGAGTGTGGCTCCGCCTTGAACATTGTGAAGCCGCACAAATACGGATTTATTAAATGCCGAATGAGCGGTAAGGATGGGGAATGAAATGGATTTACTATTCGTGTCCAAAGCAGCCCAAGTTAAGGTGCCTGACGTTGGTGTAAAATCGGTTGCGGTGGCATTACCGGCCAACACATCATAATCCACACTGATGGCGCCGCTGCTACCTTGGATACGCTGAATTTCTATTGTGGCTTGTGTTGCCGTTGGCTCCAATTGCAGAATTGGTTGGGCTACTTTTAGCGTGCCTGAGGCGCTGGTTTTTGTCTGATCTCGAAGTATGTAAAGGCCACTGTTGATGTCGCTGACGAGAATCAGACCGGAAGGTAAGTACGGATAAGTACCCCAAGCACCATTAAATTGCGCGCCATCGCTGTTTGGAAACGTATCAAAAAATCCGATTTGCTGTGGTGAAGTCGGATTTGTTATATCTAATACGGTAAGGCCTCGTTGGTAATTCGACATATAGTAACGGTTACCTTTTACAAAGCCATTGTGGTCAATCGCAGATGTTGGTCCTTGCCATTCTTTCACTAAGATGGGATTGGTCAACACCGAGACATCAAAAACCCGTAAGGTGGTGTTAAATCCGTGGCTAAGTTCGTCCACTTCATCATGAACAAAGAGGTACTGTCCGTCTTCGCTCCACCAGCCAGAATGCACATACTCGGCATTTTGGTATTTAGCCTGAGCAAGTTCAACGTGTTGCGTTTTGTCGGTGATATCCCATAAGCGGACTTCTTCTTCGTTAAAATCAACGAAGACTTCGCACCCTAAACCGTTGGTGTTTTGGCAATCTCGAGACGCGCGAGAATCACGAACCCAAAAAGATACCGCATCGTGTGTGTAATCTGAACGTGTAGTGGCCCTATTTGGACTTGCAAGAGAAAGTGAACGAGGGGACGCGAGTGAAATGTTGCGGTATGCCCCTCCTGATACGTTCTCCCCGACTAAATGCAATGTAGGAGTTTGTTGGTTCAGCGCGATATTTAGACTGTAATCCACATTAGACACATACACGTTGTGCGCGCGCCCTGAGATCAGGTCATTTTTAACTAAACGAATGGAATTGGGTAAGTTTGATAGGTCGATGATCATCACTCCATCGGCCCCGTTTTCTGAGGTGACGTAAGCGTAGGCTTGCCAACGCTTTTGTGTATCTGAGTAAAATTGATAGACCTTGATGTCACGCCAAGTTGTGCTTTTGCCCTTGATAAAACCGACTTCGGTTGGGTTTTCTGGTTGTGATAGATTGACAACAGCGACCCCGTTGTAGAAGCCCATGATGGCGTATTCTGTGTTGTCGTTTAAGTCAACGTGTCCCCAAATGTCGTTACCTGCGGCGCTCGATTGAGAAAACGCAGAAAGCGGCATGTGAGCGACTAAATCAATGTTTGAGCACGCGAATGCGCCCGCTGTTCCATTAACACAAGCAGTTTGAGAATGTGTTTGATTCAGTTCAATTTGGTTACGTTTTAATTTCTCGAAGTCTGTTTGATAACGTGATAGGCCATCCTGAATGATATGAAAGCCTTTGTTGTAGAGAGTGTTTTTTAACTCATTCGGCACGCCATAAAGCGTTGTTGTGTGTATGGATGGTGCTTGATTTAAAAAGTGGTCAAAACGATTGAAACCGCCTAAAACAGGGACCATATCACTGGTTAATGCCAACAATTCTGCACTGCTGCTCACGGTATAGTTTCCCTCGGCAACGAGTACTTTATCGCCCTTTTTGGCTTGTTTGACTGCATACTCGATGCTTTTGCAAGGACGTACAGGTGTATCGCATCGTCCTTTGTCACTGCCATCCGCAGCAACAAATCGTGCTTTGTCATGCTCGGCATGAGCAAACGTTGTACCGCTAAAAATACTACAACAGATTAAAAATGATGATAAAGTAAGCTTCATCGTTTTCTCCAAGCGAATGTGCATCCTGTCATGCACCTGCATAACATCGTCGTAATACACAATATAGGAACACAATACTAACTTGAAAAGAAATTTCCTGTATACATTCTATTCATCCTTGTTGAGTGTGGGTCTTTTAGGGTGTTTACCAAATGAAACGTCAGTCCTATCCATTCGCCCAGTTTGGGGAAACACTGCAGCACCAATTTTATTGTGCCAGTCAAATAACTCGGCAGCGCTTAACGTAGAACAACTACAATTTTACCTGTCTGATTTCTATTTAAATGGTCAACGCCTCACTCTTGTTGACAATGGAATAGAGCAGAATGCGGATGTCGTGTTGGTCGGCGGTGATTGCTCACAAAGCCATTGGCGTGTTGAAATTGAAGGGCATCTCCCAAAGGGGATATTGAGTTTTACCTTGGGTGTACCGTTTGAATTAAACCACCGCAACCCATTAACGCAGGCTTCACCGCTGAATGTGCCTGAAATGTTTTGGACATGGCAGCAGGGACACAAATTCTTGCGTTTAGACTTAAAGCAGCAAAATGAAGGTTGGGAATTTCACTTAGGTTCAATTGGGTGTCAGTCGGCAAGCGTCATGCGTTCGCCAACACAACCTTGTGTTCAAGCCAATCGTTATCAGTATTCCGTTGAGTTAAACGAGAGTCATGTTGTGGAGTTTGATCTGAACGCATTACTTGGCGGTCTCGATTTGACTACTTTGCCTGATTGCATGGGCGATCCTGAGCAGCAAGGATGTAAAACAGTAATGCCGCGGCTTAACTTGCCACTTTTTAGAGGTGAGCATGAGTAAAAAGAAGGCATGTGTGCTTGCATTGTTTGGATTGCTGCCTCTCGTAGGTTGGTTTGTGTATAGCACATTTATTGCCATGCCGAAGGAGTATACGTGGTCAATCCCGACGGGCTTTCCAAAACCCTTGGTGCACGAAGGCAATCCAATGTCTGAGGCAAAGGTTTCGCTTGGTCGATATTTATTTTATGACCAAGCGCTGTCAGGTAACGGTACGCAAAGTTGTGCTAGTTGCCATCAGCAAGCTTATGCCTTTGCTGAAAATCGCAAGGTATCTGTTGGCTCAACTGGGCAGGCTCATACGCGGAATGCCTTGGCTCTTGTGAACGTGGCGTACAATAAAACGTTAACTTGGAGTCATCCATTCCTAACAGACATTGAAGCGCAGCTACTGATCCCGATGTTTGGGCAAAGACCTATTGAAATGGGGATCACAGGCAATGAAGCCTCCATTCTGAAACACTTTCGACAAGGTGATTATCCCAGTAAATTCAAAGCGGCATTTGGGAGTGAAGAGGTGTCGTTCAATCGTATCGTGCAAGCACTCGCCGCGTTTGTACGAAGTTTGATATCGTTGTCGAGTCCATTTGACCGTTACGCTTATAGTGGGGATGATAATGCGTTGACCGAACAACAAATCAAAGGTATGAACCTCTTTTTCTCTGAGCGTTTAGAGTGCCATCATTGTCATGGTGGTTTTAATTTTACCCAATCAACAACCCATGAAAATCAGCCGATTAACCGTTTTGCGTTTCACAATACAGGGTTGTATTACACCGACCAGCCTAATTTTAACCACAAAGGTTATCCCCAATATGACCGGGGCATGATTGATGTCACGCTGAACTTGGGGGATGAAGGCAGATTTAGAGCGCCGACGCTCAGAAATGTCGAATTAACAGCACCCTACATGCATGATGGTAGTATCGCGACCCTATCAGATGTGATTGACTTCTATGCGGCTGGCGGGCGAAATATTGAGTCGGGTCCGTTAGCGGGAGATGGCAGGCTTCATCCAAATAAAAGTTTGTTTGTAAAGGGCTTTGTATTAAGCAACGACGAAAAACAGGCCTTACTCGCGTTTTTGCACAGCTTGACCGACAACGACTTTGTGACGAATGAAAAATATTCTGATCCACGGACGTCAAAAAATAAAAATTAGGCAATCTGACGAATAAGTATGCTCTACCGTAA
Source organism: Pseudoalteromonas xiamenensis (assembly GCF_030994125.1). Classification (NCBI taxonomy): domain Bacteria; kingdom Pseudomonadati; phylum Pseudomonadota; class Gammaproteobacteria; order Alteromonadales; family Pseudoalteromonadaceae; genus Pseudoalteromonas; species Pseudoalteromonas xiamenensis. The sequence continues at coordinate 357,827 of NZ_CP099918.1, read as the reverse complement.
ACCTCATCAGGAATAGGTCTATTATGCACAATGAGTTTGAAATAAAGTCTGCAACACTTGAGCATGTCTTAGAAGTCGAGGCTCAAATCCCAGAATTTGGTGCACCAAAGAAAGCGACTGATCTTCAAAAGCGAATAGCAAATGCGAAGATGCTGCCGCTAGTTGCCTATCATCGAGGTAAGCCTATTGCGTACAAACTGGGTTATGCCTTGAATGACGAAACATTTTATTCTTGGCTTGGCGCGGTTGTTCCGGCGTATCGTGGGAAAGGGATTGCTCGTGCGCTACTGTTGAGGCAAGAAGCGTGGTGTGAAGCCGAAGGATTTAGCGCAATTGAAGTGAAAACCATGAACCAATTCAAAGCAATGCTTCAATTGTTGATAAGTCATGACTATCAAATAGTGAGCGTGAAAGAAAACACGGATCCTCACCTAGTAAAGATCCGCTGTCGTAAACTATTGTGCTGAAATACGACGTTTTTGCCAGTAAGTATCAATGAGCAGCGCCAACAGAATAACCGCACTTCCCAGCGATAAGCGCAAGGGGTCGCTTGGTTTACTCCAGATAATGACATTAACTAAAATGCCAGCGGGGATCAGTAAATTGTTCATGACTGCAAGCTGTCCCACAGACACAAGCGTAGCACCTTTGTTCCACATTAGGTAACCAAGGCCAGACGCGACAAGTCCTAAATAAACGATAACTCCCCATTGCAGTGATGTTTGGGGCAATTTATCGACATTGCAAAAGGCCACTAAACTGCACGAGGATACCAGTAGAGCACCAAGGAAAAACCAGCCAAAGCGCTCGCTATGCTTAATAGTGAGCTGGTTATCTAAGTGTTTATACATGACTTGGCCAGCAGCGAAGCACAAATTCGCACCTTGTACGATAGCGATGCCTTTCCAATAATTCAAATCGAGCGTCTGATAGCGAATGAGCACCGCGCCCAAGACAGCCAAAAGCGCAACAAGCAAATAACGCCAATGGAAGGTTTTTTCCATTAAATCGTTGATTAGAGTGATGTATATCGGGGTCATGACTGTAAAGAGTAATACCTCCGGAACGCTGAGATAGAGAAAAGATTGGTAGTAAAACCCGTACATTGCACCAATTTGAATTGCACCTACCAGCATCAATTTGAGTTTATGTGGTGTCGAGATTCGAGAGGGTCGTAGAAAAGGCAGTAAAACGAGAGTGGCAAGCAAAATGCGTGTCCATGCGGCAAACCATGCATCTACTTGGCCTGCGAGATAGACACCAATAAGGCTAAACGAAAATGCCCAAAGTAGGGTTATCGAAAATAAATACGTCATGGTCTTTGTGTTGTTATATGGCAGAAGTTGAATAGCACGCATTTTAGCGAGTTGTAGCGGATTTCACTATTGTTCGTAAAAAGCGATGATTCTCGTCGTTATAATGTGATTTTAATTTACTATTAAATCTCTAGAATAAGCCTTGTTCACACTTATCCCTTAAGTATACCCATGAACGATTAGCCACGCTTTTTGCGTGGCTTTTTTCTTTCTTGCTTATTCATCACACGCTTATGTTGCTTTGCTACACTCAATGCAAACCAATAAGGAGGTTTATGATGAAAACACTATTACAAATCGTGTCGCTCAGTTTTTTACTGACATTAACAGGCTGCGCAACGAGCGGTGATGCATCACCAGCTGAAAAACGCCAAGTGGTGCAAAGTATGAAAACGAATACCTTGAACCAACTTTATGCTCAAAAACCAGATGTGAGAAAGCAAATTCGCTCTGCACCAGGCTACGCCGTGTTCGATAATGCAAACGTAAATTTGCTGATTGCGAGTGTTGGTGGTGGCTATGGTGTGGTAACAAACAACAGTACTGGCCAGCAAACGTATATGAATATGGCCGAAGCGGGACTTGGTTTAGGCCTAGGCGCAAAAGACTTTAATATCGTGATGGTGTTTCACACCGATGCAGCTATGAAACGTTTTATTGAACATGGCTGGGCATTTGGTGGAAACGCGGATGCAGCCGCGAAACACGAAGATAAAGGTGTCGCTGTTGCTGCTGAGGCGGTCGTGGACGACGTAACGGTTTATTCGTTAACGGATACCGGCCTGGCACTTCAAGCGGTGCTAAAAGGTACTAAGTTTTGGGTAGATAAAGAACTTAATTAGCTTCCACTTTTGATACCCTAAAGAAAAATAGGCAGATCTTCTGCCTATTTTTTCATTAGTACGTTACTGTCGAATATAACGCGGTCCAATCCATGCTCACTGTTCATAAAATGACGGATATTCTGATGGCTCTGACTATCCTTATGAACAAGTACATCTTTGAAGTAATGTTCTGCAAAACAAGCTAATGTTTCGTCCTTGGTTAACTTATGCTGTTTTGCAAAAGCAAATACTTTGCATGATCCTAAATTAGTTCCTTTTTCATTGTCTAAGCCGTTATTGTGAAAACGAGCGGCTGTAAAATGATAATGCGCATCAATGGTTGCGATGACATCACTAAAAACAAGAAGTTCAGGCGATAATCTCAGCATCTCGAGTAGTTTTTTGAGTTCCAGCATGTTGCTCTTTTTTTGCTAGGAGCGCGTCTCGAATGGCGAGTTGATGCTCCGTTGATTTGTGCTGACTGAGTTTAAAGTGACCTTCAATAGAGTCAATGTCTATTGTGAAGACTTGAATTTGTTTCATCAGCATCGCTTGTTCTTCCAAACTCAACGAGTTTGCTTTCCAAGGTGAAGACTCGGTTTGCTCTACATGCTCAACTTGTTTCACCAGTTCATGCCACGCGAGCCTCGGATCCTTGATAGTGTTTAATGTACCTTTCACGATAACTTTTTTGTAATGCCATGTCGGCAAATATTGATTTGGCACCAAGTTCGGTGAAATGTAATCGTCTTCACCGCTAAACACGATAACAATATCTTGGCCATCTGCGTTAACAAGTGGGTTGTACGCCGCGACATGCCCACTGAGTTGTGTGCCCAATTCGTCCGGTTGAAGCGGGACGAAGACGACGTTTTGATGATGATCAACAATCGTAGCCAATGGAAACGCCAACATAACTTTGACAAGTTCATTTGGGTTCGTTTCAATAAACTGTCGTTTTGGGTAACGTTTCATAAACTCAGCTCCAATTTTTGTTTCGCGAGAGGCCAATCTTCATCAATGATGGCGAATTTGGCTGTACTGCGATATTCACCATTGGGCAACAGCCTATCTTTGCGCGCCAGTCCTTCAAACGTAGCGCCTACACGCGCAATCGCCTTTCGCGACTTTGAATTGTGTTCGTGCGTACGAAATTCAACACGTACCATCTCTAGCGTTTCAAAAGCGTGCTTGAGCATGAGGTATTTGGCATGCGTATTTACAAAAGAACGCTGCCATTTATCGGTAATAAATGTATGGCCAATTTCAATCGACCGATTTGCGGGGTCTAGGCGAAATAAACGAGTCGTGCCAACAACTTCGCCTGTTTGAGCAATCGTAGTGGCGAACACTAACTGCTCGTTTGGGTCGAATTGTGCCGTTGTTTGAAACCATGTTTTAAGCGTTTCGGGTGTTTTGCAGTAATTGCCAAATAGCCAGGTCCATACGGACGGGCCTTGTCCTGCTTCGAACAGGGAAGGCAAGTGTGATTCGTTTAGCGGCACGAGCTTGATTTTATCAGAGGTAAGTTCGAGTGCAGTCAGCATATTGGTTCCTTAAGCAGTAATTAGGTTGATTAAAATACGCCTTAATTGGTATAACTAAAATAACCAGAAATTTAAAAGTAACTAGACCAGAATGGTGGGTGTAATGATAGGCGGAACAACGCCAAAATATCAGTCGGTACAAGATGCGTTAAGAGAAGCTATTCGAGCGGGTCAATTTAAACCTAATGAAAAACTGGCTTCGGCCCGAGTTCTCGCTGAGTCTTTTCAAGTAAATAGACATACGATGATGCACGCGTTGCAACAACTCGTCGCTGAAGGGTGGTTGGTGAGTAAAGAGCGCAGTGGCTATTATGTCGAAGCAGATTTACCGATTGAACGGTCTTCAGGTGGTAAAACACTAAAAGCGTTTCGCACTGTGTCACCTTCATTTGCACTTAACCTTGCCAAGCCGACGACATCAGAGATCCATGATTTTGAATTTCACTTCGGCGGCGGGTTGCCAGATATCAGCATTTTTCCTTTCGATTCGTTCCGGCGTTCGCTATCGGTGATGTGTCGTCAAGCAAATGCTCATGCATTGCACTATGGTGAAATCACTGGCGTGCCGCTTTTGAAAGAACAAATTCTACACTATCTACGTCGCGCTCGGGGAGCGACGTTTGATGATGTTTTGGTGTGTAATGGTTCGCAGGAAGCCTTGTTTCTCATTGCTACGTTATTCATAAATCCTGGGGACAAAGTGGCGATTGAGGTACTCGGTTATCCACCAGCACGAAAAGTATTTGAATCATGCGGAGCACAGCTAGTAGGCATTCAGCAAGATAGGACCGGGATCTGTTTAGATCATCTAAAAAGGGTGCTGAGCGCAGGGCGCGTTAAGCTATTGTATTTAACTCCACTTCATCAGTACCCAACTACCGTAACATTGAGTGCAGCGAAAAGACTGGAAATTTATCAATTATGCTATGAGTATGGCGTGTTTATTGTTGAAGATGACTACGATCATGAGTTTCACTACGCGTGTCAGCCTTTAAAACCAATGGCGACAGACGATCCTGCCCAGATTGTCATTTACCTTTCAACGTTTTCAAAAGTGATGTTTGCGGGGACGCGAACAGGTTATCTATGCGCACCTCAACACATTCTTCATCCACTTATAGCGTTAAAACAATTAATGAATCATCGAAATGACGCGCTGACTCAACTATCAATTGGTCATTGGATGGCTGAAGGGCATTTTGAACGTCATTTACGGAAAATGACCAAAGCATATCGACTTCGTCGGGATGCGATGATCAATGTACTGAACGAGATAAAACATTCCGGCCACGTCATGAGTTTTGAAGTACCTGATGGGGGGATGGCGCTTTGGGTTGATATCATGCGTGAGTCATCAGAACTGAAAGAGAGAGCTTGGCAGCATAAAATATACATTCAAAGCGAGCGCGAATTCCATATAACTCCTCCGAATGTAGCAACGCACATTCGTCTTGGTTTCGCGGCGCAACCGGCAGAAAAAGCGCGTGCTGGTCTATTAAAACTATTTGATCTTTGACACAGAAGCGAACACTGTCTAGAAGAAGGGCCAATTAGTGTAATTCAATGATTTGCGTGAAAACAAAAAGAGCCCAAATTTGGGCTCAAACTGAAGGGATAAAGCGTTGTTTAAGCGGCAACGACTGCATTTATCTCGCAAGGGCCGTTAACGACGACAAAGTTAGCCTTACGGAAGAAGTTAAATTCAGTTGCCGACGCCCATGTATACGCACCCATTACGTGACCGATCACAATTTCGCCTACCGCTAAAGGAGGAAGCATGATGTCTTCACGGATCACATCGATGCTATCGCACGTTGGACCAGACAATACGCTTAGCTGTGGCTGGCCTGATGCGTACGGAAAGCTTAATGGGTAAACCATGTGGTCGTAAATTTGGCCTGAATAAGAACCGTATACACCATCATCAAGGTAGTACCACGTTTGCTCACCTCGTTGAGCAATGCCCATTACTGACGACACAGCTGTTACCGCTGGTGCACAAATATAACGGCCAGGTTCTGCTAACACCCGAATATGCTCAGGTAATAGCGCCAGTTGCTCACGGATCGGTGTACAATATTCGACGATGTCAATTGGATTACCATCGTAACTCACTGGGAATCCACCACCAATGTCCAACGTAGAAAGTGTTACGCCGAATTGAGCTGCTTCACGAATAATGTGATTACATGCCGCGACCGCATTACTGTGACGCACAGGGTTTACGGCTTGTGAACCCACGTGGAACGACAAACCAATCACATTCAAACCAAGTTCTTTCGCTTTGCAAAGTAAGCCAATAGCTTCTTCTTGACGGCAACCAAACTTTTTCGATAAATCGATTTTTGTGTCAGGATTTCTAAAGCTAACGCGAAGCAAAAGCTGGGTAACGTCTTTGTAAGCGACAAATTTTTCGAGTTCAACAATGTTGTCCACAACAAACGTACTACAACCATAGTCTAGGGCATAACGAATGTCGCTATCGCGTTTGATTGGATGACTGTGTATGCAACGTTCTGGGTCAACGCCGACATTGCGGACTAAGTCCACTTCACCATTGGTCGCAAGATCAAAATAGCCATTTAAGTCTTTCAATATTGCAACAACGGCGTCATGTGGCAGTGGTTTTAATGCATAATGAAGGGCTACACCTGGAAGCGCCTGCTGCAGCGACAAATACTGCTTTCGGATTGCATCGCCATCTAAAACAAGCAGTGGCGAACCGTGTTCAGAAACAAGTTTACGGTAATCTGTTTGATTTGCATTCAATGCGCTCAATTCCATAAAGTGTGTGGTTACCTCTTCAGTTAGGTTTAATAATCTATTTGCGCGCATTATGCACTCGATGAATTTAAATGCAATAAAATTAAATAATATTTCAACGATAAGATCTTATTTTCACGACAAGTGAATTTGATTGAACGTAGTCATTTTATTCAACTGCTTTTCTGCAAGGTGTAGCTAGGTGATGAGAACAAGCTAAGTTTTTGTAAATCAATAGATTGCAATTAGTTTTGACGTAGTAATTCGGTAGAAGGCTATGTGGAAAATATATGGCTTTTCCATTAGTCGTGGCTGGACATCGTTCTCTCAAAAAGTAATGAAGTAATTTCCCACACAAATTTCATTTCGGAACCTGTGCACATAGCTGAAAAAAGGCGGCTTGCGCCGCCTTGGAAGGTTGGGCTATAGAGCCCCCTAGATGAACTTATGCTCGTTTTTTTGACTTGCCTTGCACGGCTTTAAAACGAGGATTTGTTTTACAAATAACAAAAATTCTTCCACGTCGTTTGACGACTTGGCATCCAGGACGTGACTTAGCACTTTTAAGCGAGCTCAATACTTTCATAACAACCTCAGAATAGTTTAGATATGTTATACTATAACAAAGCGTGGTCGTTTGCTAGTTAAAAAGTGTTCAATGACGCTTGGTTCGGCTACAAAATATTCAAATTAGTAAAAGGGTAGCTGTGCTACCCGCCTTTTTACAGCTTGTTTATTTCAATTTTGCCGTCTTTCATAACAAACGTAACGTTTTCAAGTGTGTCGATTTGTTTGAGTGGATTACCTTTGACCGCGATTACGTCGGCCAATTTGCCGGCTTCTAAAGATCCCAAGTTATCTTGCTGTTTAAGCAGCGTTGCGGAGTTGATGGTTGCGGCTTGAATAGCTTGTAATTCGGTCATGCCAAACTTAACCATGCGGCTAAATTGCTTACCATTATCACCGTGAGGATAAACACCCGCATCAGAGCCAAACACCATATTTACGCCAGCTTTGACGGCCTTGCGGAAACTGTCTCTTTGTTTTGTGCCCACAACACGTTCTTTATCTAGGCTTTCAGCTAAAATACCCGCTTTTTCACCTTCACCCAGAATGTATTCCGTATTGTAGATGTCCATTGAGAAGTAAGTGCCCTTTTTCTTCGCCATTAAGATAGCGTCGTCATCTAAAAAGGATACGTGTTCAACAGAGTCAACCCCGGCTTTAATTGCTGATTTGATACCATCGGTGCCATGGGCATGCGCAGCCACGGTTAAGCCGCGCAAGTGTGCTTCTGACACCAGTGCTTCCATTTCCTCAAGCGAATATTGCTGTGCGCCGACTTTCGTACCTTTTGATAATACGCCACCCGTTGCGCAGTATTTAATAACATCAACGCCGTATTTTATGTTCTCACGAACTTTTGCGCGTACAGCCCACGGACCATCTGCTACACCTTCTGCAATGACTTTATGTTCGTGTGTGAGCAAGTTATCGTCGCAGTGACCACCAGTGATCCCAAGCGCTGGACCTGATGCGAAAATGCGAGGTCCAGGTACATCGCCATCATAAATAGCATCGCGGAGCGCGATGTCAGAGTATCCTGCTGCGCCTAAATTTCTTACTGAAGTGAAGCCTGCTTCCAATGTCCGTTTTGCGTTACGTACGCCTGTGATAGCTTGTCTTTGAGTCGTGCGTTGTAATCGTTTGTAGCCATGCACATGGGCGTCACCTGTCAGATGTACGTGCATATCGAACAAACCGGGTAATAAAGTATGCCCGGATAAATCAACCACAGTCGCGTCGGCTGGCAAGGCTTTTTTATTCGATTTAGCCAAACTGACAATTTTGTTGTCTTCAATGACAAGCGTTGCTGGCTGAATCAGTTTACCTGTTTTAACATCGAGTGCTGCATCGGCATTCAGTATAAAGGTTTGAGCAAAGGAATAGGATGATAATCCTGCCAAAGAAAGCGCAAGTAAAGTACGTTTGAACATGACTAACCTTAATTCTAGTTGTTTGTCTTTGAGTGTTGATGTTTCGTATTGAGAACGCAATCCTAATGCGTCTAAAACGCGATAAAGGTGAGGAAAATGGCGTTAACATGCGGCTTGTGTCGTTTATCGGTATACTGTATTCCAGAAACACGAAACAGTCTAAACACTAAATTCGTCTTAGTTATAATTAAAATTCAAGACAACGTATATTAAAACCGACAACATGACCTAGGCTTGGAGCGCTTTCAAATCATCTAAGGAGAGATAAATGAAACGCGGACAAAGACACTTGCTTTACCCTGTTGCGTTGTTACTCGCATCGTCTTCCGGTGCAATCGCTAAGACAAATCAACATGCTGCAGTAAACGATAGGTATATCGTTGTTCTTAAGCATGTTAAGGAACACCGTCACCAAGAATCCCAAATGCTCACCACGATGATGTCCAACAAATTGGAGCGTCGTTTAGGTATCGCTGTGTCGAGGACATTTTCAGGGGAGTTTAACGCGCTGGTCGTCACGGCAACACAACAACAGGTTAAGCAGTTAAGAGCTGACCCCAGTATTGCTTACATTGAAAAAGACAGGAAAATCCAGGTAGCACCAATGAAATCAGAGGCTTTGTTGGACTCACCTAGTTGGGGATTAGATCGAATAGATCAGCGCAATTTACCTTTAAATGGCACCTTTAATTATGTCGAAACAGGTCGAGGCATCTCGGCATATATAATTGATACAGGTATTAATGTCGGGCATGACGAGTTTCAAGGTCGCGCTGCGCATGGATATGATTTTGTTGATAATGACAACGACGCAAGTGACTGTAATGGACATGGTACGCACGTAGCGGGAACGATTGGAGCACGCAATTATGGCGTTGCAAAAGCCGCCAACCTGGTTGGCGTGCGTGTTTTAGATTGTTCGGGCAGTGGTTCCTATTCTGATGTCATTGCTGGAATTGATTGGGTAAAACAACACGCGAACCGACCAGCGGTAGCCAATATGAGTCTTGGCGGCGGCATTTCGCAAGCGATCGACGATGCGGTAAATGCGGCCGTTCGTTCAGGTATCAGCTTTATCGTTGCGGCAGGCAACGATAATGATTTAGCGTGCAATTATTCGCCAGCTAGAGCACAAGAGGCGATAACGGTTGGAGCTAGCACTCGCCTCGATAAGCGAGCTGAATATTCTAATTTTGGTGGTTGCGTTGACGTGTTTGCACCAGGCAGCGATATCACGTCTACTTGGATAGGGTCTTCAACGGCGACTCACGTTATTAGTGGTACATCGATGGCCGCACCACATGTTGCTGGAGCGGCAGCACTGCTTCTTGAAAGTAAGCCTGAATTGTCACCGCCGGAAATTAAAGCAGAACTGATTCGCAGAAGTTCGAAAAATAAATTAACCGATCTAAAAGTAAATTCGCCGAATCATCTGTTATTTTCGTTTGATGGTGAAACACCGGATCAAGATGCACCAATACCTGAGTTAGCACTTAATAATGGCATTTCGGTAAGTGGCTTGCGCGATACGCAGCAGGTCTACAAGTTTACCTTAACCAAACAAGAGCCTTCGTTGCAGGTTTTGCTAACAGGAGGAAATGGCGATGCAGATCTTTATGTGAGGCAAGGAATGAAGCCGACGATAACCGACTATGACTGCCGACCTTTTCAATCCGGAAACAATGAGAGTTGTGAATTTGCGAATCCGCAGCAAGGTGAATGGTATGTCATGCTAAATGCCTATCAAGGATACAGCGGAGCAATATTAAAAGCGCTGGTGGGAAGTCGAACAGACGTATGCAAAGGGCTGTGCTTGCAAAATGGCATCCCGGTTACGGACCTTGCCGGCGGGCTGAACTCAGATATACGTTATAGCTTTGATGTGCCGCCCAATACGACTGTTTCAATTAACACTTCAGGAGGAACAGGCGATGTAGACCTCTTTGTGCGAATGAACAAACCGCCAACAACCGGACTTTATGATTGCCGTCCTTTTGAAACGGGTAACCGTGAACAATGTGTGCTGGACAGCAAAACGGGAGGTGTTATGCATATTTTATTGCGAGGCCAAGCTCGATACAGTGGGGTTACGTTGCAAGGAAATTACGTTCAATAGAATATATATAACTCGTTGTTACTCCTTTAATTAATTTGTAGTTAATATGTAATTTACTGATTTATAAGGCTCAAAATTTATTGAGCCTTTATTCGTATTTTTTATTTTGGACTCGCTAAAGAAACAAAACTTGTTACATTTTTCCTAAGCAAGGTCGATAAGTTGGGGACTAATATTGATGTAACTACAACAATGTTGTGCGTCAATAGCCAATTCGACAAACCTGAATTTATAGGGTTCAAAGGATAAAATATGAAGGCAAGTGTGCTCGCCAAATTTGGATTGCTGTTAATGATGAGTCTATCAATTAACGTGCAAAGCCAAACGGTCAATGATAAATCTCCACTCGGTATCAACGTAACGGGTATTAATTATTGGTCAAGTCAGTGGATGCTGATTGATGTAATGAAGCAGGCATCGGATGGTCAAGGCCACCTCTGGGCACCAGGTAATAGCTCGACATGGCATACTGGCGAATACGACAAATTGGATTTGGACGACCAAGGTTGGCCAAAATCGCTGCCAAAGGAAGACGATCAAACCGTTCAATATCGTTACTTAACCAGTATTATTTTTGGAGATAACCATCATGCACCTACAGGACGTTATGTGGTGTTATACGATGGTGAGGGGACACTCGAATACATAGGGGCGAGCAAAATAACTTCACTGTCTAGTCCTGGTCGTGACATCCTCAATTTGCCAAAAGACAGCGCTCTGATGGTGCGTATCACGCAAACCGATCCAGAAAACAAAGGTAATTATCTTCGTAATATTCGCATTATTTCACCGGGGGGATTTGTAACCGTGATGCGTTCCACTTTGCAAATAGCCCTAGCGATTGCGAAGCTACATTTACTCCTTTTGAATACCTATACCAAACGCAAACATTCCACCCGTTGTTTTTAGAAGACATTAAGCGCTTTGGCTCGTTACGCTTTTTGAATATGTTTATCACCAACGGAAATGGTGAGCAAACGTGGGAAACTCGAAGCGCATTTAGTTACGCCACATGGGCCTTAGGCAAGGGCGCACCATTTGAAACCGCAATAAAAATGGCCAACAAAGTTCAAGCGGAGCCTTGGTTCAATGTCCCCGCGAGAGTGAACGATGACTACATGAAAGAGATGGCGAAACTTATCAAAAGTCAACTCGATGGTAATTTATCTTTTGCGATAGAGCTTGGAAATGAAATTTGGAATAACGCCTATCCTTATTCACTTGACGCAACGTGGATGGAGCAACAAGGCCGAGCGACATGGCCGCAAGCCGCGGTTACTGATTTTGAATTTCGACTCAATTACTTTGGCATGCGCTCTGCGCAAATGTGCCAATTATTTAAGGCAGAATTCGGTGAACAAGCATCTCGCGTTAAGTGCATGATGGGTGGTTTTGTTGCCAATGATTGGGTAACGGACCGTATCCTGAGTTGTCCACTCTATGCGCAAACTGAAGATGGTTATGTGTGTTCCAAAGACATGTATGGTGTCGCTATTGCGCCTTATTTCGCTGGCTACTTTCATGAAGATAAATATTTGCCTTTATGGCTGGACTGGCTAGACAACGAGCCAGAAAAAGGGTTTAGCCAACTATTTCAAGAAATGTATGATGGACTGCTTTATCAGCGTACCTATGACCCCGATGAACCTGATTGGGCGCAAGCACCGGAGCATGGTGCAATTGCAATGACGACAGAGTTTATCAAACGAAATAAACAAGTTGCGGATAAACATGGTATCAAACTGACGGCCTATGAAGGCGGACAACACATTACGTTTGCAGGCAATCTCTCTGGTGAACGTGAACGGATAAACAACGAACTGTTTTTGCCAGCTAATCGTGACCCAAGAATGGGGCAGGCAATGCATGCTATTTACCAAACATGGAAAGAGCAGGGTGGCGAAATATTCAACGTATTTGAGAGCACAGCAACGTGGGGGCGATGGGGGGCATTTCCACTGAAGGAATACCAATTACAGCCAGATAGTGAAGCCCCGAAGTTTGCCGCAACTAGACGTTTTATAGAACAGACTCCCTGCTGGTGGTCGTTATGCGAGCGTACGACACAAACGCCAATAGCGTACAATCAAACTCAAGCCCCTTATGTAAACGATTACGATATTTATGGTGATGATAGCGGTACGCCTGATCCAGACCCAACCGAACCAGAACCGCAAACACCGATCACGTTAACCGCGGAAGTTAGACCTGAAACGTGGGGAGTTGCGCTCAATTGGAATGCGACAAACAATGAGGTTTTTGCGTACTACATTTACCGTGATGGTGAGTTTGTAGGTCATGTTGATGCTGCAGATAACCATTTTAACAATGACTGGCTAATGCTGAATGTGGATTATCACTTTGTCGTCACTGCAGTGAGCCAAACATCGGAAGTCTTGGCGCAGTCTAATGAAGTGGTTACAAAAGCGGGGGATTCTGTATCACCAACGGCAGTTAGCCTGTCGGGAGAGCTTTTACCTGAAGGCGGCAATCGGTTGAGTTGGACATCATCGACAGACAATACGGGAATTCGGTTTTACCTGATCTATCGAAATGGTGTGCAGTTTACGCATGTAGATGGCATGAGCACATCGTGGACCGATGCTTGGCCACCATCTGGTGTGGTTAGCTATCAAGTTCAGGCTGTTGACTTCTATGAGAATCATTCTGCAATGTCGAATGTGACGAGTTTACCATTCACGTTAACCGCAGAGCCGATTGCAGACGTGTATGGCGTAAAATTATCTTGGGCTGAAATAAGCCAAACCAAGTACTATAAAATTTACGTAGACGGTCAATTGCGCGCTCATACCGACGGGCCAACGTCAAAGACCATTGAGTGGCTCTCACAACATGAAATTCATGAATTCTATGTTGTTGCGGTCGATGAAGAGGAGCACATACTTGCAACGACGCCAATTGTCCAAAGTTTTGCGGGTGACTCCGAAGCCCCATCACAAGTGGTTGGGCTCCAATCTCAACGTGACGGAGGATCTGGTTTTACCCTTTCTTGGCAGCCAGCAAGTGACAACACGGGCGTGCAGTATTACCTTATTTACCGGAACGGTGAGCCATACACACATGTATCGGGCGATAGAACATCTTTTTCTGATGAATGGCCTCCGCAAGGAACACTTAGCTATCAAATTGTGGCAAAAGACGCCTACCACAATATGTCTATACCGTCAGAGGCGGTGATAGCACGTTAAGCAATAACAAGAACGCAAATTAGGCACACCGAGTTGTCCGTGCCTATTTTGCTCGATGTGTGTGGCGTGAAGAGTCGCTTTATCGATAATCGCGTACTACTTTTTTAGATTTTAACAAGCCGATTACGGTGAAAATTGGTCTTAAGCACCACGGTTATGCTAAGGTGCGATGGCGCAATCAACACGGACTGTTTCGTCATGAATATTTTGGCATTGATAATCGGTATTTTGGTGGCTATTTTTATCGTTATCCGTTTTCCAAGTCCTACGCACCCGAAAAAGTCTGCGTATTATCCAATTCTACTGGCAACTTTCCCACTCTATTATGTCGTGTTTGCGCTGAGTGTTTTGCATATTGAGGCACTTGTTCAAGAGGCACTTTATGCGCTGTGGTTTGTTATACCTGCGATACTTGCGCTGAAGTTTTCGGCTCGACCTTTCCTTTTACTACTCGGAGCGGCTTATTTAGGGCACGCGGTTTATGATGCATACCACGAGCAACTATTTATTAATAATGGCACGCCAACTTGGTGGCCTGAGTTTTGTGGTGCCGTGGATGGGCTACTCGGACTATTTATACTGTACAAAGCTTGGCAACGACATCAAGCCGAGAAGCGAGACGCATGAAGTGTTCTTTCGAGGTTGACACGGTACCGCTTAATTTTAGCAACGCGCAATTTTATTTTTGTCCGCTTGAACCCAGTGTTGCTGTCGCTGATTATGACGCTGTCATGGAAAACCCGCGCGGTTTACAAGGGGTGTTTGGGCCAGATAGTCAATGGCCGAACGAATTCATGACTTTTGATGAAAATCTTGCAAGTTTGGTGGTTCATGAAGCCGAGTTTGAGCGCCGTGACGCCTTTGCGTATTCTATTTTTAACAGTGAAAAAACGTATTGTTTAGGGTCGATTTATGTCGATCCTTGTCAGCTCAAAGAATTCGATTGCGAAGTTTACTTTTGGGTTCGACAATCTCAGCAGACTTTGGAAAACGCGTTGTTGGACGTCATACAAGCTTGGCTAAAATCAACGTGGATGTTTTCTAAAGTCGTATTTCCAGGTCGCACAGTTTCATGGTTGGAATGGAAAGAGAAACTTGTAGGAACTGAATAATTAACTTTAGACATTTCAATATAGTAGTAACGATATGAATGACAAACAAGTGCGTGTTGGCGTTGCGGTGGTGATTGTACACCATGGCCGTATTCTTTTGGGTGAACGCATTGGCGCTCATGGTGCGCACACATGGGCGACACCCGGTGGACATCTCGAATTTGGGGAATCGATTGCGGAGTGTGCGATTCGCGAAGTTGCCGAAGAAACCGGTCTCGTTGTGTCAAAAGTAACTGAGCTCGGCTTTAGCAACGATGTTTTCGCCAGTGATAGTAAGCACTATGTGACGGTATTTGTGCATGCTGAGATTTCTGAAGGGCAAGAAGCGCAGATACTAGAGCCACATAAATGTTTGCAATGGGCTTGGTATAAATTGGACGCGCTTCCATCAGCGTTATTTTTGTCTCTTAAAAATTTTATGTCGAAATCACCAGATGTAATAACTAATCTGTTGTAAAAACGAACTTCACGGAAATGCGCGATAAAAACCGCGCAAAAGACTGGTGTAGTGAACGTTTGTTATTTCCACCATGGAGTGGTTGGATACGCTTTTCCTAGCGTTACTGTTTCCCCTACGATTGGTGTACACAGCGCAACGTGTTCTTGAGCTGCCGCTGCAGATACACGATTGAGAGGGTCGTACCAGGCATGAAATGCCAAATCAAACGTCCCATTGTGAATAGGCATCATTACTTGACCGCGCAAATCTAAATGCGCTTGAACACTTTCTTCAGGCGTCATGTGGATATCGTGCCAGTCTTTATCGTAAGCACCTGTTTCAATTAAAGTAAGGTCAAAAGGACCAAATCTGTCGCCAATTTCTTTGAAACCATTGAAGTAGCCCGAATCACCGCTAAAGAAGAGTTTTTGACCGTTCGCCTCAATGACCCATGAACCCCAAAGTGTTGTGTTTCCATCGGATAATCCTCGGCCCGAAAAGTGTTGAGTTGGCGTAAACGTAACCGTTGAATTACCCAACAAAGTCGATTGCCACCAGTCAAATGATGAAATGTTATTCTCTTCAATACCAAATCGCTTTAAGTCACCTTCCACACCCAATGGCACATAGAAATGTTTAACCTTCTCTTTAAGTGCAATGATTGCATTTTTGTCTAAATGGTCATAATGGTTGTGCGAAATCAGGACTCTATCGATCGGCGGTAAGTTGGCAATACTAATGGGTGTAGGTTGAAAACGTTTTGGGCCGATAAAACTAAAAGGTGACGCTCTATCTGAAAAGACAGGGTCAAGTAACCAGTATTCGCCTAACACTTTCAAAATGAACGAAGAATGACCTAATTTGATCACGTGGATCTCTGAGTTCGATAAACCATTGAGTAAATCCCTTGAAACTTCTTTCATAGGCAAAACTCGATTCGGTTCCGTATCTACGCGGTTTTCGCGAAGATAACGCCACATGATTTTGAGTGTTTTTGTTAAGGTATTTGGTGCAGTTGGCGTTTCATTAATAAATTTACCGTTCTCATGGTGCTGAGAGGTCAAAGTGCTTTCATCAACTCGAGCATTTAAATTGTTAATCATAAATCCACCTCCAATGCCTAATGCTGCAAAAACGAACCACGTGATGCGTTTCATAAAATCTACCATAAAGTAAACTACACTGTGCAGTTTACTTTGTTTTTTATAAAAGTAAACTGTGTGGTGTAACTTTTGTGTGTTTCGGTTATTATAGGGTTAACGAAATTAGTCCTATGACCTTGAAACACCATGAAACTTTCTGAGAAAAAACGATTGCAAATAGTTACCGCAGCTGAATCATTGTTCGCATCGCAAGGCGTTGAGGCGACGAGTATGGATCAGGTTTCTTCGCTTGCCGAGGTTTCGAAGCGCACGGTTTATAACCATTTTGCAACTAAAGGTGAGCTGTTTCAGGCCGTATTGGAAGCCATGTTTGCTAAAGTAGATCAAGGAAAACAATTTCAGTTTACCTTGGACTGCTCGATTGAATCACAGCTAATGGAGATAGCGGTACAAGAAGTCCAATTGTTAACGTCGCCAGCGTTTTTAAAAATTGCGAAAGTAGCTTTTATGCAGATGTTGCAAGACGCTAATTTAGCAAACTCGTTGAATGGTCAGTCTGTCGGGTGTTTGCGATTTTTTGAACAGTTTCTGTCTGATGCGGTGAAAGCGAAAGTGTTAACTGTCGACGATGTGTCGTTGGCGGCTAAGCAATTTGTTTATCAGCTCAAGTCCTTGCTGTTCTATCCATTACTTTACGGTATTTCGAGCAAAGATGAGCTCAATGTTGACTATTTAGTACTGGAAACCGTGAAACTGTTTCTTGCTCGATACCAAAAATAGTCCATTCAAGAATACGTTTAAGCGTCGGATAAGAAAAATATCTGCTCATCCGACGAAAAATACGCTTACCATTCGATATCTTGAACCGCCGTTGGGCTCATCGTCGTTGGGCACACTTTGGGTATATCTTTGAACAAGTCAATAAAGTGATTTTGCACTCGTTTCATGTCAATTAAATGCATGCCGTTAGCAAAGCCAAACCAAACATAGAGCCCGTTCAAATCGCTAAACATATCTGGAACATACGTTGGTGCCTCAATTGTGCCATCTAAATAGGCGCCATAGAGAGCCGGAATGTCGTGTAAGTTCAATTTGCCAACAAACAACATAGGGATGAGTTCTGGTCGGCCTGCAGAGATGGCGCTGTGAATAAAGTTAAGGTTCTCAACGAAACCTCTGACATACGAGAGATCTTTCGTGAAGGCCGAACCACCATCGACTCTACCGCCTCGGAATACACGCTGCGCAACGGCGTAACTGTCATTTTTACTCAGTCCTACGTTCACAAAGTGGCGATATACATCTAAAAAGTCCGCGCCTTCTTCCGCCATGTGAATTGCCGTAACACGGTCACTGATCCTTCTTGCTCGAGCAGGGAAACTGGCGAAGGTAAGAGTTTCCATGAGTACAGCAAGCCCCTCTTGGTGAGCGGCGATGCGCGGTGAACCTACACCCAGCCACGTAGCATAAGGTTGGGCTCGACCGTTTAAAGTTGTGCCGACATGGACCCAGCCTTCATGTACTTCCAACACGCGTAAATCTCGGTCAGAAAATGACGAGCGAGAGTTGAGTTTGATGCTGTCACCACCGGCAGCGGCATCTGACACAATGCCGTCGGAAAGTTTGACTTGAACATTATGACGGGTGAAATAGGTATCCAATTTACTTTGCAGGATCTCAACACTTCTCGGTGCGTCGTACAATTTTGGTTGAGCAAACGAAATGTGTTTTGCTGCAGGTAAGTGGAAAATGCCGCAAAGATGTTCACCTACTTCTTTGAGTGAGCGGCGGTCACCAATCAAATGGTCGTGCGCGGACCCATATAATGCGCGACTGTGATCGATAAACCCAGTCGTTCCCCTGTCCTTAATTAAGTCCATGACCTGCAAGTACTGCTGTGTTGTGTCTTGCAATATCAATCCGAGCGCATCTTTCTTACCTAGCGTTTTTTTTATGTCCGCCAATAGGCTTTTCAACTCACCTTTCACAGTGTTTAAGTCAAAGTCCAACGGGATTGACTGGTAATACGCTTTGTCTGCAGGTGGTGGTGTTTTTTCCCCTTTCGCAAAAAACTCCTCACGCCAATGTGGGGGCCATTTTATGGCATCTAGAATCCGAATTGGCTGTTGAATCGCAACGAGACGGTCTGAAAGTGTTTTAAGGTTTTGTTGGTAAGCGGTCGGATTGCTCGGCATTCGATAAACTCTGCATTGTAATTATCCTAAATGTAAGTCATAACCAAGTAATTGAATAGCAAAAATAATCAATCGTTTTGGTCAGATAAATACATAGTAGGAACATTATGAGTAATTTAAAAGTGTTTAACGCGACACGCGGCCAGTGTCTTTGTGGGCAAATCAAATATGAATTGAACGGCGAAGTTTCTTCCTTTCATTTATGCTATTGCAGTCGATGTCGTCACAGCACAGGGTCAGCGCATGCGGCGAACGTGTTTACAAAGCCAGAAGCAATTAAATGGATCTGTGGTGAGGAGCAAATTAAACGTTTTGAACTCGCGCAGGCGAAGTCATTTGCAAAGCAGTTTTGTCAGAATTGCGCAGGAGCAGTACCGTATTTAAATAAGGCCGGTACGTTCCTTGTTGTTCCTGCGGGGTCTTTGGTCGATGAGATTGAGTTTGGACCGGATGACCGGATATTTACGGACTCAAAAGCAAAATGGACCGAATGTATTTTCGAACTGCCCACTTTTGAACGTTATCCAGACAAATTTTGAAACACTATAATTTCTTGTTTACATCGCAAATTGCTGGTGTGAAAAGAAAATAGGTAGTTAGATAACATCAACAATAACAAGCAGGATGGAACAATGAAACGTCTATTTACCTTGGCGCTCGTCAGTGCTGCGTGCAGTTTTACAGCACAAGCTGAGTCGCTGAAGCCGATAAATGTATTTGATCTCGAGTACGCAAGCCAAGTCGACATTAGTAATGATGGTAAAACAACCTACTTTGTTCGCAATCGGATGGACATCAAAACGGACAAGAAAGTCGGTAATATTTGGTCAGTGGATAATATCAGCGGTGAAATGCAGCCAGTGACTTCGGGTGTGCATCGTGACTTTTCACCTGTTTTATCACCTAAAGGGGATAAATTAGCGTTTATTTCGACGCGTGATGGAAGCCCACAAGTGTACATTAAATGGCTGAAAACCAATGCGGTTGCAAAGCTCACGAATCTTACACAATCACCGGGCAAAGTCACTTGGACCCCTGATGGGACTGGCCTTGTGTTTAGTATGTTTGTACCAAAAGCGAGTAAAACGCCAGTTCATGTATCGGGGAAGCCAGAAGGCGCGACGTGGGCGAAACCAGCCGTGTTTATTGACGATGTTTATTATCGTGCAGATGGAATGGGTTATCTCGACCAAGGTTTTGAGCATCTGTTCTGGATAAGTGCAGATGGCGGAAACGCAAGGCAGTTGACCTCGGGTGACTATGATCACGGTGGCAAGGTCAGTTTTAGTCGAGACGGCAAAACACTCTATTTCAGTGCGAATCGACGAGAAAATAACGCGTTAAAACCAACAAATAATGAAATCTACTCGCTTGATATGGATTCAAAGGAAATTACCGCGATTACTTCGCGTTTGGGTCCAGATCGTTACCCTGAAGTATCACCGAATGGTCGCTACCTAGCCTATTTAGGGCATGATGATAAACAAACAAACTATGAAAACAATCTATTGTATGTGATGGATTTGAAGTCAGGTGAAACAGAAGCTTACGGTGAAGAATTAGATCGAAACTTCAGTCGACTGAAATGGGCAGGGAACAGTAATGCAGTGTACCTTGAGTATGATACAGAAGGGCAAACGTCATTAGGCATACAAAAGCTACAAGGCAAGTTCTCGGTTGTAACAAAACAGATAGGAAGCACATCCTTTGGAAGACCGTATTCTGGTGGTGACTTCGACGTCAGTGACCGTGGTATAGTGGCGATTACGCTAGCCGATACACAGCGTCCTGCGGATATCGCCGTAGTTGATAAAGGTGAAGTTAAGCGCCTTACACACTTGAACGACGATGCACTTACAGACATTACGCTTGGTAAAGTTGAAGAAATTTGGGTGAAATCCAAATACGATGGACTGGATATTCAAGGCTGGGTTGTTTATCCACCTGAGTTCGACGCAACCAAAAAATACCCCATGATTCTTGAGATCCATGGAGGCCCAGTTGCAAACTACGGACCTCACTTTGCATCTGAACTTCAGCTAATGGCGGCAAAAGGCTATGTCGTACTGTATATGAATCCTCGAGGAAGTGATTCGTATGGCAAAAAATTTGCGCAAACAATCCACCATAATTACCCAAGCAATGATTTTGATGATCTGATGACGGGCGTTGACACCATGCTCGCTAAAGGGTTTATCGATAAAGACAAACTGTTTGTTACTGGTGGTTCAGGTGGTGGCGTGCTAACAGCTTGGACGGTAGGGCATACTGATCGATTTGCTGCAGCGGTGGTCGCAAAACCAGTGATTAACTGGTATTCATTTGTGCTGACAGCAGACGCATACCCATTCTTTAGTGATTATTGGTTCCCGGGTAAACCTTGGGATCACATGGAACACTATATGAAGCGCTCGCCAATTAGCTATGTGGGCAATGTTAAAACACCCACCATGCTACTGACTGGTGAATCTGACTACCGAACGCCAATATCGGAAACAGAACAATTCTACCAAGCGCTTAAACTACAAGGCGTTGAAAGTGCAATGGTCCGTATTCCTGATGCTTCACACGGCATTACGTCGCGTCCATCAAATCTTTTGACGAAAGTCGAATACATTCTGTGGTGGTTTGAAAAACACCAAACGAAAAAAGAACAGTAGTCGTTCAAAGCAAAAGGGTTTCCAAAGTGAAGCCCTTTTTTGATTTATGTGACCCATCCTAATTAGCGTTGACACTTTTCAAAAGATGAGTTCGCAATCCTTTGGTGAATCTATTCCTAGATGACCAATTAACTCAGACGAATGACGCCAAGAGCCGTGTGGTGCTTTAAGAACTTGTCGGAATATGACTATAGATAGATTTAAAGAGTGCTTGGATCTCGATTGGCTTACCAACGCAATCTGCAAAGTGATTGTTTAAATAATACTCGACGTCTTTCGCCATAACGTTAGCGGTTAATGCAATGATCGGTTTATTAAAGCCCTGCTCAATAAGTTGATTACACGCGCCAACACCGTCCAAATTCGGCATTTGTATGTCCATGAAAATAGCATCGACATAGTATTTTTGGGCGATTGCAACTGCTTCTACACCATCATTAGCAATCAAAATCTCCGCACCTGTCTTTTTGACCATTGCGCAGAATACGGTTTGGTTGATTTTGTTATCTTCCGCGAGTAACAGCGTTTTTCCTGTTAAGTCCGGAGGAACGATAGCATCAGCTACTTTTTTAACTTGTTGAGTTTCGCGTTTGAATGGTAGGCATACGTTAAATGTCGTCCCTTTACCTTCCTCACTTTGTACCGTCACTTCGCCATTCATAAGCTCAATAAGTTGCTTGATGATAGAAAGACCAAGGCCCGTGCCGCCGTATTTTCGAGTGGTAGAAGTATCCGCCTGCGAGAATCGATTAAACAATCGTTCGAGCTGAGCTTCAGACATTCCGATGCCAGAATCCTGTATCGAGAATTCCACTTTTTCTTCTGTGCCCTTGAGTGAAATTTTGACGTCACCTTCGTGCGTGAACTTCAGGGCGTTAGACAAGAGATTCCGAAGAATTTGTTTTATCCTAAGCGTGTCGACTTTGCGTAAAACTTCAAAGTCTTCGTCGACATTTAACTTGATTGGTATTTGTTTGTTTTTAGAAATGTCCTTGAACTCGACACACACCTCTTCGAAAAGGAATTTTAAATCATAGACAACGTATTCAAATGATAATTTCCCCGCTTCCATTTTGGAAAAGTCTAAAATGTCGTTGAGTAAATGTAATAACGATTTGGCTGATACCAGACCTGTATCGACGAGCTCTTTGTTTTCCGGATCGTGTTCAACGTCAGCAAGTAGTTGAAATGTGCCCAAAATACCATTCATCGGTGTACGAATTTCGTGGCTCATGTTCGCTAAGAAGAGAGATTTCGATTGCTCAGAAAGTTCGGCTTTTTGTTTTGCCAGCTTTAAATTCGACACATGTTCATCAAGCTTATCGGCCATGTTATTAAAGGTATCTTGTAAGGTTTGCAGTTCACTAAAATGTACGGGTTCTTGCGACTTTTTGAAATTGCCCGTGGAAAAATCGAGACATTGCTTTTCTAAGCGTTTCAATGGCTGGATCAAACGTCGACCGAAGTAATTCAAAAACCATACGATAAGCAGCAAATCAATGATGCTGATAAACGCAGTTAAGTAGAGAGAATGAACAAAACGTTCAGTATAAAGGCTTTTTGAATGTTGCACGTTAATCGTGGCGTTTGGCCACGTATTATCCGTATTTTCGAAAAGACTAATTGACTGAGAGAAGTGATCTTTAAAAGGCTTGCCTTTTTCAAACCACACTTGCTGGTTTGACTCGATGGTTAAGTGTTCGCCTAGGTTGCTTTTTTCATGAGAGGCATTTGCAATAACAGCATCTAAATCGACTTCAACGAATAAAGCGCCTGTATAGCGATAAGGCCGTACGAGCGATTGAAGCGTTTCACGAAGCGGGATAACAAACAGCAATTTTCCATTTTTAGAATTGGCATCTTGTAATTGTTGAGGTGGGAAAATGATGGCGCGTATACCTAAGTTAGGCTTTTTTGACAAGATGATGTCTTCGCTGAGCTGCGAGATTTCAGTAATGCCCCAGCGTAGGGTATACAATGGATAGCCATCGGTAATATAAGGAGAGCCATCTGCAATAAAGGCACTTTTTACCAAATTATTATCTTTAACCAGATCGGTAAGCTGTTTTAAAGCAAATTGGGTATAGAGCAAATTGTTGGGTGAATCCGCAAGAACTTTGTTGTCCATCAACGGGACGAGCAAATAACTCAGCTCGGTAATTTGGTTTTTAATGTCGTACTTAAGACCGTAGGCGCGCCGAGAGACGTTTTCAATGGCAACGTCTTCTGCTTGTTTGTAGGAAGCATAAGCAAAATAGAAAATCTCCGCGGTAAAGAGCAGTAATATGAATCCGCCTATTTTCAGCTTAAACTCAGTTGCTATGCTTTTGTTTTGCATGATTTATTGACTTGTTTGTAACGTACTGCATGTAATCCGCTGCTTGGGCTGCATTCATGATTCCAGCTTCATAACGGGTAATCCCTTTCAGCATGGCTTCCCACACATACGCCATAGCCGTATCATTTGGTAAGGCTACTGTATTCTCTAAGCCATCGATGAGCAATTGTAAATTACTGTCATTATGGGACAATTTATCTAGTGTGTCTTGTCGAACCGGTAAAGTGTGAAGGCGCGCCCAGACCTGATTTTGAACTTGGGATGATTGTATAAACTGAGAAAAGGCCTTGAGTAATGCTTTCTTTTTGCCCTCAATGCCGTCATTAGGAAAAGCAATAACATGAGGAGAATAGAACGAGCGCATCGGTCTTGTATGATATGCAGGTAAATTTGCAACACCAATGTCTTCGCCCATTTTGTCCATCCATTTATTGAATATCCATGAGCCATTAATCACCATGGAGACATTTCCTGATTCAAATTTTTCCACCATACAGCTGTAATTACATTCAATGTCTAAATGGGATTTTTGTTTTAGCTCATCATACATCAGAAGGCTTGAGATCATCGCTTCTGGGTCAATCGTGGCATACCCAGCTCGAATTAGTGGCTCATCAAATGAGTTATAAAATGCCGCAAACCAATACATTTCAAAGTAGTTCCAAGCAATGAGCTCCTTACCGAGAGGTAATTTTGGCGCTAGATTGAGTAGTTCAGTCCATGTCTTCGGCGGTTCCTTAATCCACTTTTTGTTGTAATACAGCAACAGATGATTGCCAAAGATAAATGGGATCCCCTTGTAACCAGAACCATGTTTTGTACTTTCTCGCGCTTTGGGATTAAGTGCCTGATTTAGCCAGTTGTCTGGAATTGTCGAAAATTGCAGTTGCTCTAAGCCCAAATAGTCAGAGGGAACAATGACAACATCCGGTAATGACGCGGAATTGGCTTTTTGCAGCAGTTGGGATTTAAGTTCGTTATTTTCAAAGGCCATCACGTCAATTTGGATGCCTGTTTTGTGCGTGAATTCATCAAAAAATGGTTTGAAATCATAGTTTTCAATGCCGACAGCAACAGACAAATTAGCACTATTTGCATAAACATTGCTAACTACTGAGATAACTAACGCCAACAGCGTAATTGATTTTTTTAGTACGTTAAACATAGCCGCCGTCACTGGCAAGTTGTGCTTTAAGGTATAGCAAAGGGAACAAAAAGCACAACCGACCAAAGTTATTAATTTGTTGAATTCATATTTAGTTTTATCAATTTAGGCCTAAAAATACTGGTCTTTTATCTGAGCGAATTGATAATAACCCCATTGACCAAATCGCCTTAGTGCAGGAAAGGGCAAATAAGGTAAACCCGTGTTGTATAATGGCACGTTGGGGACGTCAACACCCGCAAGTTGTTGTGCCAAGCGGTAGGCCGCTTGCGCGCTGAACGACACGCCTGCGCCACAATAACCTAAAATGTAGCCCACATTGCCGACAACATTGACGTGCGGCATATCATCCATTGCTGCAGCAATGTAACCATGCCAATAATATTCATGGTCTTTATCGGCTAGAGATGGAAAGCATTCTTTTAAACCCCGCTTTAGATTATTAAGGTAAAAAGGCTTATCTCTATCTTTGGCAAAAATTGCTCCTCGTCCGCCGAAAAGCAAGCGATTGTCTGGCAGTAATCGGTAGTAGTACTTTAACGTCCTCGTATCCATGGTGACTTGATTCGTCTTTAGACCACTGGATTCTAACTCTAATTGAGTTAACGGTTTCGTGACCATCACACTACTTAATATGGGTAAGTAACGATTGTTGATGACTGAATGCGTATTTTTGCTGTTATAAGCATTACCTGTAATAACAAGTTTTTTAGCGTTAACTGTTTGGTCATTTGCTCGAAAAGTGACGCCTGTACTTGTATCATGAATATCCGTAACAAGGGTGTGTTCAAAAATTTTAACACCAGCAGACTGCGCTAACCTGCGATAGCCTAGTAGCAATTTCAATGGATTCACACCAAATCCATCAGGTAGTCGAAGTGCGCCGAATGCTTGTTGGTGATCCATGTAATTTGCTTTTAACTCTTCAATCGACAGAAACTCGGCATCGCTACCTAAGTGCAATTTCAGAAAGTCGGCTTGCGCTTTTAAGTTGTCAAATGCCTGTGGGTTATGGGCAATTTTGATGTACCCTTTTGGCTGCGGATCACAGTCGATTTGGTGGGTTTTTATAAGAGATTCAACACGGCAGACCGCTTCTGAAAACTCGTGATAAATCGCTTTAGAGGTATCGACCCCCCATTTTTTTGCCATTTGCGCGTAGCTAAGTCGCCCAGATCCTTTTAGCACAAACCCCGCATTGCGAGCACTGGCACCAAACCCAACTTGGTTTGCTTCAAAAACGGCACACTCTAGTTGATGTTCTGTTGCAAGATAGTAAGCAGTGAGCAGACCGCTGAATCCACCGCCAATTATGGCTACATCAAAAGACTGTGAAGTCGACAAAGGGATAATGTCCGAGGGAAGTGGAATGGTTGAAGCCCAATAGCTGGGCGCAAATTCTTGCCCTTGACAGTGTTTTGCAAAGATTGGATCGTAATTTTTATTCATTCTTGTTTTTGCTCAAAAATAATTGCCATCTCAGCGGCTTGGCAACGACATTCATTGCCACAAATGGTGCATACATAACCGTCTTCCAGACATAATGGTAGCCATCTGTCATGATGCGTATTAATTAAAACCCCACCGGCTTTGGTGAAGTATTTTACTGCAGCATTACCTGGACTTTGCATCCACAAATGAGCAAGTCCGGCTTTTGCTCCTTGCTGTTTTAGCACATCAATAGAGGCTTCGAGTAGCTTGGGTCCTATACCTCGACCTTGTGCTTTAGGGGCAATCGCGGAACATTTAAAATACGCCATCAGGTCTTTAGCAACAGGCCATTTATCTGGAGTGCACCATTTGTCTATCGACCACTGAGTCGCTGCGTAGGTTGTTCTAAAACCGATGACCTTATCGTTATCATCCACGGCGACAAAACAGGCATTCAGACCAGATTTTGTTCCCTTTCGGATCATGTCAAGTAAGCCGGCGATGTCGAGATAGTTATCCCCATGCACCAAATTTGCGAGTGAAATGACTTCATCGAAGTAGTTTTCTGTTAAAGGTTTTATTTGCATTATTTTTTCCTCTTTAACCCATCCCAACCTTACTCTTATTTTTAATACAAATCATTCAGTTAACCTCAAATAGGTACTAATTTATTGTCAATTTTGGGTCTGTACCTGAACTGGTTGGATTTGACAGCGATGTCATAAAGTTAATAATGTGAATCGATTGTAATAATAAATACTCAAAAACAACATGTAAGGAAGAAGACTAAATGATAAAGACGAAACTATCGATGCTCGTTGCATCGTCGTTACTTTGCGGGAGCTTTCATGCTCTTGCAATGCATCCACAACCAGACCCTGATAATGCGGGTGCTTACTTACTTTCTCGAGAAGAAGTACAACAAGCTGCAAAAGATAAAACCCCCAATCCTATGTACGCGGTTTGGGCTAATGCACTTAAAACAGCAAGCAATGTGGTTGTTGATCAAATAACAATTGGTGCTTCAACGAATCCGGCAAACGTTAAGCGAGTGGAACGTGTCTTTGGTCAAGTGGAATGGGATTTCTTAACGCAAATGGCGGCACCCGAATACACTTATGAGCGCTTTTTAAAAGCTGTAGGTAAGTTTCCTGCATTTTGTGGCGACTATACCGATGGACGTAACGCAGACGCAATTTGTAAGAAATCTATCGTCACTGCGTTTGCACACTTCTCGCAGGAGACCGGGGGCCACATTGCAAAAGATAATGTATCTGATAATCCGCAAGGTTTGGAAGAGTGGCAACAAGCATTAGTACATGTGCGTGAAATGGGTTGGAAAGAGGGCCAAGCAGGGTATACGACAGGGTGTGGTCAAGATGATTGGCAAAATCGCCGCTGGCCATGCAAAGCCGGAGAAGGATATTTTGGTCGTGGTGCGAAGCAATTGTCTTATCATTTTAACTACGGTGCTTTTTCTGAAGCGATGTTCGATGGCGATGCAACGGTGTTATTAAACAATCCAGGGCTTGTTGCAGATTCGTGGCTCAATTTGGCTTCTGCTATTTGGTTTTTCTTAACACCTCAGGCACCAAAGCCTGCGATGTTACATGTTATAGACCGTACTTGGGTGCCATCAGCTCGCGAGTTGAATGCAAACATTGGATACGGATTTGGCACTACAATTAACATTATTAATGGTGGCATCGAATGTGGCGAACAAAATCGTACAAAAGGTCAGCCAGTAAATCGCATCAGGTATTGGGAGGGGTTGGCAAATTACTATGCGATTCCAATCGAAACGGACGAGGAAAACACGTGTTGGCAACAAACACCATACGGTAGTCTAAATTTGAATGGCGCTACGGACGTGCTTTACACAAACTGGGAAGGGGATTGGGGTTATTATGCTGATCGTCCAGGAGGTTATTCCTTTGAATGTAAACTTGTGGGCTATCAAACGGCATATTCTGCATTAGTTCCAGGGGATTACGAAAAATGTGTCACCAATTTCTATAAATCTCATGCTAACTGGCCAACGGTAACGGTGGTGGACAGCATTAAGCCACCAAAAGAAGAACCTCCTGTTGGTGGTGTTGCCGCGTGGAGCGCTGAAAAAGCCTATTCAAAAGGCGACAAAGTTGGTTTTAACAATCAACTGTTCCAAGCAAAGTGGTGGACTAAAGGTGAACAGCCAGGAGTACAATGGGGTCCTTGGGAAGTTGTTGCTGAATAAATGAGTTAACCTAAGAGATGCCAAAGCATAGGCGCTTTGGCTTCTCCGGTAAGTAGCACAATACGTTTAGGTCTACAATGAATTGCTCAAAATGTGAAAACCACTTTGCGGTTTCTGGGTGTCGATATACAATTTACACTTTGCACTACGCCAGAGAGTCCCACATTGTCAAATCGCTACTTAATCGAGCAAATCCTATCGACACTTGCTACCGTTGAATCCGACCAAATTTATGCAGATAAACTGATTGAAACCACGCTTAGAAATCATCCTGAATGGAATGGTGCGGAGCGAGGTGAGTACGTTACGACGTGTTATGGAATGTTGTCGCAAAAGCGCAAATTGGAAGCCGCTGTTGGCTCTAATTCGCTTTGGGCTATGTGGGCCGCTTTTCAGCTTTTGAATGGTAAAACGTTACCAGATTACGATGAAGTTGAAGACATCACGGTAGAGCGAATTGAAGCAAGTTTAGCGGATGCGAGTGAATCCGCATTTTTGAGCTACCCTGAATGGCTTCATGAGAAAGCAAAAGCGGAATATGGAGAGAAGTGGCCGGCTATCGCAAAAGCGATGAACTCTCGTCCAAATACCTATTTGCGTTGTAACACGTTGAAAGGCACAGCAGCTGAGTTACAACAAAAGTTGGAACTAGAGCGTACACAGACAACGCTTGAGGGCGATGATGCGTTACTTGTAGAGTCTGGTGCGAATATCTTCAAAACGAAAGCCTTCCAAGAAGGTTGGTTTGAGATGCAAGATGTAGGTTCACAGCGTATTGCGCCATTACTTGATGTTCGTCCAGGACTGCGTGTAGTTGATGCGTGCAGCGGCGCAGGTGGTAAAAGCTTGCATTTAGCAGCTCTGATGAATAATAAAGGGTATGTTCTTGCAATGGACATACACGAACATAAGTTACAAACGCTGAAAAAAAGAGCCAAACGAGCGGGCGTTCACATGATAGAAACTCGTGTGATCAAAAACAGTAAGACAGTAAAAAGGTTAAAAGATAAGTTCGATCGTGTCTTGCTCGACGTGCCATGTACGGGATCAGGTGTATTTAAACGCAATCCAGATGCAAAATGGAATTTATCTGAAAAGGGACTACTCGAGCTGACACAACTGCAGAGTGAAATTCTGCAGCGATATAGCCAAATGTGTAGACTAGGTGGAAAGCTGGTTTATGCTACATGCTCAATTTTACCAGAAGAAAACCGTGCACAAGTCGATGCTTTCTTAGCAAATAATGCGAATTTCAAACTTGCCGAAGAAATGAAATTATTACCTGGCGTGAATACAGAAGGTGATGGATTTTATGCCGCAGTACTTGAGCGCGCTGAGTAAAATCGGGCTCTTAAACCAAGGATACTGAATGAAGAAGGCACACATGTTTGTGCCTTTTTTGATTGCCCATTCTGGCGAACACGTTGCGTCACCCCTTATTTTGCTTGTACTCACATGCTTTCAACTCGCGATTCCTTTGTTCCCTCTGTTCTAGTGCCAAAAGTGGCTTGTTTGATTTTGTCATGCCTGTCATAGTGTCGCTGAAATTATTTGGGATAAGTAAACAATGTTAGGATTTATTATTCTTGTTTTGCTCGGGGCGATTTGGGGTGGTTCGTTTCTTTTTATGCGAATTGCAGTACCAAGTCTCGGTCCAGCTTACTTAATTGAGCTTCGAGTCTTATTTGCTGCGTTAACGCTCACTATCATTGCATTAATCACTAGACGGGCCATTAATAGCAAAGGCTTAACTAAACATTATTTAATTTTGGGGCTTTTTAATTCGGCACTCCCATTTCTGTTGTTCGCCTATGCCGCACAATACGTAAGTGCTTCTGTGTTGTCGGTTTTAAATTCCACTGCACCTTTCTGGGGAGTTATTGTTGCGTCTGTTTGGCTCAAGCAAGATATCAGTGCGCGCACATTGCTAGGGTGTTTGTGTGGATTATTAGGGGTCGCCGCGTTGGTCGACTTGCAAAGTATGCCAAGCTTCTCCGAATTATTACCTATCTTGGCCGCACTTGGTGCGACATTAAGCTATGGCATAGCATCAAATTATACGAAAATTGCACCCAAAGTTGGGGCCTTCGATAATGCACACGGTAACCTTTGGGCATCTACCTTTCTTGTTATTCCAGTGTTGTTCGTGCAACCGATACCCAGCGCAACCGAAGCAAATACTGTACTTTGGGCGGTGATTGCGCTTGGTGTGATCTGTACCGGAATTGCGTATATTTTATACTTTAAGCTTATTGATTTGATGGGCGCTGCACAAGCTCTTACGGTTACGTTTTTAATTCCACTGTTTGGTATTATGTGGGGTCATATGTTCTTAGATGAGCCTATTGGACCAAATACCTTAATCGGTGCAGTATTAGTTATAATGGGTGTTATGCTCGTGACTGGCGTGAAGATGAAGCAGTTTTTGCCTTGGCGGCAACGAGTATCGTAAAATAGTTGATAACACTTACTTTGGTTGCCGTAAATTCATTTCATATGAAGTCGGCTTTCAGTTAAAGGAATCGAAATGAACCCGATCTTAGCCCTATTAAAAGAGCACAACATTAGCGACGAACAGATTCAATCTTTGTTTGAAACGCTTACCGCAAATCCGTTGATGGCCATGGGTGTTATTCAACAACTAGGGATCCCACAAGAAAAACTACAGCAGTTGATGATGATGGTGATGCAAAACCCAGCACTCATCAAAGATGCCGTTAACGAACTTGGATTGGACTTTTCTAAAGTAGAAGAAGCCAAAGCGAAGTTGCAAAAATAGCAGTGTAAAATGAGAAATGGCCACGTAATGTGGCCATTTTTTTGCTTTTCTGCTTAACGTTTTACATAACTAAAAATGGTTTTTGACAAAATACCGTCGTCGGCAATAGTTTTGATGTCGTCATGTGGCATTGCAAGTTGCAACTTTTTAACCAAGTTAGACTCCAGAACATCGGCATAAAAATAATGCTCTTCGTTTGAGAAGAGCAGGACGGTAGGCTTTACCGGTTTAATGTCAAGGTAATCTCGAATTCTCGAACCAAACACACCAATGCATTGATTCAATCTAGGCAGGTCTAGCGCTGCTAAACGCCACGCCACTGTCGCACCGACACTAAATCCAATTACGCTAACGGGACTGTTACTTTGCTTTAGTTTGTTTAAAGCTGATTCAAAGTAAACATCTATAGAGGAAACGCGTTTAAAAAATTCATATTGGGATTCTGATGGTAGTTTGGTGTTCAAATCAATTGGCGAATAGGGGTGGAGGTACTCGACCTGACCTTTCAATCTTTCTCCAAATTGTCTTAAGTAACTCGTGTCGCCATGTATGTCCGATAAAATAATGTAGTTCATGTCTGTCCTTTGGTCGCGCTAAGAATTGGCCTTTAGGTGCTTTATCCCCAATATCGAGGTCGGATGGCGCGTTATTTTACGTGTCATTTAAGGTAACAAACAAGTGGGTGAAGTGTATAAGAGTCGATACGGGATTTACTATCAGGACTAACGAGAAAGCGGTGGTAAAAAATCACTAAAAAACCGGAATATTCAGAGTACAGAAACGATAAAAGGGCCTTGCGGCCCTTTGGTGAAGTATCGTTCAAGTTAGTGTGGTCACTTTAACCCCTTAAAGCAACCAACCAATTGTTTTGCAACTACGTGGCTTATCTCGTTAAGTTTCTAAGCTAGCGAGAGGAAGAAACCTGCAATTGCGGCACTCATGAGGTTAGCCATTGACCCTGCTAACACTGCTCTGAGTCCTAAGCGTGCGATATCCTTTCTACGACTTGGCGCCATACCGCCCAGTCCGCCTAGTAAAATAGCTATCGATGATAAGTTAGCAAATCCACATAACGCGAATGTGACAATCGCTTGTGTGTGTTCGCTTAACGTATCGCGATAATTAATAAAGTCTAAGTAGGCAACAAACTCGTTGACCACTAATTTTTGGCCGATGAAGCTACCAGCTATCTGAGCTTCTGACCATGGAACGCCAATGACCCACGCGACTGGAGCGAAAACGTACCCTAAAATTTCTTGCAATGTTAGTGTTGGGTGACCGAACCAACCACCAATACCACCTAACATGCCATTGAGCAGTGCGATAAGTGCGACGAATGCAAGTAACATCGCGCCGACATTTAACGCCAAGTGCATACCACTTGATGCACCTGCTGCTGCTGCATCGATAACATTGACCGGTTTGTCGTCACCGCTATCGACTTCCGCTAAATTCTCTTTTGGTTTCTCAGTTTCTGGCACGATCATTTTTGCCATTAAGAAACCACCAGGTGCCGCCATAAAACTTGCCGCAATGAGGTATTTAAGTTCAACCCCGATTGTGACGTAGCCTGCCATAACGGAACCCGCTACGGTTGCTAAACCACCCACCATTACAGCGAAAAGTTCAGACTTAGTCATTGTTGGAATGAACGGCTTTACAATTAAAGGCGCTTCAGTTTGACCAACAAAGATATTCGCTGTCGCTGAAAGTGACTCTGGACGAGACGTATTCAGTAGTTTTTGCAAGCCACCACCGAGAATTTTGATGATCCAATTCATAATTCCCAAGTGATACAACACAGCCACAAGTGCTGAGAAGAACACAATGACAGGTAAAACTTGTACCGCGAAAATAAAACCGAGCGCATCTTGTTTTGCCAACGCACCAAACAAGAAGCCAATACCGTCGTTGGCGTAACCTATAACGGCTGAAACACCACTCGACATTGCTGCAAGCGTATTTTTACCGGCTTCAAAGAAAAGGACAAAGCCACCGATAAACACTTGCATTAAAAACGCACCGCCAACGGTACGCAGATTAATCGCTTTACGATTTGTGGACGCCGTAAAAGCGATGCCAAGGAGCACTGCCATGCCCACAAGGCTCATTATTGTTGTCATGCTGAATAGTTCCCGTTTTATTCTTGCAGTAAATATTTTATTTTACTTTTAATAATATCAATCGCAACGCGATTCATACCACCACGGGTTACGACCAGGTCAGCATTATGCTTCGAAGGCTCAATAAATTGATAAAACATCGGGCGAACAGTCGCCTGATATTGATCAACTACAGAGGCAATGCTACGCCCTCGTTGCTCAATGTCTCGCTGCATTCGACGAAGTAGACAAATGTCTAACGGTGTATCTATAAATACTTTAATGTCGAATACTTCACTCAACGCAGGATCACTTAATAAAAGAATACCCTCAACGATTAAAATCTTTGCGGGATTCACAATACGTGTTTTTTCACTGCGTGTATGCTGTGCGTAGTCATACGTTGGTACTTCAACGGATTGACCTAAACGCAGCTGTTCTAGGTGCTGGCGCAGCAAATCATGCTCGAATGCATCGGGATGGTCGTAATTCGTTTGAGTACGATGTTCAAACGGTAGATGCGACTGATCTTTATAATAGGCATCTTCTTCAATAACGGCAATTGCGCCTGATTCCAGCTCCGCAACTAGTTCATTGTAGATCGTTTGACTAAACAAGGATTTGCCCGACGCAGAAGCGCCAGCTATGGCTATAATAGTTCGTGTCACTAAAGTTCACACCCAGCAGTTGTTCTTGATGGAGATCACAATAACAAAAAAGACACGAATAATCTCTTTTGCCTCGCTTAGGGAGCAAATTTAACGAGTTTATTTGATGTGAAACAGGACTTATGTCCTCTCGAGACAAATCGCTAGGTACAAGGGTTAATTGAATTTTATTATGCTTTTATTACTGAGGACTTATGTCCTGTACGATAAATTTACGTATCAATAAAGTATCCAACATCGGAGTTACAGTGAAAAGACTGAACACTGAAATCGCAGCAAGAGGTAAGGTATGGCTAGAGCAATCATTCTAATGGCGGACAGCTTGGGTATAGGGGCTGCACCAGATGCCGAACAGTTTGGTGATGTAGGTGCCAATACACTAGCTCATTTATTAGCTGCGTATAAAGCAGAGAAACAAGTCGCACTTTCGCTGCCAAATTTAAGCCGTTTAGGTTTGATGGACGCATGTGAAGCTGCAGGAAAAGAAACGTGTGAGATTTCTGATAGACAAACGCCAATTGGAGCGTATGGCTACGCGAAAGAGCTCTCAAGCGGTAAAGATACACCGTCAGGTCATTGGGAAATGGCAGGTGTACCAGTACTGTTTGATTGGGGCTATTTCCCTAACACGACACCTTGTTTTCCACAAGAATTCGTTGACGAATTGTGTAAACGAGCAGGCATTTCCGGGATCTTAGGGAATTGCCATGCGTCAGGTACAACAATTCTAGAACAGCTAGGTGAAGAGCATGTAAAAACAGGCATGCCTATTTGTTACACCTCGGTTGATAGCGTTTTTCAAGTGGCCGCGCATGAAGAAACATTCGGACTGGAAAAACTTTATCAAGTATGCGAAATCGCACGGGCGCTGCTTGATGATTTAAATATAGGACGAGTGATAGCGCGGCCTTTTTTAGGTTCGAGCAAAGCTGACTTCGCACGTACGGGCAATCGCCGAGATTTCTCAGTGTTGCCACCTGCACCTACGGTGTTGGATAAATTGGCTGAAGCCGGTGGCGAAGTGGTGAGTATCGGAAAGATTTCCGATATCTATGCTCATCAAGGAATTACGCAAAAGTTCAAGGCACCAGGCCTCGAAAATTTACTTGCGAAAACCAGTGAGGTGATGGAGTTGATTACAGACAACGCCATCATATTTACAAACCTAGTTGATTTTGATGAAAAATTCGGTCACCGCCGTAATGCCGTAGGTTATGCCGAAGCATTAAAAACGTTCGATGACTATTTACCGACTATACTTGGCAAGATGAGAGACGATGATCTACTCATTATTACTGCTGACCATGGTTGCGACCCAACGGCGGCTGGTACTGATCACACTCGAGAGTATGTACCTGTAGTGGCCTATGTGAAAGGGATGCAGCCAGTAGCACTCGGTGAAAGAGAAACATTTGCAGACATAGGTCAAACCCTTGCCCAGTGGTTTAATTTACCTGCGCTTGAATACGGTGAAGGTTTTGCACCTTTACTAAAGAAAGCTTAATTAAAGGAAACGAACAATGAGTACGCCTCATATTAACGCGAATATAGGTGATTTTGCTGAAACAGTATTGATGCCTGGTGATCCATTACGCGCGAAATATATTGCGGAGAACTTTTTAGAAGATGCTCGCCAAGTGACTGGCGTACGCAACATGTTTGGTTTTACAGGTACTTACAATGGTAAGCCAGTGAGTTTGATGGGATCAGGTATGGGTATTCCATCAATGTCTATCTATGCTCGTGAACTCATTGCAACGTATGGCGTTAAAAACCTTATCCGCATCGGCACATGTGGTGGTATTAGCCAAGACGTTAAAATTCGTGACGTAATCTTCGCACAAGGTGCAAGCACCGATTCGAACGTAAACCGTGCACGTGTTCGTGGTTACGATTTTGCAGCGATTGCTGATTTCGGTTTGCTTGAGAATGGCGTGAACGCAGCGCGTCGTTTAGGCATTGAGGCAAAAGTAGGTAACGTGTTTACAACGGACACTTTCTATCAAGCTGATGGCTCGTTCTACCAACAACTAGATAAACTAGGCGTTATGGCCGTAGATATGGAAACGGCAGGCCTTTACGGTGTTGCAGCTGAATATGGTGCCAAAGCAATGGCTTTGTTTACGGTAAGCGACCACGTAATTACAGGTGAAGCAACACCTGCAGAAGAACGTCAAAGTACATTTAATGAGATGGTTAAGATTGCATTAGAGTCAATCTAACGGTCTTGGTTTTGCACTGCAAAACGACACTGTTCCTTGGTAACGTAATCGCAGAGTTTTGGAGACACGCCTAAAACAACGCGAATCACACCCCAAAAAGCCGCACATCGTGTGGCTTTTTTTTGTCTTCAATCCACGCTAAGATGAAATAACCCTGATTAGTTCGTGGTTATTTATGTCCCTTCCGCTTTTATTGACGCTAGCTATTAATCTCTCGGCACATGTATCACACAGTGATATGGCTCATTTTAAAGAGCTCGTTTACACCAGCCCGAGTGAAGCGATGATGGAGTACGAACGTCTGGTAAAACGTATTGATGCAAATGAGAGCGAAGGCGCGATAGCGATACATCGATTGGCGTTGATTGCAGCCTATCGAGCCAGCCGATTGGAAGACATTCCTAAAATTACACAGGCAATGACAGACGCTAAATTTGATGAGCTAAATGGGGAAATAAAAGCGAATGTTCTGCTCGCATTAGGCGGTATTTATATTTACAACGAGCAACTCGACCAAACACTTTGGCACTATGAATGTGCAAAACGGCTAGACCCATCGCCTGAAACCGCGACCAAGCTGGATGTGAACACGGTGATCGTTTACATAAAACAGAAGAAGTTTAGTGAAGCCCTGTCGCTGCTCGATTCAATCGATGAATCTAAGATTGGCAGCCGTGGTAAGGGGGTAAAGCGAATGCTTGAAGGTAACATCCTCTTTTTTGAATCTCGCTACGCCGAAGCAATTAAAGCCTACCAGCGTTCTTTGTCTTTTTATCAAAGTGAGGAAGACATGACGGGTGCTATCAAGGTAAAGCATAACATTTTATTCGCGGCTTTATTGTCTTCAGATTGGATAACCTATGACCGGTTTTACAACGCATTACACGGTGACATCATAGAAAATGTCGAGTTGTTTGGGCGTAACTGGATAGATCTCATGCATGTGTCTGCTCAATTTCAACGCCAGAAAATTACTCAAGCACAATTTGAAAAAGCGTTTCTCGATATTACGGCTGTCATGGAGGCGGATTATCAAGATGAAATTTCTGAGCTGATAGAGCGGCTTCATTTATCCATCAAACCCTCTGTTTTGAATAAAATGCAGTATCTATTGCCAGTTCAATTGGGAAAACGTTGGTGTAGTCCCTCAAATTGACAAAATGTTTCTTTGTTCCTAGTTTAAAAGGAATTAAAAGAAAAGGGAGCGCGCATGGCTAACTGGGACAAGGGAAAAGTTGTAGATGTGATTTGGTGGACCGATAAACTGTTCTCCATCAAAGTAGATGCTAAAATTCAGCCATTTACGGCTGGTCAATTCACCAAGCTTGCATTGGAAGTTGACGGGAAACGGATTGCGCGTGCGTATTCTTTTGTAAACCCACCTCATGCTGCCTATCATGAATTTTATCTTATTGAAGTGGAAGATGGCGCGCTAACACCTCCACTCGCAACGCTTAAAGTTGGCGATGACATTTGGGTTGATAGTCAACCTTCAGGCTATTTTACCCTTGATGAAGTACCTAAAAGCGAACAGTTATGGATGCTGAGCACGGGGACTGCGATAGGACCTTTCTTGTCTATATTAGCTGATGGAACCGTCTGGGATAAATTTAGCCACGTGGTGTTAGTTCATGGGGTACGACATAATATCGATTTGACTTACCAAAGCTTAATCGCGGATATTAAAGCGGTACAATCAGGCTTTCAGTATGTCCCTGTTGTTTCAAGGGAAAACTCAACCATGGGCTTGAGTGGACGCATAACCAAATTATTAGATGAAGGTGAGCTTGAAAGTTTTACTGGTCTTGCGCTCAATCCAAGTATCAGCCAAGTGATGATATGTGGCAATCCACAAATGGTTAAGGATACAACCGCGCTTTTAAATAGCCGAGGTTTACAACGAAATCGTAGAGCCTCACCCGGGCATGTTACCGTTGAGCAATATTGGTAAACATCATCTATAGTTAGGCAAGGTATGTTTTTAATAATAAATTACTATGGCACTGAAGTGGTTTTGTGGTACTTGCCTTGTTTTGTTAAGTCAGTTTGTTTATGCAGGTACTGACATTGTTCGGTTTGTCGATGCATCAGGCCTGCGAAAAAATCCAAACAACCGCTATTTCATTGCAGTTTTAGACCTAGCACTACAAAAAAGTCAACGAGAATTTGGTGACTATATCCTTCAGCCTATTGACATTCCTATTACTCAAAAACGCCATTTTGTGGAGCTATCACTTGGACGAATAGATGTGTTTTGGACGATGGCATCATCTATCCGAGAAACCTTTGCAAGACCGGTTCCAATCCCCTTAGCGTTTGGAAGTTATGGTATTCGTTTGATGGCGATTAACAAACAATCTGCTGCACGATTTAGTCAGGTAAACGATATTGTCGGGTTAAACGAGTTTTCAGCCCTAAGTGGTGTAGATTGGCCCGATACTGAAATACTAAAGCAAAATGGCATTGTGACAGATTCTTCTCATCCAGAGCGCGACTTTTACCATCTACTTAGCTCCTCAACGAACTCTTACTTTCCGCGAGGAATAACGGAAATATACAGTGAACTCGAACGAAGCGAACTCGACAACCTTGTTGTGGATGAGCATTTAGCCTTGATCTATCCAGCCGTTATGTATTTTTATGTTGCAAACGATAATTTTGAATTGCAAGCGAGGCTGGAGAAAGGGCTTAAAGCGGCAATTGAGGATGGTAGTCTCGAATCTTTGTTTTTTAAATTTGACCATCACGCTAAGGCGTTTGAACAAGCCAATGTAAAACAACGGAATCTTATTTTTTTACCGAATCCTTTATTACCTAATAAAGTCGATATTGATCAGATCCGCGAATTGCAAATGAAAGTAATTGGGGTAAAAGCTAAAAAGGTAATCGAAAATTAATAAGATAAGGAAACCGTTGATGCGTCTTCTCTTTGTTTTTCTCGGCGTTATCCTACTTAGTCCGTCTTTGGATGCATTGCCCCGTTTAAAAGTCGTCACTGAAGAGTGGCGCCCTTACAATTATTTAGATGAAAACGGCACATTGACTGGCGACGCAACGGAGAAAATAAAACGGGTTCTTACTAAGGCGGGAGTAGACTATGAAATAGAGGTGTATCCATGGGTACGGGCGTTGAAAATAGCGCGACAAAAGCCGAATACCCTTATTTTCTCAATCTTTCGTACGCCTGAGCGAGAGTCTTGGTTTCATTGGGGGTGTCCTTTACTACAACCGGTCAAAGAGTATGTTTTCACATTAAAGTCTCGTAAAGACATTAAAATCAGAATGTTAGAAGATGCAAAACAGTACATCACTTCAACAGTTAGAGGCTCTGTCGGACATGACTTTTTAGTGAACCAAGGTTTTGAAACGGGTAAAAACTTAGATGTTGCAGCGGATGCCTCCGCGATTCCAAGAAAATTGTTGGCAGGTCGAGTCGATCTCACCATAACGACTGAATACACGATGTTTGAAGCTCTTAAACATATCGGCATGCCCTATGATTTAGTCGAGCGAGGAATTGAAATAAAAGAAGTTGATACCAACAGAGCTTGTTTAGCCTTCAATTTAGATTCTGATCCAGCCTTAATCAGCATCGTGTTAAAAGCGCTTGAAGAAGACAATCAAGATCTCTCGGTAGTGCAGCCTTAAATATCTAACGGTGACACAGAGAGTTGAACGCTGTTTAACAAATGACCTCTAACAAGCCGTCGATAAAGTGTTCTACTTTATTGCTCCAATTTGAAGTTTTTCGCTATAATACGCGGCTATTTCGCGCTCATTGGTGAATCGTATCTGAGCGCGGTTTTCTCGAAGGTTTTA
This sequence comes from Pseudoalteromonas xiamenensis, assembly GCF_030994125.1. Lineage (NCBI taxonomy): Bacteria > Pseudomonadati > Pseudomonadota > Gammaproteobacteria > Alteromonadales > Pseudoalteromonadaceae > Pseudoalteromonas > Pseudoalteromonas xiamenensis. The sequence continues at coordinate 317,786 of NZ_CP099918.1, read as the reverse complement.
AGCAAAGGTTACTGTTGTGCACACAGACAAATTAGTTGATGGAAAATCCGTTTCAATCGCAGCAAAGTTGCTTGCGCAAGGTGAGCTCGTGGCCGTGCCAACTGAGACGGTTTATGGGCTTGCTGCGGATGCCCGTCAACCACATGCCGTTGCAAAAATCTTTGCTGCAAAAGGCCGGCCTGCCGATCATCCGCTTATCGTGCATATTCCGAACGCGTCCAAACTTCAAGATTGGGCTAAAACGGTACCAGATACTGCACTGCTACTTGCTGAAGCTTTTTGGCCAGGCCCACTGACTTTGATCCTTGAAAAACAAGAGATGGTCAGTGACGTGGTGACAGGTGGTCATCCAAGTGTGGGCCTTCGTTGTCCCGCACATCCTTTAATGCTGGCGCTGTTAAATGAATTGGACACAGGCCTTGCTGCACCCTCTGCGAATCCGTATAAGAAAATAAGTCCAACAACGGCGGAGCAAGTTTTATTCGGACTATCCGGCAAGATTGCTGCAGTCCTTGATGGTGGCCCGTGTGAGGTGGGACTTGAATCGACTATTGTGGATTTAACTTCTACGACACCTCGAATTTTGCGCGCAGGTCCAATAAGCAAAACTCAGATTGAAGCTGTTTTGGGTGTGCCTGTAGACATGCCCAAAAAGCACAATGTCGCGGTGTCTGGAAATGTAAAAGCGCACTATCAGCCGAATAAACCTTTGTATGCTTTTTCTACCGCTGATTTGCAGTCACGTCTTTTACATGCAGGTGAAAATAAGGCTGTTTTGTACTTTAACGAATCGTTGAATGAGGCAATAAGTCACACCAAAGTTGTCTCGCTTAAACTGGCGGATAACAAAGCTGATTATGCTAAAGGTTTATATCATGGCCTGTTTACGCTCGACCAAGCAGATGTATCAGAAATATGGTTGGAGCTACCGCCAACGAATGACGAGTGGGCGGATGTTCAGGATAGGTTATCAAGAGCCATAACAGAGCTTACAGAAACCAACGAGTAATAGTTGGTTCAAAGACTTGCTATTTAAATTTGGCCGTCATATTCCTATAACTAGAACAGACAATATCGGGAAACAACGTTGTGAGTCCAATAGATAAATTAAAAGCCCATTACGACACATTAGATAGTTTTGAACATTTGCAAGCGATGTCAGGGTGGGATCAAGCTACGATGATGCCAGTGGGCGGCGCTGAGGCGAGAAGCGACGCAATGTCAGCTCTTGCTCTGCATATCCACAAACTGTCGAGTGAGCCTCGCATTTTAGATTGGATTGATGAAGCGAGAGACAAGCCTTTGTCCGACGAGGACGATGCATTTTTACGTGAAGCATTCAACAGCTACATGCACGCGAATAAGCTGCCTGAAAGTCTGATCGAAGCCAAGTCAAAAGCGGGCGCTAAATGTGAGCTTGCGTGGCGAGTGCAACGAAAAGAAAATGATTGGGCTGGCTTTTTAAAGAATTTTGAAGCGGTTGTTGCTTTGTCAAAAGAAGAGGCTGAAATTCGAAAAGATGGGCACGCCACAGCCTATGATGCCCTGATGGATTTATACGAACCAGGGATGACATCAAACTTGGTCGACGGTGTATTCAACGACGTTGAGAAATGGTTACCCTCATTAATCGCTGACGTGATAGAAAAGCAAAAGACGATACCAGATCAAAGCAACGTCGGCCGCACAGCACATTATCCGATAGAAGCGCAAAAGCAACTGAGTGAATCCTTGATGCATTTGTTCGGTTTTGATTTTGAACGAGGTCGTTTAGACGTGAGCATGCACCCATTTTGCGGTGGTGTAAGCGACGATACACGGATCACGACACGTTATGATGAGACCAGTTTTATTCAAGCAATGATGGGTGTCATCCACGAAACAGGTCATGCACGTTATGAGCAAAGCTTACCGGCCAGTTTGAAAAAGTATCCGGTTGGTAAGGCGCGCTCAATGGGGATACATGAATCCCAATCTCTGTTTTTTGAAATGCAAATAGCACGAGATGAGCGATTTATTCCTCATCTTTTTAAATACGCGAATCAACATTTTGCTTCTGCTATCCCAAATGAATTGGGATTGATGCAGTTTCAGCGCGAAATTCAACGCGTAGAGAAAGGTTACATTCGCGTTGATGCCGATGAAGTGACGTATCCTGCACACGTTATACTACGTTATCAAATTGAGAAGGCGCTTATAAATGGTGAGATTAACGCCTCTGACATTCCTGAACTTTGGGACCAAAAAATGCAGCACTACTTAGGGTTATCCACAAAAGGTAACTATAGAAATGGCTGTATGCAGGACATTCATTGGACAGATGGTAGTTTTGGGTATTTCCCAAGTTATACGCTCGGCGCGATGTATGCGGCTCAGTTTAGAGCTGCAATGAGCCAAGAAGTAGATGTGGCTGGTTGCTTTGAACACGCTGATTTAAAACCAATTCAACAATGGTTGAATACCAAAATTTGGTCCAAAGGTAGTGTTTTAACAACAAACGAATTGGTGAAGCAGGCTACGGGCGAAGCGCTAAATGCTGCATATTTTAAAGCCCACCTCGAAACACGTTATTTATAGCAATAGGCAAAACCATGCCCATACTTGGGCATGGACCTCTTTTATTCCTGCTTTTTAATCCCATGTCTCACATCGTACAAACAAAAAGCTAAGCGTTGTCATTTTGATTTATTTATCCTGTTTCGTTAATTCGACCGAATTGTTCAATGTATTGGCTTAGTTATGGGTACTCGCCTTATTTAAACTTATTTCACTCGAAAAGGGCTGTGCCGTTTTGGAGTAAATTACATGTGTTCAGTTTAACTTGAATAACTTGTTTTGATTAGGAAATATAGCATAACTTTTTTATTTAGAAGGAAATTTATAGGCCAGCAAAAGGTGATAGATACATTATGAAGCTCAAAGATGGCCAATATCTAGGTATCCTAAAGGCACTAAAATCGATGAAGAGCATGATCTGATTATTGTTGAAAAGGAAGAAGATGCAATTTTAATCAACCGCTCGACAAAGAGCGTTTTAGAGAAAGGCTATTATACGTGGGCCTTCTACCCACATGGCGAGAACAAAAAGGGTAAGCGCATTGATTATCGACTAAAAGGTGATTTTCGTTGTATTTTCGGCAACAAAAATGACAGTTTATCCGTATCTTGGAAACCAGAAAACGAAGACGGTACTGGAAAGTTTTTCTCTGTCATGCCGCCGAAAACGCAACAGGAAGTTATACGTCCTCGCTTGGGTAACAAAGAAGGTAAACTGATTGCTGCAGCAAATGGTGGTTATGATATTACCCTAATTAAAAAGAGTTAATATCTAGGACTTGTGAATAAATTAAGCCCGTTTGAACGGGCTTTTTATTCCGCTTAATGTTATCGGCTCTCTTATTGATGCTATTTGTGCTTTATAAAGCTCGGATCTTAGTGATTTCGTCACCAGAAATACCAAGCGATTCGAGGAATTTTTGATGTTCACTAGGTTCTAGTTCCTCAAATTTTTGATGCCATCTGACCATGTCCGTTTCGGTGAATCCTGCGGCAATCATGATTTCTACCCATCGTTCTTTGTTCACAATATTTTCCTCTAATAGAGTTGGTTCTTGAAGCAATACGACAACTGCTTTTTGCTGTGCGCGTAGGTTTTGGATTTCTCTTTCCAGCTCATTGAAGTGGTCTTTCAGTATTTGGGTTTGAGTCTCTCCATTTCGGTCTAGTAACGTTTTAATGTTTGAAATAGTAAGTCCGTAGGAGCGATAGGCGATTATCGCTTCTAGGCGCTTAATCTCTATCTGACCATACCAACGGTATCCATTTTCAGAGCGGTATGCCGGGATAAGCAGCTTTACTTTCTCGTAGTACAAAATGGTAGTACGAGAAACGCCAAACTTTTTAGCGACTTGGGTAACTGTTAGCATATAAGCTCCGTTGTTTGACCGAGTGTGCATCTTGAACCCTCTCCTTGTAGACGGGTCAGCAGTTTAGTTGTACATTCCTTTGATGCAGTACGTTTTACCGTCGCATCTAAGGCGGTTATAAATAGAGTTATCAATTGAAATCAAAGGATTAAAATGAAAATAGGATGTTGGTTGTGTTTAAGTCCAGTGCTTTTCTTCAGTCAGACATCGTTGGCGAACATGTCAGATTCTGAAATTCAAATAAGAGAAGTCGTAGAGCAATTTAGGACAAGTATAATCAAAAAAGATAAAGAAGCGTTTAAAGCACTCTTTTTCAGCGATACGGTGCCTTTTATTGCGGTTTTTAGCGACGACATGTTGGCAAGTAAACGATTGGAGCGGCCTAATTACCCAGCCGCGGTTAATCTAGGGAAGTTTGGTCCGCCTGAAAACTTAATTTCAAATGATAAAGACCAAGAAGAAAAAATGTGGAATATCAAAGTGCAGACGGACGGCCATCTTGGCAGTGTCCATTTTGACTACAGCGATCATGAAAACGGCAAAAAGAGAGCCTTCGGCACTGAATCTTGGAGCTTGGTGAAAGTGGATGCAAACTGGAAAATCACGGCGGTTTCTTTTACGGTCACAGAATTAGACATGGAAGATAAAGAGAAATAGCATCGTAATTGAATTAGGCTGAATGATGCACGCGCTCACTTTGTGCGTATTTTACCTGCATTTTTTCTCGGCGTTTAACATTCCACGTATAGTGCATTGATGCATCAATACGTGGATGTTAAGCCTTATTGGGAAACAGAATCTTAACTCGATAATTCGTGAATATTGAGTTGAGATTGGATTCGCTATTGTGAAGCTCATGATTTGGCTCGACTCGACGAACTAAGTGATACCGCTTTAAAAAGGGCATTTCTACCTCAAAAAATAGCGGTGCAAAATCAGTGAGGTTGTTGCTAACCTGATAAAATTGAACAAGTTGCAAGAACGAATATAAAGGCGGCTTTCGACAGCAATCAGACTTGATGAACGGTAAAGCCTACATTCTCGCTTCTTTGAATGCTGTAGTCAGAGAGTACCAAACAAATAGCGATTACCTGTTTTTAGGAAGCCGCTTTTTGTTCAGATGATACAAAATCCAATCTTTTTTCGACCGCTGGCGTGCGATAAAATCGGTTTATTGATTCATTTCTGGCTACCAATTTTCTTTGCGAATAATATCAACTTGGCGATCTTGGATCAGACATTTCCCCTCAAATACGCGAAGTTTGTCGGTGTATTTTCCGTTAATCACTGTTTTTGGCGCATCTACTTTATCCCGTTCTTGTTGATAGAGAATAAAGTATGATTCAGCATGTGCTTCTTCATTCTGAATTGGTAGTACATCGACGGTTGTCATCATATGCATTGTTTTGAATTTTTGAATGGCTTGCTGCTGGCGTTCCGCGATGGTTTCAGCACCGACTAAATGAAGACTAAGTGCAGGTATAGAAAAGGTAGCATCTTGACTAAAAAGAGCTTGATAGTCTGCCCGTGAGCCGTTGTCACGCAGATTGACGTAACTAAGTAAAGTTTCTTTGCATGATGCAATCTCAACATGTGGTGTAGCGGTACAACCCAGCAAAGTAAGAACAAAAGGGAGGCTAATTAGTTTTTTAAACATTCGAGGATGTCCTTTCTAGATGTTGCAGTTGTTACAGCTTATCGTTGAGCTTTTTCCCTTGTCAATGTGAGACATTACCCATAATACGGTCGCTTTAGCTGAAGATAATTGCTATCACTACAAGGAATAAAAGTAAAAACTAATAAATTACAACTACTTAATATTCTTCGTCGTGGTAGGCAGCGATTTATGTGAAATCGCGAACTCGATATACCTAGAAGAAAATGTTTTAAGCGGTACAATTGTAAAAGTTTGAATAAACTCAAACGTATTCACTGCCATATGAAGGCGAACTATAACGATATTGTAAGGAAACAATATGAAGACGTTGGCTCAGCTTATATTGATTTGTTTTGTATTCTATTCGTTTTTAGTGACAGCGAAGCAAGAAGTTGTTGAGGCGAATTGTGAAGATATTCAATACCAACTTTTCTTACTTTCCGTGGCGATGACGTCGAAGCAGCATCCTAATTTGAAGGCACTAGAGGCGATTAAAACCAGTCTATTCGATTTGCATTCCTATCACTGCAGAGATGGTACTTCATTTATAATTGAAAAATCGTCAATGCAATCGAAATCCTTGCCTTTAACTATCAAAGGACAAACTTTTCAAGACGAATCAATGCAACGGGCATGGGAATCCCATTATGCCTTGCCGGAGAAATGCAGAGAGAAAGACTCAGCGCTGTCGACTTTAGTGTGGTGTAGTGAAGACAAGAAAAAGCAACGTCAGCGTTTCTTACTCAATTGGCAGTCTAATAGAGAAATTCGGAAAACTGTTTCACTTGTAGCACGAAACGTGGTGTTGAATTAATGGTGTTTTTTATCGCGGTCTTTAGCTCTGACAACGCAACTTGCTAATGCGTAAACAACGTAGACTAGAATCAGCGCATTGCCAACGACAAGTATGTCTTTGTCGGTCGCCAGCAACCACAATATTGCCGCTGCAAAAATAGCAAACGTGAGTTGAGAGACGAGAGGGTGAACCGTACGGCCTTTTTTCATGTCACAATTTGTATATTGAATATACTCGTAAGTTTATCCGAAAAGCCTTTCTAAAAAAACAGTTATCGTTTTTGGATACGTTGGTCGTCCATTAACCAGTTTCCGTAATCATTACAAATGTACACAAAGTTGACTTAGATTAAAAATACCTTCAGCAATCTCGTTATGATTAGAGTAGCTTGTCTAAATAAGAGCGTGTGCCGTGCAGAAGTTATCGTTCAAAACAATCGAGTTAAAAAGACTCATCTTACTATTAGCAGGATTGGGAGTATTAATTACGTTACTCAGTTCCTTTTATGCGACGTATCAGGTTCAACGTCAATTACATATTCAAAAAACCTTAGAGGCCAATCGAGCCTACGCGACAAAAGTGGCTAAAATTACCAGTTTGTTTTTGGATGCATCGCTTCAGCAGCTCGCCTACAGCGCTAGAAACATAGCAATGCATTTTGATAATGAGCAAGTCGTAAAGTCAGAACTCGAGCGGCTAACGCTTCAAACCGATACATTTAACGCAACTATTTATGCGCGAGAAAACGCAGAAATAGTTTCCGTCTATCCACAGTCAATTCCCGTCAGTGGCGTATTTCTTCAAGATTCACAATCGCTTAAGGTACTTGAAGCCCGTGAGCCAATGGTCTCTGAGCCTTTTGTATCACCAGCAGGCAATTTCATTATTAGCTTGTCTGCACCTGTCATCGACCTTAACGGTACTTATCGCGGATTCATTGGCGGAGCTATTTATCTTGATGGCGATAATATTCTAAACAAATTAATGGGTGAACATTTTTACCAAGATGGGTCATTTTTATATGTTGTAGATGGGCTCGGTACTCTGATTTACCACAAAGATCCTAATCGAGTGGGAGAAATTGTTGTGCAAAATGACGTTGTCAGGCAAGTATTAAGTGATAGGGTTGGCGCACAACAAGTTGCAAACACAAAAGGTGAATTAATGCTGGCGGGCTTCGCGGCGATCCCTGAAGTTCATTGGGGCGTAGTTGCACAGCAACCCTTAAATGTGACCTTAGAAAATCTAAATTGGTCCTTGCTGCGTGTGGTTGAATTGAATTTGCCCGCTATATTTTTGGTTTTCCTTGGTATTTATGTGTTTGGTTCAAAAATCTCTAAGCCGCTTTGGCGAATGGCAAAAGGGGTAGAACTAACCGATTCGATAGGTCACAACAATGTACACAATATCAATGCGTGGTATTTCGAGGCTGCACAACTAAAAGCCGCTATTGTCGACAGTACCAGTAAACTCACTCAGCGTATCGTTAAACTCGATTACGACAGAACGACCGATCCACTTACGGGTTTACTTAATCGTCGCGGGCTTTCGCATCATTTGCATCAAATAGAGTGCCACCAGCAGTGTTTTTCGACATTAGCTGTCGATATTGACCACTTTAAACACGTGAACGACACATTTGGTCATGGTGTGGGTGATGAAGTGCTGAAACAGTTAGCGAACGAATTAAGTAAACATGCACGATTTGGTGACATCGTTTGCCGTGTCGGTGGTGAAGAGTTTTTGGTTTTACTTCCTGAAATCAACATGGATATTGCAACTTCTGTCGCCGAACGTTTACGTAAAAGTGTTGAAGAGGTTGAATTTAAACATGCAAGGCGGGTGACGATTTCAATTGGCGTCGCCTTTTGGGATGGGATTACAAATACACCTAACGATATTCTAGAGAGTGCAGATAAGGCGCTATACAAAGCAAAGCAAATGGGAAGAAACCAAGTGGCCGTTGTTTAGAACGGCCACTAAAGACACGTGATTTTGCTGTGGACGAAGAGTGGTTCAGCCAATTTCCAAACAAGCTCAACGTGGCTGACTAGCACTTAAAGTCAGGTTTAATCACACTTAAAGTGCATTTTAGTAATGTAAGGTTTTCCCATCGATGCTTTGACTGACTCGCCTGTAATCGCCGCGATACCGCCTGCGTCATCGACTCTACCATCACCAAAAATCCACAATACCGTGCCAACGTTTGACACGATATCTGCCGTTTTAAGGTTACTTAAATACTCAGACTCAGGTGTCGAGCCTTGATAAACGACTTCTTCGTTGATCACATACATTTGTTTTTTGATACTTTCGCAATAGTGCTTGGCTTGTTTCATCGCCTCACGACCACCTTCTTCTTTTTGCTGTGAATTAACTGCAACATAATGCGTGTTATTTTCACTTGGGCGAACATCATCATGGTGCGCACAAGCCGCGAGTAAACTGCACAGTGAAAGTGCTACTAAAGTATTTCTCATGAACGTATCTCTTCATTTTGGATTCGGTTAATGAGGCTATTGTGCATTTGGCAAGGACATATAGACAGTAAAAAACTGTTAAAAATTGCAGAAAGAAATTCTATGTTGCTTTATTTTGTGGCTAAAAATTCAACAAAGTGAAAGTCGATTTAAATTTTATTGATCTAAGTTATTACTTATCTCGTCTTTCTACCGTACTATGAAATTCTTGAAGGACCACTCAATCCACAATTGTAAATTCAAAATCATGATTTTAACGTTTAGCCATTTTTTCAATTTGCCAAGCAGCGAATCTCGATACGAGTATGCGGCGCAGTTGCTCCACAAACGATTTGCTGCAAAAGTATGCTTAATTGGCAAATTTTCAGACAACGACACTCGGGTAAAAACCGTAGTGCATACATTAAATGGTGAAATAGTCGACAACATCGTTTATGACTTGGAAGGAACGCCATGTAAGGACGCGCGTTACAGTCATTCAGTTTGCATGATAGACAGTTGTATACAGCAAAAGTATCAGGATGATGAAGCCCTTAGGATCCTAAATGTGGATGGGTATTTGGGAATTACGCTTCGTGCACTCGACCATCGGCCTATTGGTATTATGGTGTGTTTGTTCGAGCAATCGCCAAAAATGACGGAGGAAGATGTAGAGTGGTTTCGAGAACTTAGTCATTTAGTTGGGGCGGAGCTTAATCACAATTTAGAAATTGCACAGCAAGATGCATTACTTAATCACCTCACCAAAGGTGAACGAATTGCAAAGCTGTGTTCTTGGTCATGGAATATAAAAGCGGATCAACATTGGTTCAGCTATGAAATGCCAAGACTGATGTTGAAACCTGAAGCTTCACCAAGCTTGCATACCTTGTTAGAGAATTTAGATGGTGACGATCGAAAGAAACTTGAGCGACTAATCGTTCAAGTTCGGGAAGGTATAACGGAAAAAGCAGACATTACGGTTAGTCACCGCTACCGCAATACCATTCGTGGCTTGTTGCACATCATCGGCCAAGTTGAGCTACTAGAAGATGGTGAACGAGTATTCAATGCCACCATCCAAGATGTAACCTATATTACGGTCCTGAATAAGCAATTAGAGTTAACGAACGTCGTGTTCGAAAACGCGTCTGAAGCCATCATGATTTGTGATGCGAACAACAAAATTATGATGGTAAATAACACCTTTGAAACAGTGACGGGCTATACCGCGCGCGAACTCATTGGCAAAGATCCAAAAGTGTTGTCATCTGGTCTGCAAGACAAAGCGTTTTACTCAATCATGTGGGACGAGTTAGCAAAACAAGGCAATTGGAAAGGTGAAATTTACAATCGACGTAAAAATGGTCAAATCTATCCAGAAGAATTAACTTTGACCGTTGTTAAAAATGAAGTGGGTGAAATACAAAATTTCGTCGCTATTTTCCGCGATATTTCAGAGTGGAAGCGCAATGAAGCCCAGCTTACCTTTTACGCCAATCACGAACCTCTCACAGGCTTGCTAAATCGTCGTAGTTTCATGGATTCACTTGAATCAACCATTTCCGAATCTCGCGCAAAACACACCGCTGGTTCACTCATCTTTTTAGGGCTTGACCGCTTTAAAGAAGTGAATGATGTGTATGGTCCAGAAATTGGCGATAGAATTCTTATCTCGGTTGCAAAACGCCTTCGCAACAGTGTTCGGCAGCAGGATTTAGTCTGTCGATATGGCGGCGACGAATTTGCAATACTCATTTCGAATTCACAGGTAGACGACGCGCTTATCGTTGCCAGCAAACTCTCTTCAAAGTTACGCCAACCTTATGTATTTGGTGAACTTACTGTTGAGCTTACGGCAAGCGTTGGCGTTGCACAACTTGATGAAACGGTCATGATTAGTGCGGCAAATCTAATCCGCAATGCGGCGCACGCGCTGACGAGTGCGAAGAAGGCCAATCCAGGAAGTGTGGCGATACACAATCAAGTGATTCAAAGTGCGTATCTCAATAAAATTCATTTAAAACAAAAACTTAAATTAGCATTAAAAGAAAAAAAGCTGAATGTGTATTATCAGCCAATAGTGCATTTAGATACGAAACGTATCGCGAAATTTGAAGCTCTTATACGTTGGTTTGACGATGAAGAGGGGATGATCCCACCAAATGTGTTCATTCCATTGGCAGAAGAGTTTGGTTTAATTCAGTTGATTGGCCAATTTGTGTTGGAACAAACGTGTCAAGACTTGGCGTTACTCGATAAGGAAGGATTTGGCAACGTGAGCATTTCTATCAACCGCTCTGTCAATGAATTCAAAGCATCGAACAATCAAATTGATTTAATTCTCAAAGCGCTCAGCACACATCAATTAGCGCCAGGACGTTTAACGGTGGAAGTGACGGAATCTATTGCCACCAATAGTTACACTTGGGATGTGTTGGAAGCATTGCGAGGAAAAGGACTTACCATTGCACTAGATGATTTTTGTACGGGTTTCTCATCGCTCAGCAACTTAATTGAACACCAAGTCGACTTTTTGAAAATTGATAAATCGTTTGTTGATAGCTTAATGGCAGACAAGACGAAACAAGTGATGATTTCCGGACTAATCCAAATTGCCTCCAAATTGGGGATAAGCGTGATA